>CAMIVY010000020.1 GCA_946402275.1 uncultured Prevotella sp.
CATGGCTGCCAATAGCATCCATACGGTATCGAGTGATAATCCTATTTCGTTCATAATCGTTTATGGTTTTAAATATCCCTTTTTCATGCCTTCTGCACGACTTTTTCCGTTCATGCGCATCATTGATTCCGTTCATGCGCATTATCAATTCCGTTTATGCGCATTATCAATTCCGTTTATGCGCATTATCGACTCCGTTTATGCGCATTATCGACTCCGTTTATGCGCATTATCCGTTCCGTTCATGCGCATTAGCCTTTTTCATCATGTGCATGAGCGTTTCTGTTCATGCTGATGGCATATCGGGATGGTTATACAAAAGCATTTACTTCTTGTCTCTCAGTACGGTGTCGCCGTGCTCACCGGTGCGGATGCTCCAGGTGTCGGTCATGTCGCTCACGAAGATGCGGCCGTCGCCCACCTCGCCCGTATGGGCCGTATTCAGTATCACCTTCACCGTAGGCTCCACCAGCGGGTCGCGACACACGATGGTCAGCGCCACGCGCTCTATCACGTCCGTCGAATACTGCACGCCACGGTAGATACGCTCCTGCCGGCTCTGTCCGATGCCGTGCACGTTGTGGTACTCAAACCAGTCGATGTCCGACGAGAGCAATGCTTCCTTCACATCCTCGAACTTCGTCTTGCGGATGATTGCTTCAATTCTTTTCATACCTTTTTACCTTTAAATGAATACTAAAACCCACAATGGGGTTGCTAACATATAATTGATACCGGTTTCGCTATCCTTTGCTCCATTTCTCTATCCGGTCCAGGGCCTCCTCCGTCTTCTCGTGGCTGCTGAAGGCGGTGAACCGCACGTAGCCCTCGCCCGACGGACCGAAGCCGACACCCGGCGTGCAGACCACATTGGCACCATAGAGCAGCGCCTCGAAGAACGGCCACGAACCCATGCCGTCGGGAGTGCGCATCCAGATGTACGGCGCATTCTCGCCGCCATACACCTCGTAGCCCAGTTCGCGAAGACGCTTCAGCATGCGTTGGGCATTGTCCATGTAATAGTCGATGGTGGCCTGTATCTGCTGCTTGCCTTCGGGCGAATAGATGGCCTCGGCAGCCCGCTGCGATATGTAGCTGGTGCCGTTGAACTTCGTACACTGACGGCGCAGCCACAACTGGTTCAGCGGGATGCGCTCGCCTTCGAAAGTCGATACGCTGACCTCCTTGGGCACCACGGTATAGCCACAGCGCACACCGGTGAAACCTGCCGTCTTGGAGAACGAGCGGAACTCCACGGCACACTTCTTGGCACCCCGTATCTCGTAGATGCTGTGCGGTATCTCCGAGTCGCGGATATACGCCTGGTAGGCGGCATCGAAGAGAATCAGCGCGTCGTTCTTCAGCGCATAGTTCACCCACTTGCGCAACTCCTGCTTGGTCAGCACCGTGCCCGTCGGATTGTTGGGGTAGCACAGGTAGATGACATCCACAGGGCGGCCCTTGGGCAGCTCAGGAATAAAGCCGTTCTCCGCCGTCGTGGGCAGGTAACGCACATTCGTCCATCGTCCGTCGCGATAGCTGCCGCAGCGCCCGATCATCACGTTCGAGTCGATATATACAGGATAGATGGGGTCGGTCACGCCGATGAAGTTGTCCCAATGCAGCAGCTCCTGGAAATTGCCGGTGTCCGACTTCGCCCCGTCGTTCACGAATATCTCGTCGATGCTGAGTCGCACGCCACGCGGTGCAAAGTCGTTCTTTAGAATGGCCTCACGCAGGAAAGGATAGCCCTGTTCGGGACCGTATCCACGGAAACCCTCCGCAGTGGACATTTCGTTGACAGCCTTGTGCATAGCCTCCACGACAGCGGGTGCCAGCGGCTGTGTGACATCGCCGATGCCCAGCGAAATCACATCGGCCTTGGGGTGCATCACCTTGAAGGCATTCACCTTCTTGGCAATGTCGGCGAACAAATAGTTGTTCTGCAGGTTCAGGAAATGTATGTTTACTAGTGCCATATTTTCAAAGCCCCCTAAGTTAGGGGGATGGGGGTCTGAACAAGCGTTATCAGACCATTAATGATTTTACTCGGGGACTGCGCCTGTTCAGACCCCTGTCGCCCCCTAACTTAGGGGGCATATACCTCGCCGTCGAAGACAAATTCGGCGGGTCCGGTCATATAGACGTGGTTATCGCTTTCGCACCACTCAATGTGAAGCGTGCCGCCATCCATCACGATGTCGCTCTTGCGCCCTGCCTTGCCTGTAACAGCAGCCGCAACAGCCGTAGCGCAGGCACCAGTACCGCAAGCCTGGGTGATGCCGCTGCCACGTTCCCAGACACGCGTTCTGATACGACCGTCGGGCAGAACTTGCGCAAACTCTATGTTGCAGCGCTGCGGAAAGGCAGGGTGCTGTTCCAGTGCCGGTCCCGTCTCACCCACCTGGTCCACCTTGTCCGTAAAAATAACATAGTGGGGATTGCCCATTGATACGAAAAGAACAGTCTCACCCCCTTGCCCCTCCCTGTCATGGAGGGGAGTAGATAGACTTTTCGCGAGAGTGGGATTGAAAAGGGTCTCGTCTTCGAAGACTGGCTCGCCCATATCCACTGTCACACTCTTCACAATGTCATTAACAATATGTAAATAGAGAACCTTGATGCCAGACAACGTGAGCAACCGAATCTCGGTCTCTTGGTAACCATTCCCCTCCTTCACAGGGAGGGGCCAGGGGTGGGTCTTCTCATAGAGATACTTTCCAATACACCTCGACGCATTGCCACACATCATGGCCTCACTCCCGTCAGCATTATATATATGCATGGTATAGTCGGCTTCCGGCACAGGCGATTTCCCTATCAGCACCAGACCGTCGGATCCGATACCCTTGTGGCGGTCGCTCCAGGCGATGGCTGCTGACGCTGGGTCTGGCACGGTGAACTCCATCGTATTGACATAGATGTAGTCGTTTCCGCAACCATGCATCTTCGAAAATCTGAGTTTTTGTGCCAATTTGCTCATAAACGTCTAGTTATTCTGTCTTTTTGATAACATTTCGAGTGCAAAGGTAGTCAAAAAGTCATAACTGACCAAAGAATATCGCCGTTATGTTTGTAAAAAAACCGAATAAATATCATTTTGTATAGTCTTCCATCGAAAACCATACCTTTCTATTGACACATTGAATACTTATCCCTCTGTTTTCGTGCAAAGTGTAAGAATAGTACTGTGTAAATAACCGTTCTTACTATCTTGCACGAAATTAGTGCCTTGATTTGTGCTATTGTTTCATCCAATACTGCCGTTCCTGCTCTGGCATTTTTTCGATGGCATAGCGGAGCGCGGTGCGGGGCATCTCGTGGACGTGCTGACGGAGAAAGTCACGAAGCAGGTCCGTCGATACGCGCTTGCCCATCTCGCGGAGCATCCATCCCACTGCCTTGTGCATCAGGTCGTGAGGATGGTGCAGATGGATTTCGGCATAACGCAGGCACCACGAGGGGTCGCCCGTTTGCGAAGTCTTCCACGAACAAACGATGCTAATGCGCTGTTTCCAAAGACAGGGACTTTGCGCGAGGTCGTCTAATACTTTTATCTTATAGTCTTTATCGCCCAGGCTTGATGGCAGTAGCAGCCAGTGGCCGAGAATCTTGGGGGCAGAGAGGTCCACGAGATCCCAGTTGTTGGCTTGTTCCGCATATTGCAAATACATCGAAAGGATTTCATCACGCGTCGCAATAGCTCTGGGGTCGTTTTCCAATCGCTTGGCTGCCAGTTTCTCGAATTTAGCCACCAGTATCAACAGTCCGCATAGTCTTATCTCATGCCAACGGTTCATCAGCAATTCCGGCACTTCGCTCAAGGGGAAGTCTCTTGGAACTGCTTCGACAACCTTACGCGTCTGGGGCACCTTCAGTCCCAGAAACTCATCGCCTTCGCCATATTCACCTGGTCCCGTCTTAAAGAACCTCATGAGTATCTGCCGTTGCTCGTCGTTCTGCAACGACTCCATGTGTCGTATGATTTCTTTTGCCGTCATCTTGTTGTTATTTGATGGCAAAGTTACAAAAACTTCGCCATGAAATGGCAGAGTTACAGAAAAAAAGAGGAAAATCCCTGAATTCCGTAATGAAAAACAGGGATTTTCTAAAAAAATGGAACAACAGTACATTTACTTTTTCAAGAAAATATCAACCTTTTGGGCGGTCTGACGACCACTGGCCATCGCGCGGACAACGAGCGAGGCACCACTGGCCGAATCGCCACAGACAAAGACATTCTTAGGATACTCGGGGTGTTCGGGTTTGAGAAATCCCATCGCCAGCAGACAGAGCTCCGCCTTGATGATTTCGGGTTTACCCTTCTCAACCATGATGGGACGACCACCGTCGGGGTTAGGTTTCCAGTCTATCTCCTGCACCTTCACACCGGTCAACTTACCGTTTTCGCCGAGGAATTCCAACGTATTGATGTTCCAGCGACGGGTGCAACCCTCCTCATGACTCGAGGTAGTCTTGAGCGTACGCGGCCAGTTGGGCCAAGGGTTCTGCGGATCGTCTGGACCTTCCACAGGACGAGGCATGATCTCAATCTGGGTGACACTCTTGCAACCCTGACGATGGGCAGTACCGATGCAGTCGGAACCCGTATCGCCACCACCGATTACCAGCACGTCCTTTCCTTTGGCCGTGATACGCTCATCCTTTGAGAATTCCATGCCGGCGAGTATGCGGTTCTGTTGCGACAACAGTTCGAGGGCGAAGTGGACGCCCTGGAGTTCGCGGCCAGGAGCTTTGAGATCGCGAGCTGTAGGGGTTCCGGTAGCGATGACTATTGCATCAAATCCGGAAACTCCGGAGATTCCGGAAATTCCGGAATTATATCTAAACTCGATGCCTTCCTGCTCGAGCAGGGCGATACGACGGTCGATGACGGCCTTGTTGAGTTTGAAGTTGGGGATGCCGTAGCGCAACAAGCCACCAGCGGCTTCATTCTTCTCAAACACCGTTACCGTATAGCCCATCAGGTTCAGGTCGTTGGCAGCAACCAGTCCGGCAGGACCGGCACCAATTACTGCTACCTTCTTACCATTGCGTACGATGTCAGTCTTGGGCTGGATGAAACCCTCCTGGAAAGCCATCTCGGTGATAGCAGCTTCATCCTCGCGGTTGGTGGTAGGCTCATGGTTGAAACGGTTCAGCACGCAGGCTTTCTCGCAGAGTGCTGGACAGATACGGCCCGTGAACTCAGGGAAAGGATTGGTGCTGTTCAGCAACCTGTAAGCCAATTCCCACTCGCCCTTATACAGGGCATCGTTCCACTCAGGGGCTTTGTTGCCTAGCGGACAAGCCCAGTGGCAGAAGGGCACGCCACAATCCATGCAGCGCGATGCCTGGAGTTTACGTTCGCGGGTGTTGAGCGTCTGCTCCACCTCACCAAAGTCGTGGATTCTATCGTGAATGGGGCGGTAGCCAGCCTCCTGTCGATGTATCTCTAAAAATGCTTTTGGATTTCCCATTTTATTTATTGATCATTGAAGATTGAACATTGAACATTAATAGTCGCGCTGGATGTCGGCAATCTTTTCGTGCAGACGTGCCATCTTCTCTTCTTCGAGCACACGTTTGTACTCGATAGGTACTACCTGGATGAAGTCCTCGATGTAGCGGTGCCAGTTGTCGAGCATGCGCCCTGCGAGGGCAGAGCCCGTATGCAGATAGTGCTGGCGGATGAGTTCGAGGAGTTCCTTGCGCGAGACGCTGTCCTCAACGAGCGAGAGCTCCACCATATCCATATTACAGAAGTAATCGAAAGTGTGATCGGGATCATAGACATAAGCCACACCACCCGACATACCTGCGGCAAAGTTGCGGCCAGTCTTGCCGAGTACGACGATGCGGCCGCCCGTCATGTATTCGCAGCAGTGGTCGCCGGCACCCTCGATGACAGCGATGGCACCCGAGTTGCGCACACCGAAGCGCTCGCCCACCTTGCCGTTGATATAGAGTTCGCCGCTGGTGGCACCATAGAGGCCCGTATTACCAGCGATAATATTCTCTTCGGCCTTGAAGTTGTCGCTGCGACGTGCCGGTGGCAGAATCGAGATGCGACCACCCGAGAGTCCCTTGCCGAAATAGTCGTTGGTCTCACCTTCTAATCGGATGTCGATGCCCTTCACAGCGAAGGCTCCGAAACTCTGACCGGCAGAGCCCTTGAACTTGATCTTGATGGTACTGTCGGGAAGTCCCTCTTCACCATATTTCTTGGCGATCACACCTGAGAGCATCGTACCCACCGCACGGTCGGTATTCTTAATAGCGTAGTCGAGCGATACCTCCTCGCCGTCGTTGATAGCCTTATGTGCGGACTTGATAATCTCCTCGTCCTTCACACCCGTAACCTTGGTGTAGGTACCGCGGTCCCAATAAAGAGCCTTGTCAGTCTCGGGTTTGTGCAGCAGACGGGCAAAGTCGATGGTTTGCCATTTCTCAGCGGCAGCCAATTTTTCACTTTTCACTTTTAACTTTTCACTTATTTCGATGAGTTCCGTATGACCGATAATCTCCTTCAGGCTCTTCACACCGATTTCGGCGAGGTACTCGCGCACCTGCTCGGCCAGGAAGGTGAAGTAGTTGACCACATACTCTGCACGGCCCTCGAAGTGCTTGCGCAACTCTGGGTTCTGCGTAGCCACACCCATGGGGCAGGTATTGGTATTGCACTTGCGCATCATCACACAGCCCAGTACGATGAGCGGCAGCGTACCAAACGAGAATTCGTCGGCACCGAGCATCGCCATGATGATGACGTCTTTGGCAGTCTTCAGCTGACCGTCGGTCTGCAGGCGTACCTGATTGCGCAGACCATTGATGACCAGTGTCTGCTGAGTCTCAGCCAGACCTATCTCGGGCGAGATACCAGCGAAACGCATGCTTGAAGCAGGGCTGGCACCTGTACCACCCTCGGCACCACTGATAACAATCAGGTCGGCCTTCGCCTTAGCCACACCAGCGGCGATGGTTCCCACACCGCTCTCGGCTACCAACTTCACGCTGACGGCAGCCGTCGGGTTGATATTCTTTAGGTCGAAGATGAGCTGTGCTAGGTCTTCGATAGAGTAAATGTCGTGATGAGGTGGGGGAGAGATGAGCGAGATGCCGGGAATGGCGTTTCGCGTCTTGGCGATGATGTCGTTCACCTTGAAGCCAGGTAACTGTCCACCCTCACCGGGCTTAGCACCCTGTGCCACCTTAATCTGTATCTCTTCCGCATTCACCAGGTATTCGGCAGTAACGCCAAAACGACCTGATGCTATCTGCTTGGTCTTACTGCTGAGCGATACGCCATCCACCTCCGTGTGATAGCGGGCATTGTCCTCACCACCCTCACCGGTATTTGAGCGTGCACCTAACTTGTTCATCGCCAAAGCTAATGCCTCGTGTGCCTCGATGCTCAAGGCACCAAACGACATCGCACCTGTGACAAAGTGCCTCACGATACTCTCAACAGGCTCTACCTCGTCGAGGGAGATGGAAGACCCTCCCCCCTGCCCCTCCCTGTCATGGAGGGGAGTATTAACTTTCTTGAATCGAAGGAAGTCACGCAAGAAGATGGGAGATTCTTTCTCGTCAACCAATTTTGACCACTCTTTAAACTTCTCGTAGTTTCCCTGACGGCATGCCAGCTGCAACTTGGCAATGGTCTCTGGATTCCATGCGTGCTTGATACCGTCCTTGCGCCACGAGAACTGTCCATGATTAGCAAGGTAACCGCTCCCCTCCCTCACAGGGAGGGGTTGGGGGAGGGTCTGAAAACGAATCTGATCCCTCGCAATTTCCTTCAGCCCTACACCGCCGATGGTGCTTACCTCTGTACCGAAGTAGCGGCGTAGCAGGTCTTCACTCAGTCCGATGCTCTCGAAAATCTTAGCGCCACGATACGATCGGATGGTCGAGATTCCCATCTTCGACATAATCTTCTTCAAGCCCTTATCCACGGCCTTGATGTAGTTTTTTTCAGCCGTAGCATACTCCTCCTGTATCTTGCCACGCTTCACCAAATCATCGAGCACGGCGAAGGTCATGTATGGGCAGAGCGCACTGGCACCATAACCCAACAGCAGGGCGGCATGCATCGTCTCACGAATCTCGCCGCTCTCTACGATCAAGGCGGTCTGCACGCGCTTTCCCACGCTAATCAGATAGTGGTGAACGGCCGATACAGCCAACAGCGATGGGATGAAAGGAGACTCTCCCCCCTGCCCCTCCCTATGATGGAGGGGAGTAGATTCCTCTGTATCTTCAACAGGCAGTTTATCCGTCAGTATGATGTAGTTGTAGCCATCGTCCACCGCCTTTTCCGCATCTTTACATAGTTTATCCAGAGCGACCCGCAAATCCTCTCCTGCCTGAGTGTAATCACTCCCCTCCCTCACAGGGAGGGGCTGGGAGGTGGGTCTGAATGTCATGGGCAGTTTCTTCGTCTTGAATCCCTTGTAGCGGATGTTACATAATATATCAAGTTGTGTGTTGGTCAGTACGGGTTGTGGCAGGCGTACCATCTTGCAGTTTGACGCATCGGGTGTGAGGATGTTCGTTCCCACGGCACCTATATATTCCGTCAGACTCATCACCAGCTCCTCGCGGATGGGGTCGATGGCAGGGTTGGTGACCTGTGCGAACTGTTGGCGGAAGTAGTTGAAGAACACCTGTGGACGGTCGCTAATCACCGCCAGCGGGGTGTCGTTACCCATGGCAGCCACAGGCTCCTGTCCGGCGGTAGCCATCGGAATGATCGTCTTGTCGAGATCTTCCTGTCCGTAGCCAAACATCACCAACTTACGTTGCAAGTCACTCACGCTATTGTCCACCTTACGACCGCTCTTCAGTTTCTCCAACTGTACGCGGTTCTCAGAGAGCCACTCGCGATACGGATGGGCCTTGGCCAACTGTTCCTTGATCTCACCGTCGTAGTATATCTTACCCTCCTGAGTGTCTATCAGCAGAATCTTTCCGGGTTGCAGGCGTCCTTTCGACACCACATCACCAGGCTCAAAGTCCATCACGCCCACCTCACTGGCTACCACCATCACACCTTGTTTGGTGATGGTATAGCGACTGGGGCGCAGACCGTTTCTGTCGAGCATACCGCCTGCATAGCGACCGTCGCTGAAGAGCAGCGCTGCCGGACCGTCCCAAGGTTCCATTAGAATGGAGTGGTACTCGTAGAACGCCTTCAGGTCTTCCGAGATGGGGTTCTTGTCGTTAAAACTCTCAGGGACAAGAATGGCCATTGCCTGAGGAAGCGAGAGTCCACTCATCATGAGGAACTCGAACACGTTGTCGAGTGATGCCGAGTCACTCATACCCTCCTGCACGATGGGGCACAGGTCCTTGATGTCGCCCAGTGCCTCACTCGAGAGCACACTTTCGCGGGCCTTCATCCAACCGCGGTTGCCACGAATGGTATTGATCTCACCGTTGTGTGCCAGCAGACGGAAGGGTTGTGCCAACTTCCACTTGGGGAAGGTGTTGGTCGAGAATCGGGAATGCACCAATGCCAGTCCGCTGGTAAAATAGTCGTTCGAGAGGTCTGAAAAGTAGCGTCGCAACTGTCCGCTGGTCAGCATACCCTTGTAGACGATATTCTTGCTCGACAGGGAGCAGATGTAGAAGTCAGACTCTCCCCCTTGCCCCTCCCTGTGAGGGAGGGGAGTAGATAGCTTGGCAACTCTGTTCTCTATTCTCTTCCTTACTATATATAATGTTCGCTCGAATAGCGTATTCTCATCTTGTTGGTAATCACTCCCCTCCATATCAGGGAGGGGATGGGGGTGGGTCTGCCTTGTTACAAAAATCTGCTTGATATCGGGTTCCACCTCGCGGGCTGCCACACCCAACACCTCAGGGTTCGTAGGCACCGTGCGCAGGTGCATCAGCGTCAACCCTTCGCGCTCAATCTCCTCGATCATCACGCTCAGAATCTGCTGCTGGGCTTTCTCATCTTTTGGAAGAAACACGAGGCCCGTGCCATACTTTCCTTTCTCCGGAACAGGAATGCCTTGTAACAAGATAAACTCGTGAGGAATCTGCAGCATAATTCCCGCACCGTCGCCCGTCTTGTCGCGCGTCTCGGCACCACGATGCTCCATGTTTTCTAATACACGCAAGGCTTGATCCACCAGTTCGTGGCTCTTGCCTCCATGTATGTTTACCACCATACCCACACCACATGCGTCGTGTTCATAGTCTGGTTGATAAAGTCCGCTGTTATCCATTTTTCTTTTCATATTATATTAATATATCTTTCGAAACTTGGCTGCAAAGGTACTGTAAAACGGTTTGTCAGAAAACTTTTTCTTTCTTTTTTAATCATCGAATGTGTGTGTTAGTGACACTTTGTAACAAAATGGTACTACATATGGCCTAAATAATGACATAATGGTTAAAATACAGCATTTTATATAACAATATGATATTTTACAAACAAAAGTACATGCAAAATGATAATTATTCTTTGTTTTTTACAAGCAAAACGTTGTACCTTTGCAGCGGATATTTTTAACGTTTTACCAAATAGAAGTAAAAAGATGATGGAAGCATTAAGATTTCAGGTTGTCGGTGAGGCATTCAAAAAGAAGCCTCTTGACGTAAAAGCACCTAGTGAGAGACCTTATGAGTATTTTGGTAAGAAGGTCTTTAATCGTGAAAAAATGTATAAGTACCTGCCTAAGGACGTGTACGAGAAAATGGTTGATGTAATAGAAAATGGTGCACGCCTAGACAGAATTGTTGCCGATGCCGTTGCTGCGGGTATGAAGCAGTGGGCCATAGAGAATGGTGTGACCCACTATACACACTGGTTCCAGCCTCTTACTGAGGGCACTGCTGAGAAGCATGACTCATTCATTGAGCACGATGGAAAGGGTGGTATGGTAGAGGAGTTTACCGGTAAACTTTTGGTTCAACAGGAGCCTGATGCCTCGTCGTTCCCCAGTGGTGGTATTCGTTCAACCTTTGAGGCACGTGGTTACTCAGCATGGGATCCCACCTCTCCCGTTTTTATCATAGACGATACACTTTGTATTCCTACTGTCTTTATCAGTTATAGTGGTGAAGCGCTTGATTACAAGGCTCCTTTGCTGCGCGCTCTGCATGCGGTCAACGTGGCAGCAACAGATGTTTGTCATTATTTTGATCCTACTGTCAAAAAAGTAACCTCTAACCTGGGATGGGAACAGGAATACTTTTTGGTAGATGAAGGTCTCTATGCTGCACGTCCGGATTTGTTGTTGACGGGGCGTACGCTGATGGGGCACGATTCGGCAAAGAACCAGCAGATGGATGACCATTACTTCGGTGCTATTCCTGAGCGCGTACAGGCCTTTATGAAGAATCTAGAATTTGAGGCTTTGGAACTGGGCATTCCCGTAAAGACCCGTCATAACGAGGTGGCTCCCAACCAGTTTGAGTTAGCTCCTATTTTCGAGGATACCAATCTGGCAGTTGACCATAACATGCTGCTGATGTCAGTCATGAAGCGTGTTGCCCGTAAGCATGGCTTCCGTGTACTATTACATGAAAAGCCCTTCGCAGGAATTAATGGTTCGGGAAAGCACAACAACTGGTCATTGAGTACCGATAACGGTATCCTACTTCATGCGCCCGGAAAGACACCTGAGCAGAACCTGCGCTTTGCCACCTTTATTGTTGAGACCCTAATGGGTGTCTATCGTCATAACGGCTTGCTTAAAGCCTCGATTATGAGTGCCACCAATGCACACCGTCTAGGCGCCAATGAGGCTCCCCCAGCTATCGTGTCAAGTTTTCTTGGTAAGCAGGTAAGTGAATTGCTCGACCACATTGAGAAGGCTGATGTTGACGATATATTGGCTATGACAGGCAAGCAGGGTTTGAAGATGGATATTGCAGAAATACCAGAGCTACTTATTGACAATACCGATCGTAACCGCACCTCTCCATTTGCCTTTACTGGTAACCGTTTTGAGTTCCGTGCCGTTGGTAGTGAAGCCAACTGTGCCAGTGCTATGATAGCCCTCAATTCTGCTGTAGCTGAGGCTTTGGTTGATTTCAAGAAACGGGTGGATGCTCGTATTCCTGAGTTTACTGAAAAGTTGAAAGGAACGGCTCATAACGCGACTTTCCATGCCATCATTGACGTGCTACGTGAGGATATTAAAACTTGCAAGCCTATCCGTTTCGATGGCAATGGCTATAGCGACGAGTGGGTGGCTGAGGCAGAGAAGCGTGGACTTGATGTAGAGAAGTCTTGTCCAAAGATATTTGAACGTTATCTCGATAAGAGCAGTATCCAGATGTTTGAGAGTCTAGGTGTAATGACTAAGAAGGAACTGGGGGCTCGTAATGAGGTAAAATGGGAGACATACACCAAGAAAATTCAGATTGAGGCTCGTGTGCTGGGTGATCTGTCGATGAACCACATTATTCCTGTGGCTACGCGCTACCAAAGTGAGTTGCTTAGCAATCTGAATCACATGTCTGTTGTGTTCCCAATAGATACAGCAGATAAGCTCTCAGCCCGTAATAAGAAGATTATCCAGGAGATTTCAGAGCGTACTTCTGCCATCGAAAAAGGTGTGGAGGAGTTGGTTGAGGCTCGAAAGAAAGCCAATAAAATAGATGGTGAACACGAAAAGGCTATTGCATATCACGATAAGGTGGAGCCCTATCTTGATGAAATACGTTATCAGATAGATAAACTCGAACTCATTGTTGATGATGCCCTTTGGCCGCTACCAAAATATCGAGAGCTGCTATTCATAAGATAGTTTGAAGTTTGCAGAAAGGTGGATTTTACTCGTGAGAGTAGTTCCACCTTGTTTTTTCTTTATCGATGAAATTTTTGAATAGTCGTAGCCATTTTTAAACATTTCTTACATTAAAAATGTAGGGAAAATGTTGTTGTTTTAAAAAAAATGTATATCTTTGCACCATTATTATAGCTGTTTGGAGTGAAAAAACTAAATAATTATCGATAATGAAAAAGAAAAATTGGATGAAAGGTCTTGCCCTGACGGCATTGGGCCTTATGGCAGTATCTTGTAATAAGATGGATTTCGGGGGGATGCAAATCACAGAAGAGGTGATTACCCAGAATGCAGAGGAGAAACTTGGCATCACTATTGCTGACGGTCAGACTTGGCAGATGACGCAGCAGGTGAACGCCAAGGTTGATGTGAATATGAGCAATGGCGAAGATTATAAAGTAGCTATTTACTCAAATAATCCTATTCTTGACGGTCATGGAATAGTATTGGCTGAAGGAAAGGTGTCTGATGGAGGACATTTCTCTAAGAATTTCACTTGTCCTACGAGTAGTTCAGAGCTTTATATTGGGTTGACTGATGCTGCAAACTACACCATTTATAAACCTGCAAAGTTAGAAAACGGAGTACTGAAAGTTGCATTTGGTACGACAGCAAATAACAATGTTCCCCATAGGTCTTATCAAGTAGGTAATGATGTCTATGATGTGTTTACCTTCCCAACCGCAGAAGAGTTAACTGCTGCTTTCCCGACATCCATACCTGAAGATGCTGACGAAGTGGCAGATTTGGCTACGATGGAGAAGTATAACACCAAGTATTACGAATACCAAAACCTCTATTGGATTTATCTGAGAAATGGCGCAGGCTATAATTACAAGGTGACCAAGACGGGTGAAGTAGAGATTGGCGGTACATGGAATAATGTGTCTGTAGGTCCATACAATGTATACGTTGCTGTTAATGGAAATGTTACTTTGAAACGTAATGGTACTGAATTGATGAACCTCTATATTCTGAGCGGTAATGTGACTATTGACAGTAATTTCGGAGAGTGTGGCGGTATGATATCTGTGGCTGAAGGTGCTACGCTTACTGATGCACGCGATCATATTGCTCACAATAGTGGCATCACGGTATATAACCATGGTACTTTCAATGCTACTAATTACAGGTATGATATTGGTAATAATGCGAAGATATATAATGAGGCTTCATTTACTTCCACTAACGCGCTAAGTTATAGTGCAGGCTCAAGTAACACCTCTTATTTCTACAATATCGGCGAGGATGCTGTATTGACAGCTCCTTCTATGACGTTCAATTCTACCTGTCACTTCATCTCAGAAGGAACCGTGAATATTGCAGGTGAGACCAACGTCACACAGAAGGATATTACGTGGGTAAACAATGGTAAGTACACTACAGGTACTTTGAAGTTCAGTGCACACAATAGTACATTCTACAACTATTGCCAACTTTACGTAACAGGCAACTGTTGGTTCATGGATGGAAGTTTTAACATGATGGACAACAGTTATGCGGAAATGGGAACTGCCGTAGTCAACAACTTCCATGTTGTGATGGGTAACAATTCTGGTCTTAACATTAAGAATGGTACTGCGTTTGGTCAGCAGGGCAATGGTATTGATCAGGGCTTCTTTGCTAAGGATGACAATGCTGTAGCTTATGTACGTTTGGGTGGCGTTACGAAAATTGCATTTCATAACACACCATGTGCCCTTCAAATCTCTGGTGCACGTCTGACTTTCTGCTATGAGACTATGAATTTCTATGATGGATGTTCTTTGGATATGTACACTCCTTATGCAAATGCGAACTATTGGAATCAGGGTGATGCAGCAAAGATTGCATACGAAAAAAGTCGTGATCGTACGTGGAAGAATAATGGTGCCATAGAGGTTTCGTTTACTGATGGCAACTTTGCTCCTGTAAGGGCTGGTGAGTGTTCAGCCACTTGGAATAGAAGTGGAACGGTAAAGGATGAAACTTATCCTGTTTACTGCTATGCCTTTGAGGATACCAAGGTGGGCGACTACGACATGAACGACGTTGTGATTAAGGCGCAAGAGACGGCGAATGGTAAGATTAACCTGAAGGTGGTGGCTTGTGGTGCTACGCTGAACCTGAACATCCGCCTTTATCCGGCGGGTACTCGTTCTACCAACGAGGTAGCTCACTATGATGGATCGCCCGAGACGCTCACATACAATGGGCAGGATGAGGTCCACCTGATGTTAGGTGCTGAGGCTGGTGCAATGGTGAACACAGGTTCTTCAGCAACGGCACGTCCTATCACTATTCAAATTGACAAGGGAAATTACGATCCTGCTCACTTGCCACTGGCCATCTTCTCTGCTGCTCAGGGTGAGATACGTCTGGCGGGTTCTGGACAGGCTCCCTACGGTGTCATCATCCCAGAAGACTGGAGCTGGCCTAGAGAGCGTATCTGTATCACGCAGGCTTACAATGAGGCTGGTCATCGCTTTGCTGACTTTGCTGCAACAGTAGGTACTGCTGAGGACTGGTATAAGCATCCTACCAATTGGGTAATGAATGAGGCTTCACTGGGATATTGATGAAAAAATTTTTTTGGTTTGTTGCCATCAGCATGGCGATTGGGGCAATGCTGACTTCGTGCAAGAAAAACCTCTTTGATCCCGATTTTGCCAAAGAGGCCTTGAAGTTGACCTTCCACAACGACGTGGTTGATCCTGACCATACGTGGAGCCTGATGAACGACTATACGGTGAGCGTGACAGCCAATGTGGAGGATGTTGAACGTGTGGAAATCCTGTCCCAGAACCCTTATACCGCTGGTGAAAAGAGTGTGGAGGTAATGGCTCAGCGTGATGTGACGGAAGGTGAGACATTCAGCTTGGCCTACTCCGTGCCATCGGTGAACGATAGTGTGTATGTGGCTGCTGTCACATCGGACGGTCGCTACCGGGTGGTTGCTATGGAATCGGGGACCTCCAGCATCGACTTTTCCAAGATTAACACGAAGAATACGGGTAAGTTGTCGCCAGCCGTGTCGCAAGAGGTTTATTACTGCTTCTGCAATTCCTTTCCGCAACCTAGTGCGACATGGAGTTTCACCGACTGTGTGATGCGCCTGTCGAAAGAGGTCATAGATGAGCAGACGTTCCGTATCTATGTGACCTTAGTAGCTATGGGATGTTCCAGTCAGGTAGCAGCAGCGTTGCGTTTGGACGGCATCGACTATGATGATGTGGAGAGTGTCAATATTTCGAACGGGAAGACATTCAACAGGTATGAGGGCGTTCGCCGGACGATTATTAGGGATGACAACACGATGCTGAAAGGACAGGACGGTTCGTTGGTGATTAATCTTTTTGACGACGGTCATTTGGCTTTTACGGTGAATGTGGATGATGCAGGTGTCGTGACAAGATATATCACGAATGTGACGCATAATACGGACGAGACTCACAAGGAATTCAGTCCGGTGACGGTGAGCTACGATGTGAAGTTCAAGAAGCGTAATGTGCCCTATCAGATAAGCTTTATTGACCTAGACCCCTTTATTTTGTACAACTACAACAACAATGTATGGGAGGTTCACAAGTATGTCTATAAGTTCAAGGAGACGCTTTATAGTTATTATAGCGGCAGCCCTTCCAGCTACGACACGGGTTTTACGTGGGCTTTGGAGGTTCCTTACAAATGGTTCCGCTATCCGCTGCTGAACATCTCTATGGGAAGTTATAAGAATGGTGTGATTTATGGAGCCTATCAACAGCCTTATCACTCTTTTGGTGAGTGGGGTGAGGATATGGATGTAGCGCGAGACTGGTATCTTTATCCTTCTCCGAATGTGTATTAATTTTTTTTGCTGACAAGAAATGGTACTGAATTATATATGGGTTGCTTTCTTCCTCGTTGCCTTCGTGATAGCAGCGGTGAAGTTGGTGTTTCTGGGAGATTATGACGTGTTTCCTGCGATGATGGATTCTACGTTCTCATCGTCAAAGACGGCTTTTGAGATATCGCTGGGACTGACTGGTGTACTGTCGCTCTGGTTAGGTGTGATGAAGGTTGGCGAAAAGGGTGGGGTAGTCAATGTTTTGGCGCGCTTGCTGTCGCCTGTATTTACCAAGTTGTTTCCTGACATTCCGAAGGGACACCCTGTGACGGGTTCTATCTTCATGAATATTGCCGCCAACATGTTGGGACTGGACAATGCAGCCACGCCGCTAGGACTGAAGGCGATGGAACAGATGCAGGAGTTGAACACGAGGAAGGATACGGCATCGAACCCGATGATCATGTTCCTGGTGTTGAACACGTCGGGACTGACGCTTATCCCCGTCAGTATCATGGTATATCGTGCACAGATGGGTGCCGCACAGCCTACAGACATCTTCATCCCCATCCTGCTGGCTACGTTTTTCTCGACACTGGCAGGTATCACCATCACTTCGCTCTTTCAGCGCATCAACCTGCTGAACCGTACCATTCTGTTAACGCTAGGAGGAGCCTGTGCGGTGGTGGCTGCTATCATCTGGGGTTTCTCACAGATGGATCCCGATACGATGAACCGTGTGAGCACCACGTCAGCCAATATTCTACTGATGATGATTATCACAGGTTTCATACTGGCTGGTGTGCGCAAGAAAGTGAATGTTTACGATGCCTTCATAGAAGGAGCCAAAGACGGCTTTCAGACCGCTGTACGCATTATTCCCTATCTAGTTGCTATCCTTGTGGGAATCGGTGTGTTCCGTGCCTCTGGTGCTATGGATATGCTCATTGGAGGCATGCGCTGGTGTGTGGAACTGACAGGTGTTAATGCCCAATGGGTGGATGCTATGCCAACGGCTCTAATGAAGCCGTTGAGTGGCAGTGGTGCCCGTGGTATGATGGTGGATGCGATGACGACCTATGGAGCCGACTCGTTTGTGGGTCGCCTGTCCTGTGTGTTCCAAGGTTCTACAGATACCACTTTCTACATTCTGGCCGTTTACTTCGGTAGTGTAGGTGTGTCAAAAACGCGTCATGCCGTTTCCTGCGGTTTGCTGGCCGACTTGGCCGGCATCATAGCAGCCATCGCTATATGTTATTTGTTCTTTAACTAGTGAGAGCGAGTCATACTAGATATACTAGAAAAGATAGAAACGAAAACAATGGGGAAGCTAACAACCATTTTCAAAGATACAGCCATCTACGGACTGTCGAGCATTATAGGTCGCTTTCTGAACTATCTGCTGGTACCGCTCTATACGGCACAGTTCTCTGCTGCCAGTGGAGCCTACGGCATTATCACTAATATCTATGCCTATGTGGCACTGGCCATGGTCTTGTTGACGTTCGGTATGGAGACAACTTATTTCCGTTTTACCAACAAGACGCATACGGACTCAGAGACGGTCTATGGCACCACGCTGATTACCGTGGGTTCAATATCGTTGCTGTTTGCCATATTGGTACTGCTATTGTTGTCGCCTATCAGTCAGCTGATGGGTTATGGTGACCATCCTGACTACGTAGGAGTGATGGCCGTCACGATAGCCATCGACGCCTTTCTGTGCATTCCTTTTGCCCACTTGCGCCAGCAGCGCAAGGCCCTCAAGTTTGCTGCCCTTAAGCTGTTGAACATCATGGTGTCCATCCTGCTGAATCTCATCTACTTCTATTTCATGGATGGCAAGGATGTGGGCTATGTGTTCTATATTAACCTGGCTTGTACGGTGATGCTTGCTGTCTGCCTGATAACGGAATATACTGGTTTCCGCTGGAGACTCGACACCAAGTTGCTTCGTACCATGCTTAGCTATTCATGGCCTATCTTAGTGCTAGGCATTGCCGGTATCCTGAACCAGACTGCCGACAAGATGCTGTTTCCTTACATCTACAAGGGCAGCGATATGCATGCGCAACTGGGCATCTATGGTGCCTGCTCGAAGATAGCCATGATTATGGCGATGATTACACAGGCATTCCGCTTTGCGTACGAGCCTATCGTCTTTGCAGGAGTCAAGGACAAAGACCAGCGTGAGATGTACACGAAGGCGATGAAGTATTTCATTATCTTCACCCTACTGGCTTTCCTGATAGTGGTAGGTTACATAGACCTTCTGAAATACATTGTCCGCAATCCAGACTACTGGGTAGGACTGAAGGTCGTTCCTATCGTGATGGCTGCAGAAATCATGATGGGCATCTACTTCAACCTGTCGTTCTGGTATAAAATCATCGACAAGACCATCTGGGGAGCAATCTTCTCCGGCATCGGTTGTGCCGTACTGTTGGCAGTCAACATCATCTTTGTACCCAAGTACGGCTTTATGGCTTGTGCATGGGGTGGGTTTGCTGGATATGGTGTCGCCATGATCGCCAGCTATTTTGTGGGGCAGAAGTACTATCCGCTCAACTACCCGCTGAAGGACATTGCCCTGTATGTTTGGCTGACTATTATGGCCTTTACGGTGATGGTTATCGTCAGAGGTAGTCAATCGCTACTGGTTTCGTTGTCTGTCAATACGCTTTTCATCCTTCTCTTCGTAGTTGTTATCATCAGGCGCGACCTGCCCATGGGCAAGTTGCCCGTAATCGGAAAATTCTTTAAATAAAATACATTATGAAAAAACTATTCTTAACATTGATGTGTCTGTGTTCACTCATCGCTAAAGCTGATGAGGGCATGTGGACACTTTACAACCTGCCTGATGCTGTCTATGAGCAGATGAAACAGTATGGCTTCCAGTTGTCTAAGGAACAACTCTACCAAAGCAACGATGCTGTCAAGAATGCCGTTGTCAACTTCGGTGGTTTCTGCTCGGGTGTCGTGGTATCGCCCGACGGTCTCGTATTCACCAACCACCACTGTGGTTTTGATGCCATTCGTCAGCACTCTACCGTGGAGCATGACTATATGCTGAACGGATTCTATGCCAAGAGCTTCGAGGAGGAACTACCTAATGAAGACCTGTTCGTCAGCTTCATGATAGAACAGAAGGACGTGACCGACCAGATTGCACCAGCTTTGAAGGGCATCAAGCGAAACAAGCAGGGAGCCATTGTAGATAGTATCGAGAATGCATGGCAGAAGGAAATCCGTCAGAAGGACTCCACGCTGCGTGTGGAAATCAAGCCGTTCTACGAGGGAAATAAATACTACTGCACCACTTATCGTGACTTCAACGATGTGCGTCTGGTGTTCACCGTACCCAAGTCGATGGGTAAGTTTGGCGGTGAGACGGACAACTGGATGTGGCCCCGCCAGACATGCGACTACTCCGTGTTCCGCATCTATGCAGACCCTAAGACAAACGGTCCTGCCAAGTATTCCAAGGACAATGTTCCCTATCATCCCCAATCGTGGGCTCCTGTATCCTTGCAAGGCTACAAGCCTGGTGACTTCTGTATGATAATGGGTTATCCAGGCTCTACCAGCCGCTACCTGTCAAGCTACGGCATTCAGGAGCGCCGCGATGCCATCAATGCACCTCGTATTCAGGTTCGTGAGGTGAAGCAGAAGGTGATGTTGCGCCATATGCGTGCTTCGGAGGCGGTACGTATCATGTATGAGTCGAAGTATGCCAGCTCTTCCAACTACTGGAAGAACTCCATCGGTATGAACAAGTGTATCGACAGTATTGCCCTCATCCAACAGAAGCAGCAGTATGAGGCCAAGATTCGTCAGTGGCAGGATGCTACAGGCTATCTGAAAGGTGAGCTGGACTTTGACAAGTTGGCAAAGCTCTATCAGCAGCGCATGAAGCTGACCCGGGTACGCACCCTGTTCAGAGAGACCTTCTTCTCTTTCGACGACCAGTTGACTACTCGTGCTTGGCGCAGCAACTGGGGCATGAAGGTACAAGGTCCTGAGAACAAACCCCAGAAGCAGTATTTCATTTTCGACGATAATAGTAAGGAGTGGGACTTGGCTACCGACTGCGAGCTGCTCTCCACACTCATCCGCAACTATCGCCAGCAGGTGGACAGCGAGTATCTGCCAGACTTCTATCAGACCATCGATAAGAAATTCCACGGTGACTATGTGGCTTACGTCAACGCACTGTACAAGAAATCGGTGCTGATGAAGAGCGACAAGCCCATCTACTTCAACAAGAAGAACTACAAGAAAGACCTTGGCGTGCAATATGGGTTATCCATCAGTGAGGTTCTGGCCAAGATCAATGCCGACCTGGGTCAGTTCAGCAACGATATTGCCGAGCAGGAGAAGCTGCTGTGTGCTGCCGTGTTGCGCATGGAGCAGGATATGCCTAACTATTCGGATGCCAACTTCACGCTGCGTATGACCTACGGACAGATTGGTGAATACACGCTGGGCGGACGTCCCTCAGGCTATTACACCACAGCCCGTTCGTTGTGGGAGAAGATGCAGAAGGCTGATGATAACTTTGAATACTTTGCAGAGCCTGTGATGCACGAGTTGATGGCACAAAAAGACTTTGGAAAGTATGCCGACTCCTTGACGAAGACGATGCAGCTCTGCTTCCTATCGAACAACGATATCACGGGCGGCAACTCGGGTTCTCCTATCTTCAACGGTAAGGGTGAACTGTTGGGCTTGGCGTTCGACGGTAACTGGGACAGCCTGGCTAGCGACATCTTCTTCGACCGTCAGCTGGCGCGCACCATCAATGTGGATGTGCGTTATATGCTGTTCATGATGGACAAGTGGGGACATGCCGACCGTCTGCTGAAAGAGATTAATGCCAAATAAGTCAGGGTTGATAATGGCATGAGGAAAACAGTGCTTTCTCTACTCATAGCCACTTGCCTGTCTGCAGGTGCTCAGCAACGAGTCAGTCTGACAGGTAAGTGGCTATTGAAATATGGTCAGGAAACGACCATTGTGACGTTGCCTGGTACGATGGATACTAACCATAAGGGTATTCCAATTACTCAAAAAGATGAGACTACCCATCTGTCACGTCGCTATAGTTATAAGGGCAAGGCATGGTATGAGAAAGAAATACTGATTCCCCGTTCATGGCGTCATAAATCCCTTACGGTCTTCCTGGAGCGTACCAAACCCACATGGCTCTATGTCGATGGGGTGTTGGTTGACTCGTGCAATAACATATCAACCCCACAGCGCTATCAGTTGAACCCGCTGAAGCCCGGTCTGCATACACTCCGAATCCTTGTAGATAATAGTAGTGGTGTGCCAGAACAGCTCTATGCCAGCAGTCATGCCTATACGGAAGATACACAAACCAACTGGAACGGCATTATCGGGCTGATGTACATAGAGTGTTCGGGGGGAATTGGTAGGGCCAATGGGACTAATGGGGCCAATGGGGCTAATGGGGCAAATAGGGCCAATGGGAGCAGGAAGCCTTCCCTCATCATCCGCAATCGCCATTTCTACGACGCTGAGGGCCATCGCGTTTTCCTGCGCGGCAAGCATGATGCCTGCGTATGGCCGCTGACGGGTCATTGTCCGATGGACCAGATGGCTTGGCATGAGTATTTCAGGACGTGTCAGGACTATGGCATCAACCATGTGCGTTTCCATTCGTGGTGCCCTCCGGAGGCGGCCTTTGCTGCTGCTGATGAACTGGGCATATACTTGCAACCGGAATTGCCGTTCTGGGGTGATTTCAATGCCAAGGACTCCGTATTGATGCAGTTCCTCCACAAAGAGGGTGTGAATATCATGCGGGAATACAGTCATCACCCCTCATTTGCGATGTTTGCTTTGGGCAATGAGTTGTGGGGTAGCATTGACGAGATGAGCCGTTTTGTGGATGATTTCCGTCTGTTGGCTCCCCATGTGCTGTTCACGTTTGGCTCCAACTATTATTTAGGGTATCAAGGTGTGAAGCCCGGTATGGACTATTTCACCACCTGTCGGGTAGGCGGTGAGGCATGGGGCAGCTACGACACCCATACACGTGGTTCCTTCTCGTTTGCCGATGCCAAGACTGGCGGCATGCTCAATACGGAATATCCGAACACGGTGATGACCTTGGAAGCAGGCTGCAAGAAGTCTTCTGTTCCTGTTATCAGTCATGAGACAGGACAGTTTCAAATCTATCCCGACTTCGATGAAATCAAGAAATATACGGGTGTGCTCTATCCCTATAATATGGAAGTGTTCCGTGCCCGACTGGATGCTGCCGGTATGCTTGACCAAGCCAAGGATTTCCATCGAGCCAGCGGGTTGTGGTCGTTGGAACTGTATAAGGCAGACATCGAGTTGGACCTTCGTACGGAAAGCATGGACGGTTTCCAACTGCTCGATCTGCAAGACTATCCCGGACAGGGTTCAGCCTATGTGGGTATCCTTGATGCCTTCATGTATCCCAAACCATTAAGCACCGTTCGCCAGTGGCGCCAGTGGTGCAATGCGGTGGTTCCCCTTGCTATTATGCCCAGCTACGTATTCACCGCAGGACAGCACCAGGACATAGAAGTAAAGATAGCCAACTACAGCGGTCAGTCGCTGAAAGGGAAGAGACTCTCGTGGGTATTGGGCAACATGGAGGGCGACATGGAGATTCCTGATGGTGAGGGGTTGCTGACAGTAGGTACGATACCTTTCCAGGCGCCCATCCTTCACACAGGCTGCGACCTGACCTTCTTCCTCGGTATTGACGATACGGAATACCATAATACTTATAAGGTATGGGTCTATCCGAAGGAGGTAAGACTGGAAAAAGAGGGCATCGTGATTACCCACCAGATGACGGAAGATATCATCCGGCAGCTGGAGGCTGGTGCCAAGGTGCTGTGGATGCCCGACACCACGCAGCTACAAGGCAAGACAGTCGGCGGCCTCTTCCAGACGGACTACTGGAACTACCGGATGTTCAAGACTATCTGTGAGAACAACAAGAAGCCCGTTTCGCCAGGTACGTTAGGCATTCTGACCAATCCCAGACATCCTTTGTTCGGTGAGTTTCCCACTGACGAACATACCAACTGGCAGTGGTTCCCCATCATCAAGCACTCCCGCCCGCTGATACTTGACAATCTGCCCCATGACTACCGGCCCATCGTGCAGGTTATTGACAACATTGAGCGTAATCACCGCTTAGGTCTGGTCTCGGAATTTGCAGTAGGGAAAGGCCGGCTGGTCATCTGCATGAGTGACTTGGAGGGTGTACAGGATTATCCGGAGGGTCGCCAGTTCTACCATTCTTTATTACGCTATATGCAGGGCGGGGAGTTCCTTCCGAAAATGCAAATCAGTTGGATGGAACTGTGGCAGAAGCTGACGGGTGAGGTTGAAGAGAAGCGGCTGCAGGAGCTGAATAACATTTCTCCCTATTAAACCGAATGCGTGCCGGAAAGTCTCCCCAAATGCGGGTGTTGGAAAATAATAAAAGCGGGCATCAAACCCGCTTTTATTATTTCTTCTTCCGAGGTTTTCTAATAGCCCAGCCCTCTTCGCTGAAGTCGGGGATGTCGCCCTTCAGCTTCATGCCATCGGGGTTGAGGAACTGCATCCAGTCTTCTTTTTGGTGGGGCTTATGGGGCTTGTGGGTCTCATAGGTCTCATGGGGCTTATTGGACTTATGGGTCTCATGGGATTTTTGGGCCTTATGGACCTTGGGGCCATGGGCGCCTTCGGCAGCGTCGTTGCAGCGCACCTCGCGGCGCTTGTAGGTCTGTCCGTTGACGTACTTGATGACGCGCTCGGCATCCTCCTCGGGGACTTCGAAGTACGACATGGTCTGCAGCAGGTCGATATGTCCCACCTCCACATGTCCGCGGACGTTCTTGTTGAGGAACTGCATCAGCTCGCCGGGGTAGAAGCCGTCCTTCTTGCCCAGGTTGATGAAAAGCTTGCGGTAGCCTTCACTGGTTGGCGTTGCCTGCTTCCTACCACGACCGTCTTCCTTCTTCCCTCTTCCTTCTTCCTTCTTACTTCTTACCTCGGAAATCTCGGGGGCGTCGGCATAGTAGGCCAGGAATTTGCCGAACTCCATGGACACAATCTTCTTGATGAGGTCGTCCTTATCTACATATTCAAAGTATCTGCTGATGTCCTGCATGAAGGGAGCAATCTGCTCTTCATCGACGTCGGCCTTGACTATCTGGTCCATCACCTTGTAGAGCTGCTTCTTGCAGATTTCCTCTGCCGACGGGATAGTACCCTGTTCGAACTGCTTGCCAATCTCGCGCTCGATGTTACGGATTTTGTATTTCTCGCGACTGTGTACGATGCTGATGCTCGTTCCCTTCTTGCCAGCTCGACCGGTACGACCCGAGCGGTGGGTGTAGTTCTCGATGTCGTCGGGCAGTCCGTAGTTGATGACGTGCGTCAAGTCATCGACATCCAGTCCGCGGGCAGCGACGTCGGTAGCCACCAGCAGCTGCACGGTATGCTGGCGGAACTTCTGCATGGTCAGGTCGCGCTGTTGCTGCGAGAGGTCGCCGTGCAGCGACTCGGCGTTGTATCCGTCCTTGATGAGCTTGTCGGCCACCTCCTGCGTCTCTATCTTCGTGCGGCAGAAGATGATGGCGAAGATGCGCGGATAGTAATCTACCAGCCGCTTCAGTGCCAGGTACTTGTCCTTGGCGTTCACCATATAGTAGATGTGGTTAACGTGTTCGGCACCCTCGTTGCGGCTGCCCACCACGATTTCCTTGTAGTCGTGCAGGTATCCCTTGGCAATGCGCTCGATGTCGCGGCTCATGGTGGCCGAGAAGAGCAGCGTGTTACGGTTTTCTGGCACACCCTCCAGGATGGCGTCGATGCTCTCCTGGAATCCCATGTTCAGCATCTCGTCGGCCTCGTCCAGCACCACGTTCTGTACGTCGTCCAGCTGTGCGACGCCGCGCTTCATCAGGTCGATCAGTCGGCCCGGTGTTGCCACGACGACCTGTACCCCTTTGCGCAGGGCACGAATCTGCTGTTCTATCGATGCACCGCCATAGACCGCCTCGATGTGTATGCCGTCCAGGTATTTGGCAAAGTCGCGCATGTCGTCGGCAATCTGCAGGCACAGCTCACGCGTCGGCGCCAGCACGAGAGCCAAGGGAATGCCGCGGCCTATCTCGCCCAGCTGCGGGCGGGGCTTCTCTGCTATGCGTTGCAACACGGGTATGCCGAACGCCGCCGTCTTGCCCGTGCCCGTCTGGGCCAGTGCTATCACGTCGTTCTTGTTTCCTAACAAATAAGGTATTACCTCCTCTTGTACAGGCATGGGCTGTACAAACCCCATTTCTTCGATGGCCTTGCGGATTTCGCCGTTCACGCCAAGTTCTTCAAATGTCTTCAAATTCTGATACTGTTATGTTATATTCTGATGCTAAACCATGTTAGCAGTGACAAAGATACGCATAATTTCCGAGAAGCCGCTGTGTTTCCCGCCAGTTAACACTATTTAAGGCGAAATGTGGACTTACTGGCCAGAGTTTTTACTACCTATGCTTCGAAACAAAACTTAAACATCTACATTTATGAAGAAAATGATAAAAAGGGTGTTGGCCGTAGCCCTGATGATTCCACAAGCTGACGGGCTGGGGCAACTGGCTCAACACCAACATGCAGCCACTCGGCAACAACCCCTCGTGTGGTAACGGCGGCCCATTGACAAAGTGACTTTTCTACGCACGAAAAGTCGTTAATTTGCACCGTGGTTCAGAAAGAAGTCCACGGTCAGTTGATGAATCGACCACGGTCAGTTGATGAATCGACCACGGTCAGTTGATGAATCGACCACGGTCAGTTAATGAATCGACCACGGTCAGTTGATGAATCGACCACGGTC
Organism: uncultured Prevotella sp.; assembly: GCA_946402275.1. Lineage (GTDB taxonomy): Bacteria > Bacteroidota > Bacteroidia > Bacteroidales > Bacteroidaceae > Prevotella. The sequence continues at coordinate 26,507 of CAMIVY010000020.1, forward strand.
AGTTATAATATTATAGTTTAACCTAAAAACTTAGAACTGCGGACTTCGACGACATCGTGAAGGAGGGCTACATCGCCATCTGTGCCAAAAAATTCTTGATTTCTTTTTTCTTCTCTTCTTTTTTCGTACCTTTGCCGTCACTATGAAGATATGTATATTTTGTTCGGCTAACGGGCAGTTGGACCCCGACTTCTTCACCATGACGGAGGAGCTGGGGCGGTGGCTCGCCACAGAGGGCCATACGCTGGTGTATGGCGGTGTTAACAGTGGACTGATGGAGTGCGTGGCCCGTGCCGTGCATGAGGTGGGCGGAAGGACGGTGGGTGTGCTGCCGCAGATAGTGGTGAAGAGCGGACGCCTGTCGGACTATGTCGATACGGAGGTGCTGTGCGACAACCTGAGCGACCGCAAGCAGCTGATGGCCGACAAGAGCGACGTGTTCATAGCATTGCCCGGCGGCATCGGCACCATCGACGAGGTGTTCACCATCGCTGCCGCGCATACCATCGGGTACCACGACAAGCGGGTGATTCTGTATAACATGAAGGGTTTCTGGGGCGATATGATTGCCCTGCTCGACCGCTTGCAGCAGCGGGGCATGGTGCGCGGCGAGTGGCGCGACTATATCGCCGTGGCCAACAGCCTGGATGATATCAAGGATTTGTTAGCGCAGGGCTAAAGCTCGGTTCTCGGCTGCCTCCATCAGTTCACGCTCACCTGGACCTTTGTCATTGATGCCGCAAAGGTGCAGGATGCCGTGGATGATGACGCGGTGCAGTTCTTCGTCATAATCTTTCCCGAACAGTTCGGCATTCGAGCGCACCGTGTCGAGCGAGATGACGAGGTCGCCGTTCAGCACATCGTCCTCGCAATAATCGAAGGTGATGATGTCGGTGTAATAGTCGTGACCGAGATACTCGCGGTTCACCTCCAGGATGTGCTCATCGTCACAGAACAGATAGCCCACCTCGCCAACCTTCTTGCCGTAGGTGTCGGCCACGCGGCGAATCCATGCCGTGGTCTCGCGCCGCTTTATCTTCGGGAACTTAACGTTTTCTGCTGAATAGGTAATCATAATTACTCATTACTCATTACTCATTACTAATTAATGTCTTCGTTTCGGCAGAAACGCACTGACGTCCATGCCGAAATGCTGCAGTTCGCGCACCATCGTGCTGCTGATGCTGCTATACTGCGGCTCGCAGTAGAGCAGGATGGTTTCGATACCTGCTATCTGACGGTTAATATCAGCCTGTTCACGCTCGTACTCAAAGTCCTTGACCGTGCGCACACCCTTCACGATGAAGTGTGCACCCTCTGCCTTGGCAAAATCGACCGCCAGCCCGTAATACGCCTTCACCGCGATGCGCGGCTCGTTGGCATACAGGTCGGCAATGGCACGGATGCGCTCCTCGGCGCTGGGCATGCCGGGCTTGTGCACCTGGTCGCCCACCACGCCGATGACCAGCCGGTCGAACAGCGGCAGCGCTCTGGTCACGACAGAGTCATGACCCACCGTAAAGGGATTGAACGATCCAACGAATATGCCTACCCGAATATCATTTCTCATTTCTTTCATTCCTTTCATTTCTTTCATTACTCGAAGAGGTTCGCCTCCATAATATTCCCGCTATACGGGTTGCGCCCGAAATGCTTATACGCCAGCTCCGTGACCATGCGGCCTCGCGGTGTGCGCTTGATGAAGCCCTCCATGATGAGGAACGGCTCATAGACCTCCTCCACCGTGCCGGCATCCTCGCCGATGGCAGTGGCGATGGTCGTGATGCCCACGGGTCCGCCACGGAACTTGTCGATGATGGTCAGCAGGATGCGGTTGTCTATTTCGTCCAGTCCGTACTGGTCGATGTTCAGTGCCGTCAGCGCTATCTTCGTGATGCTGGTGTCAATGCGACCCGTACCCTTCACCTGAGCGAAGTCGCGCACTCGCCGCAACAGGGCATTGGCAATACGGGGCGTGCCACGCGAGCGGCGGGCTATCTCCAGCGACGCATCCGTCGTGATGGGCACGCGCAGGATGCTGGCCGACCGCTCTATAATCTTCTGCAGCGTCTCGGGGTCGTAGTACTGCAAGTGCATGTTAATGCCGAAACGGGCTCTGAGCGGTGCCGTCAGCAGACCGCTGCGGGTGGTGGCTCCCACCAGCGTGAACGGGTTTAGGTCTATCTGTATGCTACGTGCCGACGGGCCTTTGTCTATCATGATGTCGATGCGATAGTCCTCCATCGCCGAGTAGAGATACTCCTCGACCACGGGCGACAGACGGTGAATCTCGTCGATAAACAGCACGTCGTTCTTCTCCAGCGATGTCAGGATGCCCGCTAGGTCGCCGGGCTTGTCGAGCACGGGACCGCTGGTAATCTTGAAGCCTACACCCAGCTCGTTGGCTATGATGTTAGACAGCGTCGTCTTTCCCAGTCCGGGAGGACCATGCAGCAATACGTGGTCAAGGGGTTCGCCACGATACTTGGCAGCCTCTACGAAAACTTCAAGGTTCTCCACCACCTGCTGCTGTCCGCTGAAATCATGGAAAGTCAGCGGGCGCAGGGCGTTCTCAAACTCCTTCTCGCTGGAGGAGAGCTGCTCTTGTCTGATGTCAAAATCTTCGTCCATCTTTGTTGATTTGCCGACAAAGGTACGAAATAATTCATAATTCATCATGCATAATTCATAATTAATTTATAATTCATCATGCATAATTCATAATTTTTGGTAACTTTGCAATTGCTATGAAGATAGGTAACAATGATTTAGGCGAGCGCCCCGTCTTTCTGGCTCCGATGGAGGACGTGACGGACATTGGCTTCCGACTGCTCTGCAAGCGGTTCGGTGCCTCGATGGTATATACCGAGTTTGTTAGTGCCGAGGCTTTGGTGCGCGATGTGAAGTCAACGGTCAGTAAGTTGAAGATTGCTGACGAGGAACGTCCCGTGGGCATTCAGATTTACGGACGTGACATCGAGGCGATGGTGGAAGCGGCAAAAATCGTGGAACAGGCCGGACCGGACGTGATAGACCTTAACTTCGGCTGTCCGGTGAAGAAGGTGGCAGGAAAGGGAGCTGGTGCCGGTATGCTGCAGAACATCATGCTACCCGACGGCAGCATCAACCCCGATGCCAAGCTGCTAGAGATTACCCGCAAGGTGGTCGATGCCGTCAGAGTGCCTGTGACCGCCAAGACGCGTCTGGGCTGGAACCACGAACAGCTCTGCATCACCTCGCTGGCCGAACAGTTGCAGGACTGCGGTATCCAGGCATTGACCATTCACGGACGAACCCGAAGCCAGATGTACACGGGTGAGGCCGACTGGACGCTGATAGGTGAAGTCAAAAGGAATCCTCGCATCCATATACCCATCATCGGCAATGGCGACATCAAGTCGCTCAGCGATGCCGACCGTGCCTTTGACACTTACGGCGTTGATGCCGTCATGATTGGCCGTGCCACCTTCGGCTGCCCCTGGATTTTCAGTCGACAGGAGCTTACTTTGGATGAGAAGATTGATGTCTTGGAAGAACAGTTGCGCATCAACATCGAACGGTGCGATACGGAGGAAATACGCAAAAGCAAAAAATCTGCCGAACTCTGTGGCATCCTGCATACCCGCCGCCACCTGGCAGCTTCACCGGTATTCAAGGGTATTCCCAATTTCCGCGAGACCCGCATCAAGATGCTTCGGGCAGAAAAGGCCGACGAACTGCTGGCAATTCTCGAGCATTGCCGCGAGACACTGAAATAAAAGAAGGCTTGCCAAACGGAGGCAAGCCTTTCTCTTATCAACAAACTTTTACCATTATTTGACCATTACCTTGCGGATAGTGCCATCACTCATACGGATAATGTTCAACCCGCGCCGGGGACCACTGACCTGACAACCGTCAAGGGTATAGAACTTTGAACCTTGAACTTTAAAATTTGAACTTTGAACAATGCCAGTGGCAGTATTTGCACTCGCCTTCTGACTCAGTCCGCCGTTCTCGTTGACGGCCTGTACCTGCCAGGTGTCTCCCTCAGTATAGCCTTCGAAGGTAGTCTCCTTGGTGAAACCGGCCACCTCGCCATTCTTGGTTATTACGTAGCAGATGGCATAAGGCACAGCCTCCCAGGTCAGTTTGCCGTCGACACCCTTCACAACAGGAGCGTCACAAGCCTCGCATAGCAGGTCAGGCTGCCAGTTGTCATCGCCGCCCATCACATTCTTCAGCGTGTACTGAGCAGCCTCCTCGGCGGTCAGCGTGTTCTTGACGCCATATTTCTCCACCTTCTCGTTGCCATTCATATAGTAGTAGTATGACTCGCGCTGGCTCAGGTCAACAGGATTGCCATCTTTGTCAACAGTATTGTACTCAGCCCAGAGTGCAGGCAGACCACCCATCGTGTTGTACCAGCCCTTGGCAGGGATATTGATATAGGTCTGCAAGTTGATGAAAACGGTCTTTGGTTGGTTGTGCCAAGGACGGCCCAGCCATACATCGGTAACATTGACACCGGGACGAGCACGCAGCACATTGTTCTGGAACACATAGCCCCACTTCACATCGGCAGCATGGCTTGGAGCTACGATGTAGCCACCACTGGGACGGTTAATCTCAAGGGTGTCGCCGTCCAAATAGACGTTGCCCGAGTTGTAGATGAAATCCACTGCACCCTCAATGAGCGAGTTCTTGATGTAGTGGCGGTTGTTCGAGGTAGAAGTGGTAATCCACGTATCTTGATAGGAGAGCAGAGCCACGTTGTTCAGTACCACACGGTCGGCCACCGTATTCAGTGCGAGGGCCTGTGGACCTGCCTGCTTTTCATGACCATACGAGTTCTCGAGTGTGATGTTCTCAAAGAAAGTATTGGCACCCTTTACCACAACGGTAGCACCGGGATCTACGCTATAGGCATTCTCGCCACCGCAAAGACGGTTGTCCATCACGACGGTCTTGTCGCGGTCCTGACCGATAATATGCAAGTAAGGCTTCTTTGCGGGAATGTCTATGTGCTCCTGATATTGTCCGTTCTTCACGAAGATGAGCCATGGCGTGCCTCGTCCTTCAGGAGCAGCGTCAATGGCTTCCTGCAGTGTCTTATAGTCACCTGAGCCATCGCTTGCAACCACGGCATCGTAGAGGCGGGCCTCAGGCTGCTTGCGCTCCATGGTAGTAAAGGTAATCTCTGTCTTCGCAACGGCATTGCCGCCACGGCTGACGAGCACGCCCTCAGGCATGATGAAGGTATATTGAGTAGCATACTTCAAACCGCCGTACTTGAAGACGGCGCTCTTGCCGCTGATGATGGGAGCTATCTCCTCACCGTTGAGTGAGGCAGTGCCCGTGCCAGCCTTCACTTTGTTGTCGAAGGTCAGGATGACGGAACCATTGGCACTGACACCAGTAGCTCCCTGTTCTGGATTGCTTGACACGAGGGTAGCCTGCTCGCTGGCAGCACCGGTAGCATCGGCCAATACGAAAATCTCCGCAATTGAGGTACCATCGTAGTCGCTCGTCACACCCACCTTCTCAGAAGTACGGTCGGGCATCCAACGAATCCATACACGCTCCTGGTTGTTGGCCTCTGCGGGCAGGGCAAATTCCTTGGGACCGTCCCAACCACGTGCAGGAGGGTTGAACGTACCAATCTTTGTGAAGTTGGTGCCGTCGATGGAGTATTCCACGTTATTCACGCTGTACGTGTTGTAGTCATCGCCGATACATGACGAGATAATCAGGTTCTCATAGCCTTTCGACGAGAAGGAGATTTCAAAATACCATTCCTCAGAGAGATATTTCCAAATGCGGGCAGCATACTTGCCGTTTTCTTGACCATTGTTGATGCCACGGGTCAGCCAGCCGTTGGTCGTGCCGTCGGCCTGGCGCAGTGACAGCATGCCGGCATTCTCCGAATCGGCCTTATAGTCGGCCACGCGGTCCTTGGCAGGCTGATCGTTATAAAGGTCCCAACCCACAATGTAGTCGGTTGCCGAGAAGTTGGCCGTCAGGTTCTTCTCTCCGTCCATTTTGACGGTACGCTCAGCCTCTGTGGTGTTGTCTTCCCAGCCCATGAAGGTCAGAATGCGGTTGTTCAGGGCGGTCAGCTTGACCTCCGTGCCCTCTTCATAATAGTGCGTGCCATCCACATAGTTGCCAGTAGGTAGCAGTTGCACTAAGTTTTCGTTAGCACCACCTACTCGCGTTAGGTTCAGGGCATAGACATTGGCCTTGGTGTAAGTGGCAATCAGCGATGTGTTGGCCTTAATCACAAAGGTGTATGTCTTCTTGTCAGAAACGATATTGCCTTCAGCATCAGCCCATCCGGCAAAATGATAGCCAAAGTTCTCGGTGGCAGTGACCGTGATGGTGGTACCCTCGTCAAACTCGTTGCCGGCGGGATTACTCGAAACCTTACCAGCACCCTCCATGCCCAACTTCACGCTCAGGCTGCAGGTGGGCACGGTCTCCAAAGTTCCTGCCACGTCACCGCTAATGATGACATCGCTGAAGGCATACTGCTTGTTGGTGGCCAGATTGTAGATGTAAATCTTGGCGTAGAAAATATCGTCGGTAGTAGGTATGTTACTCAGGTCGAACTCGTGATAAGACACATAGGGATCTTCTTTAGCCAGCTGAGGTGTGATGCCTTCGCCTACCTTTGTCAATTGGCTGCCGCTGACGACTACTACGTCGAACTTGCCACCGTTGGTGCCCACACGGCAGGCGTTGAATGAGAGTTTCTTCGGCGCAAAGGTCAGAGATTTCTTGGGTTTCAGTGTAAAAACGACGGCACTGGCGTCATCATCGGCAGCACCAGCATCAGTGGGCTGGAACTGCAGTCGGCTGACACTGCCATCAGTGCGCAGGCCGGCAGGGACCAGCTTGTCACCCCAAGATAGTTCGGCTACAGAGAACAGACCGTCCTTCGACGGTGTGGCTGCCGTAGCGAAATCAGCTGACTTCAGCTCCCATGTGGCTGTGAATCCGGCTTCGTTGACGGTCACGGAACCTCCAGCCTCCTCAGCCACGATGCTGATTTCGTTCATGCGCCACTGAGCGGTTTCACCATTAGGGGCTATCAGTCGTACGATGACCTGCTCCTTGTTGTTGGCCGACAGGCTGACGGTGTTGGTTTTGTATGTCCACCAGGTGGCTCCGCTGACGTAGCCGCCGGCGTCGCTCCATGTCTGTCCACCATCGGTGCTGACCACCATCTCCATAGAGCGCTCTTTGTTGTCGCCGCAGGTGTAGGCAAATGTGAACTGCACGTTCTTATAGCCTTTGGTGGGGAAACCGATTTCGAAGTACTGGTTGTGCTGCGAGGCATCGGTATAGTCGGTGATGTTGTTAGGGTCCATGTCTTGATAGAGTGACATGATTTTGGCATCGTAGTTTTCCTGGATACCCCAGAAGCGGGTTCCTTTGGCCGACACATAGTAGTCATTTTGGTTACCATTAAACTCATTGGGCAGAATGCGTGGCAGTGTGCCGAAACCATTCCATCCAATTGCTGCCCAAGCATCGGTGCTGGGTGTGTAGACATTATCGGTCACGGTATAGCCCGTGTCGAATGTCCACTTTGCCAGTTGCGTGGCATTCTGGGCAGCAGCTGTCAGAGGCAGCAGCCCGAGAAGCGCAACAAGCAGTCTCGTAAAGAAAGTTTTGTTTTGCATAATGATAGTAGTTATTGTTATTAATAGATTATTTTCTTAATATTACCATCAGCCATGCGAACGATGTTCAGGCCGCGCTGCATCTGGGCGTGTTGACGACCGTCAGCGGTAAAAAAAGCCGTAGTAGTGGTGCTGTCGGTACTTACCTGGCTTATGCCTGTAGCTGATACTGCCATGCCGTGGATGGTGAGGTCGGACAGACAGATGGTCTTGCCAGAGGCCGCACCGTTATACCAAGGATACACGCGAACGAGGAGCTCCTGACCCTCCTTGACGGTGAGCACCGGCTTGGCCTCTACATACTGCGGATTGTTGGCAGGCATACTCTTCTTTTCGTAGATGGTGGTGCGCGTCTCGAAGTTATCGGTGGAGTAGTAGATGTGGCAGCACATGCCATTGCCGCCGCACCCTGATGCGAAGAGTGATATCTGGTCAATCTTCAGTTCTGTGCCGGCAGCAGGCTTTATGCCCCACTGTATGTAGCGGTCTGGGTTGTCATCTATCTCCTCAGCAGGCCAGTTGTCACCCGTCAGCAGGTCGCGCTGCATCTTGCGGGTAGCGTCATAGCCCGTCCAATCAGGCCAAACGGTCTTGGCATTGGGGTTGGAATAACGCTGCACGTACATTCCCTGGAATGTCTGGGCAATAGGCGTTGCTGGTCCCGTCAGCTCATAGGAGTCATCTTTCTCCAATCGCCAGTAGGCTTTTACCTCTGTACCGCCCTCAAGAGTTACTGCAACGGCTTTGACGGGTATTTCGATGCTCTTGTCGCCCTGACTGATTGTGATGGTGCCGGTGGTCTCACCACCTGATGCCAGTGTCAGCTGGGCATAGAAGGTCTTCACCAATGTAGAGCCGCTGTAGTCGGAAGTAAGTGTCTTGGTCCACTCTTTCTTGTCGAAAGACAGCTCAATGCCGTCAGTGGCAGTAATGCTCACGGTGCCTGTCTCGGGTGAGAGGCCAAAGCCGTTCAGCGTGAATTCCTTTTGCAGGGTCTGACCCTTATACGCCTCGCCTAAGTCGCCCGTCGCAGGCGTTACCGTAAGGTCAGTGGGGAGTGTAATGTCACTGGCCATAATACCCTGTTCCTTCATCAGACGGGCACATTCGCGGGCCACCAACACAGCACCCGTTGTATTAAAATGAGTAGAGCCCTCGCCATCAAAAAGATACTCATGACACTTGGCATCGCCATAACTCTCATATAACTCGGCTGTAGCCGTGGTCAGATCTATAAATGAGACTCCTTTCTCCTCAGCCAGTTTCTGCGAGTGGTAAGCATAGTCCATGGTGTGGTCGTCGGCAGGAACACTTTGCTTCTCTTTAATACCGTCAGCAGTCAGTACAGAGAACGAGTCGCCCAGGTCGTGACGGCCATTGCGGCGAATCTTCGAGCCGGTGAAGTAAGAGCGGCACACAGGTGAGCATATAATAGGTGTAGCCCCCAGTTCCTTGACCTCGTCAATAATCTTGCCCAGCCATTCCTTGTAGGTCGTAGAGGGTACGGTACCGCGCTGGTCAACAGCAGCGGCAGCTGTGTTGTCCCCCTTTTCCTTATAATAATTATAAAGAGCAACACCATCCATGCCAGAGTTTTTTTCGTCATTATGCCCGAAGGTGATGATAACATAGTCACCAGCCTCTACATTCTTTTTGGCCGTTTGCCACAACTCGTTGTAACCGCCACGGGAGTCACGTCCGCCCTTGGCATAGTTAATCGACGTCCAGCCATTGGTGAGGAAGTTACCGAAGTACATACCCCAACCACGTGTAACGGTGGCAGACTCATCATAAGGAGCCATAGTGGAGTCTCCCAGTGTGTGCACCTTCTTGGCTGCCGATGCCGTAGCGAGCATCAGCACTGCCGTCATCAGGAAAAGTAGTTTTGTTTTCATTTTACAATCAGATATCATGAATTATTTAAAATTTCTGAGTGCAAAATTAGGTATGTTTATCCATGAAATGGGGGAAATTTGCATCAAAGAGGGATGAAAAACGCGTCAATCAGCATTTGTCACCCCCTAATGATGCGTAAATACTCCATCAGGAGTTCTTGTATTCTGTTGGTGACTGACCAATACTCTGCTTGAAGCTGCGACTAAAGTATTTCGGATCAGTAAAGCCGCAACTATATGCCACTTCGGCAACCGTTTTATTAGTTTCCCTCAGCAATTGGCAGGCACGCTTAATACGAGCCTCACGCAGCAAATCCTGTGGTGTAATGCCCATGGTCTGTTTCAGTTTTCTCTGTAAACCGCTCCGACTGACGGCAGCTGCCGATGCCATATCGCCTACCCCAGCCTCGCTGTTCGAAATGTTCTCCTCAACAAATTGCAGAACTCGCTGCAGAACGGGATCCAACTCAGAGAATTGAGGTTCAAGGGATGGTGTCTGGGGGACAGTCTTTACATCTGTTGCCAAACTTTCGCAAACCTCTGACAGTTTGTCTCGAACTTCTATCAGGTTCAGATATTTTTCTAAGGTTTCGCGCTGCTGGCGTTTGATGCGACGTATATATAATAAAGTATATATAATAATCGCAACGATACTTATAAAAAGAAGCACACAAAATAGCTTGCCGTACCAAGCCTCCCAGAAAGTTGGATGGACAACAACAGTTAGTGTGCGCTGATTACCAATCCACTTGCCTTCGGCATTGGTGGAGAGAATCTCCAGCCCATAGGTGCCAGGCTCCAAATCCAGCAATGTCACTGAACGGTTGCTGCCGATATTGTTCCACTGCGTCGTGTCGCTTTGGCCATCCTTCTGCAGTCGGAAGGCATAGCTAATACGATTTGCAGCTTGATAGTCAAGGGCTGCAAAGTGAACGGTGATGCTACGTTCATGAGGCTGCAGGGTTAACGTATCAGCATGAGTGACAGCCCAAATGTCTTCACCACCCTGTATGGAAACACCTGTCAGCACAATTTGTGGCCTGTATGCAGAACTTTCCATTTGCTGGGCTGTGGTCAAAAAAGCTCCGTCGTTCAAGCCGAATATCCAGCGAGCTCCACCAAGCATCTGAGGACGAGCGTCGCTGAAGCGGTAATCTTCATTAAATGAGCGGGCATCTAACTGTCTATATTGCTCCGTGCTATCAACAATGCTGACCAAATGGCTGCTTACAATGGCACACTTCCCATTCTGCAAAGGAACCATTGACTGAACAACGTCAATAGGTAGTTTTTTGTTTTTGGCGGAATAGTGGCGGAAGGTCAACTGCTTCTTCAGCAGATCATCGTCCTCTATACGATTTACGCCACCGCTTTCTGTGCTGACGTACAGCCGCCCGTCAGGTGCCCTCATGATGTCCATCACAGCACTGCTACTCAGACTTTGGGCACGATTGGCTTCGCGCTGATGCAACAGAAAGTGCATCTGGTCGGCTTGTTGCTCCAGCTTGGCTACAATCAGTCCCTCTGTGGTTGCAGCCATCAGCACTTGTCCGTTTTGTGTGAGATAGAGGTAGCGTACGCGCTGGGCTACCTGTTTGGGATAGCCGTTGGGTACCATGAACTGAGGATTGACTGCCTGGGGTTCGGGGGTGTAGCAGAGTCCTCCGCCCAACGTGGCGACCCACAGGCGTCCGTACCGGTCTTCCTCGATGTTGTAAATGTTAGGGTTTGGCAATTGCGTCAGGTGGTCTATCTGGAATGTTCCTGCGGTTGTCTCCTTCAGTCTAAAGATGCTTTGTGGCTTGGTGCCTAACCATAGTGTGTGGTCTTTTGCCTCAAAGATGCTATAGACGGCGGCTTTGAAACTGGTGTACTGTTGATGCAGTCGCCCGTCGTTGCCCAGATAGCCTAACAGCTTAAGACTGTTGACATCGTAAAGGCGTACAGCCTCGTCTTCTTTCGTTGTCACCCAAAGCCTTTGACTGCTATCCTTAAAAAGGCACTTCACCTGCGCCTTTGGCTCTATAGCCAAACGCTGTGTCCGCTGAAAGTCGGGACAAAGCTTGTAAATGCCATTGTATTTACCCAGCAGCCAAAGGTTACCCTGTCGATCAGTGCATGCAAAGGAAGATTTGCCCAGCGTAATATCCAACTGACAAGTGCCCGACTGTCCGTCCTGGCTCTGATAGGTTAGGTGCCCGTCAGCATAGAGCTTCCATCGGGTTCTAAAAGCGTCTTTCCACACAATGGGTTTATCTTCCTTTAGAGACATGCTGGTACGGTAGCGGTTCATGTCATCCTCAGCACCCTCTTGAGGCAGATTGCTGAACCGGTAGGTATGTGTATTGAACAAAAAATAGTCATCGTCAATGCGACAAATAAAGTTACCATCTGGTCTTTGGACAAACATTCGGATGCGGTCTGTCGCCATATTACATCCGTCACCAGCCTGTGGCTTGAAAGTCCGGAACTCGTAGCCATCATATCGGCACAATCCGCTCCACGTAGAGAACCACATCAGCCCTTGCTGGTCTTGCAGCAATTGGGTGACGTGACTATGAGGCAACCCATCCTCTTCATCGTAATAGGTGACGTGACATAATGGCTGTGCCATAGTAGTCAGCCACAACATACAAGAAAGTATGAATGAAGAAAAATGCTTCATGGCATCAGTACCACTGCATCAGTGAACGCAGATAGGCGGTCAGTTCTGCTGCCATCTTCTCATGTTGCCACTTGCTGGGATGCCACGATGCACCATAACCGATGTCACCCGTCTGGGGGGTGAAGTCAAAGCGGAACACCTGGTTGTCGCCAGCCTTATGGGCTTCATCTACCACCTCGTTCAGCGTGTTTTTAGCTATTTCCAATTCTTTTCCGTTGAGCATGGAGCCACACAGATAGACAATCTTGGCCTTGGGGTTGTGGCTGCGCACTTGCTTCAGGAATTGCTGATAGGCTGCCTTCAGCCGTTTCACGTCGTAGTTGTTGGTGGAGAGGTCGTTAGTCCCCAAGTTGATACACACCAGTTGAGGCTGGAACCTCGAAAAATCCCATTTCTCTGAGCGGTCATACAGGTTGGTATATTCATATTCCGTGGTCATCACATTCTCGGGCGTACCTGTCTTCGGACCGCCGTAGCTGCGATAGACACCGATACCGCTGCGAGCCACCACGTGGGCATAAGCCGCCAGATTCCGGCAGGTCTGTTGGGCGTAGGTGATATAATGGTTCTCGGTCTCGTATTCAAAGGGGTCGCTGGCTACGATGGCTTCATTGCCATAGCCGCAGGTAATGCTGTTGCCAATGAACTCGATGGTACGCTCCGGCAAGGCTGGTGGAGGGAGCAGCGTACTACCCTTGTCCAAAATAAACCCACGGAAGTCGGGTTTCAGCTCATAGCCCTCGATAACGTACATCAGTCGCAGTGTGTGGCAGCCTTGTGGCAGAGCGGTGGCCACTGTCACGATGGAGTCGCGTTCGCTCATAAGGGCAACCTTGAAAGGCTCTGCCTGGTCAACCTGCGCCATGAAATAGCCGCTATGAGGCTTAGCCCATAGCTTTACGGAGGTTCCAGTAAAACAGATATTTATCTGGGTTCCTGGAAAGGTAAAGCGTGGTCGTTCAGGATGGTCGAAACAAATGCGCCCCACATACTGGATATTCTTGTCTGTCGGTTTAATTACTTTTCCCTGAATCGGTAAAGTGGTTGATGCCTGAGTGCTTATTGACACCAGAATCATCAAGGTTAGTAGTTTAAGATGTTTCATGCTATATTTCCTTTTCATGTCATAATATGGTACATTCCTCCTGCGAGTGGCTTTATCACTCCCTTCATCTCCAGCGAGAAAAGGAGGGCTGTCAATTGTCCGATGGGGATGCCTGTCTTCACGCTGATAACGTTCAGCTGTAGGTCGTTAGTATCCTGCAACAGACAGACTACCTTCTGTTCTTCTTCTGTCAAGTCCGGAAACAACTGGCGTTCTATGGCCTCTGGCTTCTGGGCCTGCGTCTGCCAACCTATCGACTCCACAAAATCTTGCGCAGAGGTGATGAGTGCGGCGGTGTTGTTGCGAATCATACGGTTGCAACCTTCTGAGTAGGGCATGCCTACAGCTCCGGGGAAGGCAAACACATCGCGTCCATACTCTTGGGCTATACGACAGGTGATAAGTCCGCCGCCCTTGAAGGCGCTCTCTACCAAGATGGTGGCATCCGACATGCCTGCCACTATGCGGTTGCGTTGCCGGAAATTATTGGGCAAGGCCTGCGTCTGAGACATATATTCTGTCAGCAGTCCACCTTGCTTCACCATTTCTACAGCCGTTTCGCGGTGGTGCGACGGATAAATCTGGTCTAAGCCGTGCGCCAAGACACCAACAGTTTCGAAACCACAACTCAAGGCCTGACGATGGGCACAGATATCAATGCCGTATGCCAGTCCACTGACGATGAGCACTTCTGGGCATAATTGGCGCAAGTCGCTGACGAAACTGCGAACGATGTCCTGTCCATAGGTGGTGCAATGGCGCGTACCCACAATGTTGATAATGTGGTGCTGGTTCAAGTCGGCCTCACCCTTATAGAAAAGGATAATCGGTGCATCAGGACATTCTTTCAGCCGTTGAGGATAGTCATCGTCCTGCATCGTCAATGCCTTGATTCCTTTTTTCTCTATGAACTCCATCTCAGCAGCCGCCCTGTGCAATGCCTCGTTCCATGGGAAGCGGGTCTTGTGTTCCTCATAGACAGCCTTGCTACTACCCAGTGACTGGTATAAATGGAGAATTACGCCATGGTTGACACCCGGTAAGCGTGTCAACGCAATGGCGTAATATATTTCTTCACTGGTCATATCCTATGCAAAGGTAGCGCAGAATTATTCGTGAACGTAGAGGTTCCAGCCCAGATAGGTCTCGATAGCCTCGTTCAGGATATCGACCACATCGGTGCGGCACATGGCAACATGGTGCTCGAAACCATTCTTGCAGATATACTTCATCAGCTTCTGCAGGTTGTCCACCTGTGTAACGGCGATACAGCCGTCCATGCCGTATGGATCGTTAGTCAGCTGACCCTTGCCTAAGTAAGCCTTGATGCAGCCCTTTGGATCGTCTGTCGAGATGCGGAAGAAGGTGAACGGACCTTCGCTGACCTTGGCATAGACGGCACCAAAGGTATTGATCTTACCCAAGGTACGACCCAACACGCCGAGAGGACCCAGCTTCAGGTCGTCGTTGCCCACGAACGACTTGGCGTAGTTGCCACAGTGTGTGCAGACACACTTGTTGCGGTCCTCGGCGAAGTTGTTGTTCCAGTCGAGTAGGGCAGAGGCCTTGCCTGATGCCAGCGTCAGGGCATACATTGAAACGGCACCGGCGAGGTCGGTCTCACAGGCAGCGGGAATGAGTTTGTCGGAGAGCATTGACATCGTGACGCAAGGAGCACATCCATAGTTCTGCTCCAGTGAATCCCAGCACTGGATGGCCACAGCCTGTACGTCATTAGCCTCTATCCAGTTCTCAACAGCCACACTGAACTTAGCCTGCAAGCCCAATTTCTCCTTGTAGTTATCGGGCACCTTGGCGTAGTTGCAGGTGCGGTTGCACATTTCGATGAACTTAGGATCGTCGTCCTTTATCTTCTGGGCGGCATACAGAATCTCGCTCAGGTCGGCAGGCACCACGGTGATGCCGGAGCGCTGCAACAGTTTTTCGGAGGCACGGCAGGTGTTGAAACCCAAGGGTCGTGTACCAATCTGCCCTAGACGGCAATGGCGCAGACCGTTTACTACGCGACAGATAGCTGCAAAGCGGTCGATATCCTTGCGGAGCAGCGGGTCGTAAATGCTGTAGGTGTGCAGTGTGGTGTCGGTAAAGGGAATGCCATACTGGTAGAGGTTGTTGCACACACTGATCTTTCCGCAGAACGCATCACGACGTGAGTCGAGGTCAACCTTGTCGTTCTCATCGTCACAGGCCTGTACCATCACGGGTACGTTCAGGTCGGCGTCACTGATGGCATTGATGATACCAATCTCGAAACCGAAGTTAGGCAGCGAGACAATGATACCGTCTATCTCATCGCGATGGGCACGAAACTGTTTCGACACTTTCAGTCCGTCCTCACGGGTCTCGATACTCGAACTGCCTGTAGGTGTGGCATCCTCGGGAAGGATGACGTATTCATAGCCGCCATCCTCAAGGGTTCTTAGCAGCTGCTTGCGAACATCTTTTGCTAATTCTGAGTTAAAATAGGCGCGTGTTCCGATAATCACGCCAAAACATGTCTTTCCGTTTTTCATATTTGTTTAGTTTTAGTTATTTAATCAATTGATTGACAGCATTGCGCCATCCCTGATACAGAATGTTCTTCTGATCATTGGATTGGGGCTGGATGACCTGTGTAACCTTGCGTAAAGATGCTACCTCATCGAAACTCTTCCAGATGCCTCGTGCAAAACCATTCATAATGACAGCACCTAAGGCAGAGGCATCGTCCACCTCTGTACATACTACGGGTGTATCAAGCATGTCAGCCTGAAACTGCATGAGGAACTTATTCTTTGTAGGCCCTCCATCAGCCGCAATTTCTTTTAGACGACCGCCTGTGGCACGAGCCATCACATCAATGAGGTCTTTAATCTGGTAGGCTATTGATTCAAGGGCAGCACGCAGGAAATGTGCTTTCGTGGTGGCAAAGGTCAGTCCGAAGACAGCACCCTGCACGTCACTCTTCCACCAAGGAGCACCTAATCCGGAAAAAGCCGGCACGATATATACACCGCCATTGTCTTCAACACTGGTGGCTAATGCCTCCATCTCAGAGGGATGACCTACTAACTGCAGTTGGTCGGCAATCCACTTCAAGGTGGCTCCCGTGCTATAAATATTGCCTTCGAAACCGTAGTAGGTCTTTCCGAAGGCTGAGAAACCTACGCTGGTTACCAGTCCCTCTGGTGCAGCCTTGGGTTCCTCTCCGATGTTCACCATAACGCTGGAGCCTGTTCCATAGGTAACCTTTCCAGAACCTTTTTCAAAACACATTTGGCCAACCAATGCTCCGTGCGAGTCGCCCAACACTCCTGCTATCTGAATGGGGTTAGGAAAAATCCCCTCAACAGTAGTCTCGCCATAGACAGCATCGCAAGGCAGAATATCAGCCATCATAGAACGTGGTATATCGAACAATTTCAGCAAGGTGTCGTCCCAGTCTAACGTATGGATATTGAACAACATAGTGCGTGAAGCATTCGTATAGTCAGTGGCAAAGGTCTTACCGCCTGTCAACTTCCAAATGAGCCATGTTTCTATGGTACCCATCAGGAGTTCACCGTTCTCTGCACTCTTGCGGGCACCTTCAATGTTGTCAAGTAGCCATTTCACTCCTGTGGCAGAGAAGTTAGGGTCTATCAGCAGACCGCTTTTGTCGAACACCATACGGGCTCTGCCTTTTCTACGCAACTCACGACAGAGCTCTGCACCACGTGTGTCTTGCCATACTACCGCATTGGCAATGGGCTTACCCGTGTTCTTGTTCCATACCACAGCAGTCTCGCGTTGGTTGGTGATAGCCAAGGAAAATGTATAAGGAACCAATGAATAATGAAGGTCCACGTCTGCCATCAGCCTACGTATGGCCTCCACCATGTTGGTATAAATCTCCTCAGCATCGTGCTCCACCCATCCAGTCTGTGGATAGTATTGCTTATGGTCCACATTGGTGCGTGCCAGCACTTTACACTCTTCGTCAAAGAGTAGTGCCTTTGTTGACGAGGTGCTTTGGTCTATAGCAATGATTCGTTGTGCCATACTTATTTCTCATTTTAGGAAACTGGTTACGGCTTTCACCACACCCTCAGCATCTAGACCATAGTGATGGAAGATCTCTGCGTTGGTGCCATGAACCACGTTTTCATCAGGAATGCCCAAAATACGGACGGGAACAGGATGTTCAGAAATGGTTTCACAGACCATAGCGCCTAGTCCGCCAAACTGAGAATGCTCTTCAACAGTGACGATGCGACCTGTTTCGCGGGCAGCTTTTAGGATGGCTTCTGTGTCGAAGGGCTTAATCCACGACATGTCTAGTACGCGGGCTGAAATGCCTTGTTCCTTCAACTTCAAGCCAGCCTGCCAAGCGTGATAGACCGTTTCACCTGTGGCAACAATGGTAACGTCGGTACCATCCAGAATCTGGATAGCCTTGCCGACCTCGAAGTGGAAGTCATCGTTCGCATAGACATCGGGCACGGCAGCACGACCAACACGAACATAGCAGGGCTTGTCGTAGTTGACCAGGAACTTCACCAACTTCTTCGTCACGCGCCAGTCGCTTGGCAGACATACCGTCATGCCAGGGAATGTGCGCAGCACGGCAATGTCGTGCAGCGAGTGATGGGTAGCGCCCAGGGCACCGTACGCCACACCGCCTGAGACGCCAAGAATGGTAACGGGATTCTCTGAATAGGCGAGGTCGACCTTGACCTGTTCGAGCGAACGGGCCACATAGAAGCAGGCCGGTCCGCAGCAGAACACCTTCTTGCCGCTGTGTGCCAGACCTGCCGAGATGCCTACGGCGTCCTGCTCGGCAATGCCACACTCCACAAACTGTTCGGGCAGCGCATTGGCATAGTCACCCAATGTCACCGAACCACGTGCATCGGTGGTTACGGCAATGATATCTTTATCCTCACGCGCCAGCTCCAGCAACGTGTCGGTAAACTGTTTTCTACAAGCTATCATAGTCTTAATTTACAATTTGACAATTTATATTTAACCATTTATTGTTCCAAGGCGGCAATGCGCTCACTGATTTCCTTCACGGCGTCCTTGCACTGTTCTTCGTTGAGTACACCATGATGCCACTTGGCAATGCCTTCCATGAAGCTGACGCCACGACCCTTCGTCGTGTTACTAACCAATAGGTGGGGCTTCTTGTTATGGTAGTCAATGGCATCAAAGGTCTTCACAATGTCCTCCATTGAGTCGCCATTCATCTCGATAACATCCCAGCCGAAGGCACCCCAACGCTGTTTGATACTATCAATAGGCATTACATCCTCCGTATTGCCGGAAATTTGAAGATGATTACGGTCAATGATAGCCACCAGGTTATCTAATTGGTATTTGTTTCCTGCCATAGCAGCTTCATAGATAGAGCCTTCGCCCTGCTCGCCGTCACCCATCATGACATAGGTGCGCCAGTCTTTCTTGTCCATCTTGGCAGCAATAGCCATACCGATGCCGATGCTCAATCCGTGGCCTAAGGCACCACTATTCACCTCGATTCCTGGCACTTCAATGGTGGGATGACCGGAAAGAATACTTCCAAATTTACCTAGCGTATCAAGTACTTCAGGAGCGAGGAATCCTTTAGCTTCCAGCGTCACATACAAAGCCTCTACGCAATGGCCTTTCGAAAGCACGAAACGATCACGATCAGCGGCCTTGGGTTCTGCTGGTTTCAGATTCTTCATCACATGGAAATACAATGCCGTCATCACGTTCAGGCACGACAGGTCACCGCCAATGTGTCCGGCCTTGGCAGCATACACCACTTCAACAAGGCGCTTACGGTTTTTCTCCGCAAGCAATTCCAATTCTTTTACGTTCATAGCTTTTTAAGTATATATACTTTATTATAATGATGCATGAATAGAAAAAATGTCATCATTTAAAGGTGGAAAAGCGTCCGATTTCAATTATTCTTCGTAAATTTGCAACGTAAAACAAATAAGAGTCAGGAAGGAAAATGTTAGCAAGTCATTATTACCAAGGAAAGATTGAGGCGGGTTGCGACGAGGCTGGTCGTGGCTGTTTGGCTGGCAGCGTCTATGCAGCAGCTGTCATTCTGCCTGAAGATTATCAGAATGAGTTGTTGAACGATTCAAAGCAGCTCACAGAGAAACGGCGTTATCAGCTCCGGGATATCATTCTGCATGATGCTATAGCGTGGGCAGTGGGTATTGTTACTCCTGCGGAGATAGACAAGATAAATATTCTCAATGCATCCATCCTAGCGATGCACCGTGCATTGGATCAACTTCAGGTGCGACCAGAAGCGATTATCGTGGATGGTAACCGTTTCAAACCTTATTATTCACCGATTGGTTCTAATCTCTCGCCTCTCAGCCCTGACCGATCCCCCCTTCCCCATACAACCATTGTAAAGGGTGATGCCAAGTATCTTTCCATTGCGGCAGCCTCCATTCTCGCCAAGACCTATCGTGACGATTATATGAATCAGTTGGCAGAGGAATATCCACAGTATGACTGGATTTCCAACAAGGGCTATCCAACCAAGAAGCATCGTGATGCCATCAAACAGTTTGGTATCACACCTTACCATCGTCGTTCCTATAACCTTGTAGGCGATGGTCAGCTCAGCTTCGATTTCTAAACGTTATATATTCCTAATCTAGTGGTTGTTCAGGTATTCGCGGAAGTACTGGATGATATGGTCTAGTCCTTCGTCTAACTTCACCTTGGGTTCCCAGTCCAGCTCACGTTTAGCAATGGTGATATCAGGACGGCGCATTTTGGGATCGTCGGAGGGTAAGGGGCGGAACACTATCTTGCTCTTGCCTCCAATTTTCTGGATAACCTTCTCAGCCAATTCCAGCATGGTAAACTCACCAGGGTTGCCTAAGTTGACAGGACCTGTGAAATCATCGCCTGTAGCCATAACACGCAGCATGCCCTCAATGAGGTCGCTGACATACTGGAAAGAACGCGTCTGTTGTCCATCGCCATAGATGGTGATGTCCTCACCACGAAGAGCCTGAACAACAAAGTTGGAAACGACTCGTCCGTCGCTAACAGCCATTCGTGGTCCATAGGTGTTGAAAATGCGGATGACCTTGATGCGCACATTGTGCAGACGATGATAATCGAAGAAAAGGGTCTCGGCACAGCGTTTTCCTTCATCGTAACAAGATCGTAACCCGATGGGGTTAACATTGCCCCAATAGCTCTCAGGTTGTGGGTGTATATTGGGGTCGCCATAAACCTCACTGGTTGACGACTGTAGGATCTTAGCCTTTGTACGGCGTGCCAGTCCTAGCATGTGGTAAGCACCGAATACCGAAGTTTTGGTGGTTTGTATAGGGTCGTTCTGATAATATATTGGTGAGGCAGGACATGCTAGATTATAGATTTCATCAACCTCGGCCCAGTATGGGTTAATTACATCATGCCGTACTAATTCGAAGTTGGGTTTTCCTATGAGGTGCCACACATTCTCCTTAGAACCACTGTAGAAGTTGTCGAGGCAAATGACGTCGTGTCCATCGTTTACTAGTCTCTCGCAGAGGTGGGAACCTATGAAGCCGGCTCCACCAGTTACAAGTATTCTTTTCATAATGATATTCTTGTAATGATGTTCTGTATAGGTATGAACAAAAATTTAAAAAGCATTAACACTTAAGCCTTCTTTATAAATACGGTATTTTGGCCGTACATATATTTATAAGTGATGTCTGGAATAATCTGGGTAATAAGTCGCAAACCCATATGTTCATGGCCTTTCGTGCCTATGTTCTTGTCGGCCATCTTGCCTGCTTTAATCGGATCGAATGGACGTCCAGCATCTTTCAACGTGACAAATACACCCTCATTGTTGATGTGTATGTGTACATCGAAAGTCTGCTTGACGATGCGTCCTTTCGAATGCTGGGCGATATTGGTCATCAGCTCTTCGCAACAAACGTTTATGTCGAACAGACTTGATGCAGGAACCTTTGATTCTTTGAGGAAGATATCGATATCGGTCAGTGTGTCATAGACGTCATCAAGACTATAGCTAACGGAGCGGTCAAACGTTAATCCTGTCGTTGTCTGAGGAATCATAGTCAGAGGTGAGATAGGTGCTTGGTGCATATAGCTCTTGGCATAAGTGTAGCCTAACTGGAAGAGCAATACCAAAACGCAGGCTCCAACAAATCCCCACCAAAGCTCAACACCCTCTAAGTTGGCAACAAACCAGACTCCCACTACTAGCATGGCGGTCTGCGCTGTGGCTGTGACAACACTGGCCTTTTCGTGTCCTAATATCTGGTAGGTACTCAATAGAATTTGAGTGATGGAGAAAGGTATCAGCATCAGTGCGAATATACGCAAAACCCGGCTTAATTCGAATGATAGCGTACTGCCACTCTCAACACCGAAAAGCATACCTACCACGCCAGGAAGATACATCATGACAATGACTATAGCCACTAGAACGGCGATAACTATCAATGCCTGCTTAACGAGTATCTCAAGACCACGCAGGTCTCGTTCTCCCATAAGCACGCCACCGATAGCAAACATCGACTCAATGACGCCATCGATGAACACATAGGAGAGTAGCAGCATCTGAAGGCAGACAGACCAAATGAACAAGCCATCGCATCCCAGATAGCGCAGCACGATATTGTTGATAAGCATGATGGTAACAGCCATCAGAGTGTTGCTTAAGGTGATGGGAGCACCCTCCTTGACATTGGCGAAGAAAATATGGAAGAGACTTTTGCCAGGCCACTTCAGACGGTAGGAACTTGTAGGCTTACGGAGGTAGCTGAGGAGTACGAGAATGTTAACGGTAAACATGGACAGCGAACCAAGGGCAGCACCCTCTACACCCATGCCTAGTACAGAGATGGTTAGAATGTCAACAACACCGTTGGTGAGTGCACCAGCCACCACGGCTATCGTCACCATACGCGGACGTCCGTCGGTAGCCACGAAGAGGCATAGGCCATACGACATCATCTGCAACCACCCGCCTAGGGCATAGGTGTGTATGTAGTTGTAGGCCATATCATTCAGGTGTGGTTCTTCGGATACTAGTTCTACAATCTGCCTGCTGAACAAGCTGATACCTAGTGAGACGGCTAGTCCTAATGTCATGATAGTCAGAATAGTAGAAGTGAAGGTGCGCGCTGTTTTGTCCATATCATTGCTACCGATAGCTTGAGCACACAGGGCATTAGCTCCAAAGCAGATTAGAAAAGCTACACAGTTGAGTACTTCCACTAATGGCAGTACCAGATTGATGGCGGAAACAGCATCCTGTCCTACTACGTGGCCCACAATCATCGAGTCTGCCGTATGTGCTAGCTGTGATGCAGCAGCAGTCAGTACTGCAGCCGTCACAAAAGTCTTAAGTGCTTTCGATACAATAAATGAATTTCTTTGTTTGGTATTTGTCTTCATGACATGTTTCTTTCTGGTTTGTTTCCCAATTTCGAGCACGAAGGTACAAAAAAAATATAATCAAACAGCATGATGTTCCATTTTTTTAGTAATTTTATAATAATCTTTTTGTTACAGTGCCTCTGTGTTCAAAATAAATTCGTACCTTTGCAGACACTTTCAAGAATATATATATTAATTAGGTAATAAAACTATGGCAAAGAAAGCACTTTTGATGATTCTCGACGGATGGGGAATCGGTAAGCATGGTAAGGGTGATGTTATCTTCAACACGCCGACACCTTATCTTGATTTGTTGACGGCTACTTCGGCTCACTCTCAGCTTCAGGCTTCTGGTGAGGATGTTGGCTTGCCCGATGGACAGATGGGAAACTCGGAGGTAGGTCACCTCAATATTGGTGCAGGACGCATCGTTTATCAGGACTTGGTAAAGATTAACCGTGCCTGCAAGGATGGTTCAATCGTAGAAAATCCTCAGGTAAAGGCTGCTTATACCTATGCCAAGGAGAACAATAAGAAACTGCACCTGATGGGACTTTGTTCAGATGGTGGTGTTCACTCTAGCTTGGAACATCTTTTCAAACTCATCGAGGTGGGTAAGCATTATGGGCTGAAGAACCAGACTTTTGTTCATTGCTTCATGGATGGTCGTGATACCGATCCCAAGAGTGGTAAGGGCTTTATAGAGCAGGTTACAAAAGTTTGTGCCGACAACGATGCTGCTATTGCCTCTATCGTAGGTCGTTTCTACGCGATGGACCGCGATAAGCGTTGGGAACGTGTAAAAGAGGGTTATGACCTCATTGTTAAAGGTACTGGTAAGCAGGCCACCGATATGGTGAAAGCTGTTGAGGAGAGCTATGCTGATGGTGTGACTGATGAGTTCATTAAGCCAATCCATAACAGTACTGTGAATGGGTGTATCGAGGAGGGTGATGTTGTTATCTTCATCAACTTCCGTAATGACCGTGCCAAGGAATTGACCATAGTGCTGACACAACAGGATATGCCGGAACAAGGCATGAAGACGATTCCTGGATTGCAATATTACTGTATGACTCCATACGATGCAAGTTTTACAGGTGTCAACATCCTCTTTCCCAAGGAGAATGTAGAGAATACCTTAGGCGAGTACCTGTCACAACAGGGCAAGAAGCAGTTGCATACTGCTGAGACAGAGAAATATGCTCATGTCACCTTTTTCTTCAATGGTGGACGTGAGGCTCCATACGAGGGTGAGGATCGTATCCTGATTCCAAGTCCTAAGGTGGCAACCTATGACCTGAAGCCTGAGATGAGTGCCTTCGAGGTGAAGGATAAGTTGGTAGGTGCCATCAACACGCAGGAGTATGACTTTATTGTGGTTAACTTCGCTAATGGCGATATGGTGGGACACACAGGTGTTTATAATGCTATTGCGAAAGCTGTTTGGGCTGTTGACAATTGTGTGAAGGAGGTTATTGAGGCCGCTAAGGCCAATGATTACGAGGCTATTATTATTGCAGACCACGGTAATGCTGATAATGCCATCAATCCAGATGGAACTCCCAATACTGCTCACTCGTTGAATCCCGTTCCTTTCATCTATGTAACCAACAACAATTCGGCTACTGTTAAGGACGGTCGTCTTGCTGATGTGGCTCCCTCAATACTGCATATCATGGGACTGGAGCAACCCTCAGATATGACGGGCGAGAACCTGATTCAGGATTAAAGTTCTAAAGATTACTAATGGAAAACAGCCTCTGGGATGATTACTCAGAGGCTGTTTCTTTCTTATATTGTATCGCCAACATTGTGAGGTCGTCGCTCTGCTCGGCATTGCCCACAAAAGCATGAACGGCCTCGTTCATCTTGCTCACTACGGTGGTGGGACGGTGGTTGCCTGTAGCCAGCAGACTCTCGGCAACGCTCAGGATGCGCTGGTCTCCAAACTGGTCGTGGCTGATATTCTCGGCCTCGTTCAGTCCGTCGGTAAACAGGAAAATGGTGGTATGCTGGTCAATGAGGGTTTCCTGCTCCGTGAACTCCCAGTCGGGCTGTATGCCGATGGGTAGGTTCGGGTCGCAGGGCAAAGTGCCGACTCTGTGCCCGATGAGCAGGGGGGCGTCATGACCGGCATTGCAGTAGCGCAACAGGCCGGTCTGCAGGTCGAGCACACCCACGAACAGCGTGACAAACATGTAGAGGTCGTTGTTCTCAGAAAGCGACTCGTTGAGGGCCTTCACAATGTGGTGGGGCTTAAGCTCATGGGCTGCGATGTTGCGGAACAGCGAGCGCGTCACTGCCATGAATAGCGAGGCGGGAACACCCTTACCGCTGACGTCGCCGATGCAGAAGACAAGCTGCTCGTTGTGGATGTAGAAGTCGAATAGGTCACCACCCACTGCCTTGGCAGGCTTCAGTGTTCCGAAGATGTCAATGTCGTCGCGGTTGGGGTAGGGCGGGAATGTTTTTGGCAGCATCGACATCTGGATGTTGTGCGCTATCTTCAGTTCACTCTCAAAGGACGCTTTCTGTGCCGTCGTGCTCTTGAGCTCCTCCACATATTTGGTAAGCGAGCGTTCCATCTGCTCGAACGAGTCGCGAAGCATGTGTATCTCGTCGCGGCTTGTCAGCGTGGGCAGTGGTGTAGCAAAGTTTCCCTTAGCCACCTCGTTGGCTGATTCGGCCAACTGCTTCAGCGGCTTGGTGGATTTCTTGATGGTTCTGCGCCCGAAGAAGTACACGGCCAGCATGCCTATCAGGATAATCAGGGTCATGATGCCGCCGAATAAGTAGGCAAAGAATTCAACAAAAATCTCCGGTATCACCAGACCGAGGCACCAGTCTGTGTATTTCACAGGCTGGAAGGTCACCAACATGTGCTCGTTGTCGAACATCAGTTCTTCGTCCTCGTCGGAATTGCGGTCCAGCATGCTGCCAACCGCCTCATTGGGGTCTTCGGTCACGTATTCCTTGATGTTGTGACTGAGCACACGCATCTGGTCGGGGTGTACCAGTAGCGTACCCGTCGTATCGACGATAAAGTAATAGGCGGCATATTCTGGATCCCAGGTTTCTTTTTTGTCTTGCCTTATTTCGACGTTTACACCTTTTCTGCTGGAACTGTCCTTATTAGACCGATAAAACTGTATCTTGTCGTTTAGCCAGTCAAGTGACAGATCGGCACGCAGTATGGCCACCGTGCTGTCACGCTTGTCATGGATAGGCATATAGTACGAAACCAGGGGCCTCCCTTGGTTGATGCTGTCTATGAACGCCTTGCCCCAGTAGCTCTCATTTCTGCTGAGTGCCTCCCTGAACCAAGCTGCTGTCAGGTAGTCATACTTGCCATCGTCCATCATATAAGTCTCGATATTGGTAGTATCCACCCGCACGGCAAAGGGGTAGAACCGACGTCCTTTCTTGGGATAGTAGTTGTCCACAAAGCTGATGCCACAGCTGCGCATGTAGGGATTCTTCCTCAGCATGCGCTCAATAAGACCCTGCATCTTCTCGGGATGCTCCAGGTTGTCCTCTATCACGGGAGCGGTATTGATGGAGGCTACGTAGAGGTCGGACGTGATACGACGAATCTCCTCATGCTCGCCGCTCACCAGACGGTTACAGATGCCGACTGCGCCCAGATAGATCAAGACATAACAACCCCAGAACACTAGGGCAGTGGGAATACCCATGAATATCAACATACGGAGCATAATGCGCCATGTGAGCCGCTTGGCAAAGGAGTGCGGATAGGCGGTTTCTTGTTTTTTCTTGAAGATAGATAACATAACCTTTATAGTTTGCTTGCAAAGATACAATTTTTTTCTTATCTTTGCAAACAAAACCGCAAAGATAATGAATGTAAAGATAGAATCTACGTGGAAAGAACATCTGCAAGCTGAGTTTGATAAGCCTTATTTTGTTGGGTTGACAGATGCTGTCAGACAGGAGTATGCGACTGGTATGTGCTATCCGCCAGGTGCCTTGATATTCAATGCTTTCAACTTGTGCCCCTTCAATCAGGTGAAGGTGGTTATCATTGGGCAAGACCCTTATCACGAATCAGGACAGGCGCACGGGTTGAGTTTCTCCGTACAGGATGATGTTCAGTTTCCGCCTTCTTTACAAAATATTTTCAAGGAGATACGTGACGATATAGGCACTCCGATTCCTCAGTCTGGCAATCTGACGCGATGGGCTGAACAGGGTGTGTTACTACTCAATGCCACGCTGACGGTAAGGGCTCATCAGGCCAATAGTCATTCCTCATTGGGTTGGCAGACTTTTACGGATGCAGCTATCAAAGCGTTAGCTACTCATCGGGAGCATTTGGTTTATATGCTATGGGGAGGCTATGCCCGTGGAAAGGCATATATGATTGACAAGACCAGGAATCTTGTATTGGAGTCGGTACATCCTTCTCCGCTGAGTGCCAACCGAGGCGGTTGGTTTGGACAACACCAGTTTTCACGTTGTAATGACTATTTAGTACAAAACGGAATAAAACCTATCGTATGGTAAACGAGATACCGCCCATTCTGGAAGTCAGCGGTGTACTGATTTCTTCAGAGATTCTCACGGAGAAGTTCTGTTGTGATTATGAGAAATGTAAAGGCATCTGTTGTGTGGAAGGTGATGCCGGAGCTCCTGTGACATTAGATGAAGTTGCAGGGATAGAAGATTCTCTTGATACGGTGTGGGGTGACCTGTCTGCTTCTGCACAAAGTGTTATTGACAAGCAAGGTGTTGCCTATATTGATAAGGATGCCGACTTGGTGACGAGTATAGTTCGTGGTAAGGATTGTGTCTTCACCTGTTATGATGGTGATCATTGTCTTTGCGCTTTGGAAAAGGCATTCCGTAGTGGGAAAACCAAGTTCTGTAAGCCCATCAGTTGTGCCTTGTATCCTATCCGTGAGAAGAACTTTGGCAACGGACTGATAGGCCTTAATTATAATAGGTGGGCAATCTGTAAGGATGCTATAGAAAAAGGGAAGGCCTTGAACCTTCCCGTATATAAGTTTCTGAAGGAGCCTCTTATTCGTCGCTTTGGTAATGCGTGGTATGACGAGTTGTGTGAGGTGGCTCGGCTCTTTGAAGAGGAGAAAGACTAGCCCCTGCGATATTCATTCGGGGAGACTCCCACGTTCTTCTTGAAATATTTACCCATGAGTGACTGGTCAGCAAAGTGTAGTTCCTTGGCAATCTCCCTGATAGTCTTTGTGGTATTCTTCAGTAACAATCTGATTTCCATCACTACATAGTCATCAATCCATTGGTTGGGTGATCGTTTGCTGACACTGATAACCAAATCAGTCAGGTGTTTGGGTGTAATGTCAAGTTGTTGTGCATACCAGTAAACACGACGCTGTGTTCGGTAGTGTTTCTCTAACAGATGGATGAACTCCGTAAAGATGGCATCACTTCTCCTTATTTTTTTGGGGGCTCCTTCTCCTACTCGGCAGATGACATTACTCATATCATAGAACATAGAGAGCAGCAGTGCTTTCACTAGTTGTGTCCGATAGTAGTGTTGTGTGTCTGCCATCTTCTCTTGGATAACCTTATAGTAGTTTCCATAGACCTCAATCTCTTTCGTGGTGAGTTGTACAACTGGATAGTTCATCGAGAAAAGGAGTAGGGACGAAACGTTCTTTACGTCTTGTACGAAATCATGGTAGAAGTTAGGGCTTACCATGATGCACTGGCATTCAAAGTCTGGCGAAGCCATGTACTCCTCAACAATATTACGTTGGGAAATGAAGAGCAAATCGCCAGGCTTTACAGTCTGTTTGTGATTGTCTTTACGGTATTGTGCATCTCCTTGACGACAGAGAGCCATGAGGATGAAGTTGAATCGGAAGATACCTTGTGATAAGGCAGTCTGGTCTATCTTGTCGGTGAGAATCAGTCCTGTCTCCATCTGTGTGGCATTTCCCCATGTCTTGGCATCCTTGAGGTTAATCTCTTTGATTTGGTTTGCTTTTATACTCATGATTCTAATTGGAGAGAAAAAAGGAGAACCGCTTTGATTCTCCTTTCAGTATGTTATGCATCGATGTTTGCGTAAGTAGCATTCTTTTCGATGAACTGTCTGCGAGGCTCTACATCGTCTCCCATCAGCATGGAGAAGATTTCGTCTGCCTGTGCCGCATTCTCGATAGTTACCTGTTTCAGCAGTCTGTTTTCCGGATTCATAGTCGTTTCCCACAGCTGCTCGGGGTTCATCTCACCCAAACCTTTGTAGCGCTGAGTGTGCAGGGCTGAGGCATTCTCATCGCCATCCACGTACTTGTCAATGAAAGCCTGACGTTGCTGGTCGGTATAGCAGTACTCAGAGAATTTCTTGTATGTGCATTTATAGAGCGGGGGAGTGGCGATATAGAGGTGTCCTTCCTGGATGACCTTCGGCATGAAGCGGTAGAAGAGTGTCATAATCAGGGTGTCGATGTGCGAACCATCGACGTCGGCATCGGTCATGATGATTATCTTGTCGTAGCGCAGCTTGTCAACATTAGCCTCACGGTCACCTTCGCCATCTACGCCAAAGCGTACACCGATGGACTGGATGATATTCATGACAGACTCAGCCTCGAAGACGCGGTGCCACTGCACCTTCTCGACGTTCAGGATCTTACCACGCAGCGGCAGGATAGCCTGGAAATGACGGTCGCGACCCTGCTTGGCAGAACCACCTGCGGAGTCACCCTCGACAAGGAATATCTCGCAAACCTTGGGGTCTTTCTCTGAGCAGTCAGCCAGTTTTCCTGGCAGACCGCCTCCCGTCATGGGGTTCTTACGCTGAACGCTCTCACGGGCCTTGCGGGCTGCGATACGTGCCGTAGCTGCCAACACTACCTTGTCGCAAATCATCTTGGCTTCCTTCGGATGCTCCTCCAGATAATTGCTGAGTGCCTCACCCACAGCCTGCTGAACGGCACCGGCTACCTCGCTGTTGCCCAGCTTGGTCTTTGTCTGACCTTCGAACTGAGGCTCAGCGACCTTGATGGAGATAACGGCTGTCAGACCTTCACGGAAATCGTCACCAGCCAGCTCAATCTTAGCCTTTTCAATTTGCTTAGAGATATTGGGGTCTTCATCGGCATACTTCTTCAGCGTACGGGTCAATGCCATACGGAAGCCCTGCAAATGGGTACCACCCTCAATGGTGTTGATGTTGTTGACGTAAGAGTGGATGTTCTCGCTGTAGTCAGTGTTGTACATCACAGCCACCTCGATGGGCACACCCTGCTTCTCGGTCTTCAGATAGATGACGTCGTCGAAGAGGTGGGTGCGGTGGCGATCCACGTAGCGCACGAATTCCTTCAGACCTTCCTTGGCGTGGAATACCTCTTCCTTGAGGTTGCCATCCTCGTCAGGACGCATATCCTTCAGCGTGATGGTGATACCGGCATTCAGGTAGGCCAGCTCACGCATACGCTTGGCGATGATGTCATACTTGTATTCTGTGGTGGTGAAGATGCTGCCGTCGGGCCAGAACTGCTGGCGTGTACCTGTCAGGTTGGTGTCGCCTACAATCTTCACGTCGTAGAGGGGTTTTCCCTTCTCGTATTCCTGTTGGTAGATGTGTCCGTTGCGGAACACCTGCGACATCATGTGGGTAGAGAGTGCGTTCACACAGCTTACACCCACACCATGCAGACCGCCGGACACCTTGTAGGAACCTTTGTCGAATTTACCACCAGCGTGCAGCACAGTCATAACAACCTCCAAGGCTGATTTGTGCATCTTCTCGTGTTCATCAACAGGGATACCGCGTCCGTTGTCTTGTACTGTAATGCTGTTATCTTCGTTAATGGTCACCTCGATGTGTGTGCAGTAACCTGCCATTGCCTCGTCGATAGAGTTATCAACGGTTTCGTTCACGAGGTGATGGAGTCCTTTTTCACTAATGTCGCCGATGTACATAGCAGGGCGCTTGCGCACGGCTTCCAGACCCTCGAGTACCTGAATGTTACTCGCGGAATAATTACTTGGGTTGTTTTGTTCTTCTGCCATTTTAATAGTGTGTAGTCTTATTTGCTGCTAGCCTTGGCTAGGGTAAGTCACATTTCGAGCGCAAAGTTACAAAATAATTGTGACTTAAACGAAATTTTTTATATAAAAAAAGACTGCAATCTGTTAAGAATTGCAGTCTTCTATGCTGTTTTCGAAGGTTTCTTACAGCTTATTGATGTGCTGGCAGAGGCTTGACTTCAAGTTAGCAGCCTTGTTCTTGTGGATAATGTTGGTCTTAGCCAGCTTGTCCAACATTTTCTGTACTTTAGGATAGAGAGCAATAGCCTCGTCCTTGTTGGTCATTGCACGGAGCTTGCGAACAGCATTACGCATGGTCTTTGCATAGTAGCGGTTGTGCAGTGCCTTCTTCTTGTCCTGACGAATTCTCTTCAGGGATGACTTGTGATTTGCCATTTTTGATTTTAATTTTTACTTGTTTAACTTAAAGCTTATGGGTCTTAAGTCTTCCGACTGCCCTGGGCGGGTTTTTACACCCCCTGCCACCATTCCCCTTGCGAGTAGCACTTGGCTGTGCAGATGACAGATTTAATGGGTAGTCCCTAGGAGAGTCGAACTCCTCTTTAGAGAATGAAAATCTCTCGTCCTA
>CAMIVY010000021.1 GCA_946402275.1 uncultured Prevotella sp.
CGAGGTGTAGCGCAGTTGGTAGCGTTCCTGGTTTGGGACCAGGCTGTCGCAGGTTCGAGTCCTGTCACCTCGACTTAGTTCAAGGAAAAAAGAGGATGTGTCAAAAATGATACATCCTCTTTTTCTTAGCCAGGGAGCTTCTCTTTGCCATATCTGATTCCATGCATACAAAATTTAATACCTGAAAATTTGGTAATAACCATTTTATTTGTTACTTTTGCATTTAAATAAAATATGTTTGTAGCCTACAACCTGTAATGATTAAAAATATACTACTGAAAATCAGTTTTATAGTCGGTATGCTGGTCATGGTGACCGGTGTTCATGGACAGGACAACGAACATGTGTTTTTCGTGTTCGATGCTTCAAACGGTATGGCTGCCAACAGTGCGCAAACTATTCTCTGCACCAAGACGGGGCGAATGGTGATAACAACCATTGGACATGTGAATTTCTATGATGGCTATTCTTTCGACCATATCTCTCCACGAGAATCGGATCTGTATCATCTGGAGAAATATACCGGCCATTATCGCCTGATGTTTGACAAGCATCACCATTTGTGGCTGAAGGATAAACACAGTGTGGTGTGTGTAAACCTGACTTTAGAGAACATTATACACGATGTGAAGTCGGTGTTCCGCACTTTGGGTGTGGAGAAAAGGGTGGACGACTTGTTTACCGATAGTGAGAATAATCTGTGGGTTATTACCGGGGACAAACTGTCGAGTCCAGACTGCCCTCTGGTTATTTCGTTACGTCAGGATGTTGTTGTGCATGATGTTGATGTGTACGATACGAAATATGTGCTATTGTTCTATGAGGATGGAATGGTGTCAGCCTATAATATGCAGACGGGTGAGCATGCTTTTGACATAAAGACGCCAGAGGAGGAAGCAAAGAAATATGTGGAGTCGTCGGTTGTCTATCCTTATGAAAAGGGTTTTTACCAGATTCGTAATAGTTCGACGGAAGGTGAACTGCGCTATTTGGATGTGGAGAAACGTGAATGGACAGATATGATGAGACCTCCATACCGCTTGAACAATATGGTGGCACATGATGGAAAACTTTATGTGGCAGCTCAGTTTGGCTACTGGATATTTAATCTGGCTTCGGGTGATAAAAATTATGTAGAACAACTGACGCTGAGCAAGGGAAGAAAGCTAAGAACCGATGTGAACACCATCGCTTTTGACCGTCAGGGCGGTATGTGGATTGGTACGGAAATGAGGGGATTATTGTATGCCAAACCATACCCGTCGCCTTTTAAGTCCTATGCATGGAATGATCCAGAGGCTCTTAACCTTTACCGGAAAATGGCAGAAAAGCTGGACCTGACGCCCAGACCGTACATACACCATGTGAACACTGTCTATACTGACAGTCGTGGATGGAAATGGACCGGTCTCTACTCAGGACTTAAACTTGAGACGAAGAAGGGAAAAGTGCGAGTGTTCAAGCGTAAGGACGGACTGAGAAATGAAATGGTGCATGCCATTGTGGAAGATGCAAGTCACGATATCTGGGTTAGCACCAGTTTCGGTATCTCGCACTTGTTTGTGAAGGATACGGCAGTACATAGGATTGAGACGTATGTCCATCAAGATGATGTCCCGAACGAGGCATTTGTCAACGGAGCTGCCGCTCTCTTGGACAACGGGGATATTGTCATGCAGTCGCTGGATCATATGGTGGTGTTCAATCCTGCATCGTTTCATTCACTGACAACAGATGAATTCCTGCTCTATCCAAAACTGGTCCACCTGGAGATGAATGGTCTAGACGTAGAACCTGGAAAGGTATATGACGGGACGAGGATTCTGGAAAAAGCGGTGACGCGTACGAAGGAAATCAATCTGGAGTATGACCAGAATACGTTGAAGATGCAATTCTCTGCATTGAATTATTTCCGGCCGATGCAAACCTATTACCGTGTCAGGGTAAAAGGGATTGGCAAATATGAAAAATGGAAGTTAATGTCGCACGGGTTGACTCCTGAATATGTGGATAAATATGGTATGCTGAACCTGACATTGCTGAACCTGAATCCAGGACGTTACGAGATAGAATTGCAGGCTTCGATGACACTAGATAATTGGCAAACAGAGCCTTACGTATGGACTATTACGGTACATCAGCCCTGGTGGCGTTCCACGGGTATTTACTACCTGTTGATTCTGGTGATTTTCGGACTGCTATTGGCCAACTTCCTTATTTTCAATAAAAATATGAAGATGAGCATGATACGCCATAACGAGGAAATCAAGGTAGTGGCCCGTGTGAAACAGTTTGCCAACCGTTGTGAGGCGCAAAAATCGGAAATACTGACCCCAAACAAGCTGATGCAGGAGAGGGAAGATGAGAGTGCCAGTCAGGTTATGAGCAAAGAGTTTGTTGAAGTTATGTTGAAGCTTGTTCCATATATCATTAATGAAAAGAATAATCATCACATAACTATGAAGGATCTGGAAGAAAAGTCTCAAGTGTCAAAATCGCAGTTGTATTACCTGCTGTCAACCAATGTTGACAAGAATCCGCAACAGTTAGTGAGTCGTTTGCGCATAGAGGAAGCAGCACGGTTGGTGAGAACGACAACGATGGATTTTGAGAAGATTGCGGAGGAATGTCATTATGTGTCGCCTAATTATTTCTTTGCTGCCTTCTATCACCACTTCCGAATGACGCCAAGTGACTATCGCAATTGCAAAGAATTATAACCTACCAGTCGCCAAGTACGGTCGTCTGTTCCCTTATAATAAACTAGGACCTGATAACGATTTTCTGTTTGGAAAAAATTGCCTTCAGAGGGCGGAATCGTTCCGTCGGCAGTAATGTATTGATAGGAATAATAACCTTGTTTTTGGAAAACAGATGCATTATAGCTCTGTGATGCTGCATCATAGGTCATCCGGTAGGTTTCCCGGTTCCCGTCGGTTGTCCACTGCCCCCAGAGGTATATGATGCCTTGATAGGGAGTTTGTAACGTGTAGTTCACCCACACATAGTCACAGGTATAGTCTGACTCTGTGCGGTCGCTATTTCGGATGATAAATGCACCATCAGCATCGACATCAGTGAGGTAATTACGGCGTATAGTAGAAGTAAAGGGATAGGCTTGGAAGTAGTGGCCGTCCCACTCAATACGGTCAAGTCCCATCGTTGTGTGCTTCACGTCCAGCACCTCGAATTTGTGATATTCGTTGCCGGCATCAAAAATGAGTTGTCGGTTGTGTTGCCACGAAGCTCCCAAATGATTGACGAGGGTAGGGCGCAGACAGATGCGGGCTCCCTGTTCAAACCAGTTCTGCATGACAACAGTATATATTTCCCTGTCGGGCTGGAGGACGCGTAAGTGGTTGTAATTGACTGAGAAGCTGACTTGTTGATGACTGTCGTTATGGTCAATGTCTGTATTGGTAGTGGCTTCCAGCCCTACAGTCATCAGAGGTTCTACCACATAGAACTCCACTTCGAGCAAACGCTCGTGGTCGGCATCTTCATCGAACACGGTAAGCCGGTAGTTGCCACTCATTTTCAGTTGACACTGCTCGTTGGGAATGTGGAACTGATAGTGGGTATAGAGCACAGTGGTGTTGATGGAATTACGATAATCATCTATGGGGTTATCGTTGAAACCGTTGAGCCAGTCACTTTCAAAAATATCTTCAGAGGTGCTCCAATCGGCTTCGCAATGCTCTAACCGATAGGAAAGCCGACGGACGTCATGAGAGAGCTCGTCGAAACCTACCACCAACCGATCGGCACTATGGAGTGTCATGACAGGACGATTAAGCCAATCGCCATTGACAATGCTCGTGAGCGACTTGACCCTCGGGGAGTAGATGCGGTTAGAAGCCCATCCACAGCAAGCCGTAAGGCATAGGAAGAACAATATTCGTAACTTCATGGTGCAAAGATAATGAATTTTTTCGTATCTTTGCAAGCAGAAATGAGAAAGATTGCAATTCTGGCGGTTAGTTTCATGGCAATGCTAATCGTTTCGTGCGGACAGAAGAAGAAAGATGCGGCATACTATGAACACATGGTTGACAGTATCAGGAAGGTGGAGCAGGTGAAAGAACTGCGTCGCCAGGCGGGTCTTTTAGACGTTGATCCGTTGGAGGAATTTTTCTTGAAGTTGAGCTTGCGGGCATTGCCTGTTCAGTCGGAAGGCAGGAAATGGGAGAGATTGGGTGAGTTTACCAAGGTGCCTCGTACATTGAACGAGCATTTCGGCTATCTATCGGATGCAGAACTACGGGCCATGTCCTTGCCGAGGGCAGACAGATATCAGGTTGTGATGTTACTGGAAATGCAGGATTCCATAACCCCTGCGTTGTATCTCTATACGATGAATCAAGAGCATCGTAATATAGACCAGTTGTGCATTTATGAAGAACGGGCAGAAGACAGGGCTACTGATTTCGGTAAGACCATGATGGACTATTACATCACGAGTAATTGGGAGATTACGCTGATGAAATACTATCTCTCAAACGAAGCGACGAGTCCCCAATTGGAGGAGACTCGTCGATATGTCATTAACAAGGAAGGACGATTTGAAGAAGTGATAATAGAACTGTAGCTTCTGTATAAAAAGTCTGTATTCTCACTACTGGATAACCACCTTGACAGGTTGTTCTATTTCTTTCTTCCAAACCTTCAGGTAATTGAACCAATCCTTTGCAGAATGATACCCAAAGGTTTCATTATCAGAGGTGTATGTTACTTTGTAGCTCATATGGTTCCCCTTAATCTGAAGGACATAGGCATAGTTATCCTTGTTGGCAGGTTCTTCGCTGATAATATTCCTCTGAGGTACGAGAACTGCCAGTCCGACTGTTTCACGTTTCCACTTGGTGGTGTCTGCCGCAGGATAGTCTGTACCCCAGCAAGCACGTAAACCTTTCTTGTCGGAAAACTCTTCAGAACCTTTCACATTGATAATACCTGTTGAGAAGCGATAGTCGGTGACATCCTTGTTAAAGAATACATCTACATCGGTATCGCGATGACCGGCATACTGCGTGTAGCGAAGGGTCATAGTAACGGGAGATTTGCTGGCATCGCACTTCCATCCACGATCTACAATTTCAACAATGGCACGAAGTGGACCATAACTAACCACACGTTGGGTGCGTGTGCGGACAGGTTCTACGAGTGTTGGCTTCTGACCATCCCATCCGCGGAAAGCACCAAGACCGAAGGTCTGACCCACCCAAAGCACATCATCGCCATATCCTTTAGCTTTAAGCTCGTCTGGAGTATAGAACTGGGTTTCTTTCAATTCTAATTGCTTGTAAAACTTACCGTAGAGGTCAAGCGTCTGGCGAGCATCGAAGTAAATGCGAATTCCGTTGAGCTCGCTCTCAAAATCGACACCATGATGGTGTTGTACGTTGTAAGTATAGGCTGCATCGCCGCGAGCGGTGAGCTGTTCGATGTAATTGTTCTGCTGATGTTTTTTAAGGGTCTTGTCGCGCGTGTTGGCCAGTACCATTTCCGCATAAGTACGGGCAGGGTAGGTGCGAGGCTCTCCTTCATCCATTAATGTGATGATGTATTCCTTTTGCTCCTTTTTGCCAAGTTCAGCCAGGAAACAAAGCTCGTCGAAAGTGTCATCGCTGTTCAGGTCATCCAATTGACAAGGAATCTCTTTGCCGGAGAAGGTAACGAGCGCAGAGCGGACTTCTCCATAGGACGATAATGATAGAACGACAGGTACATCGGTGCGTGCCATATTGCTAGGATTGATAACCTTGACGGTGAGTGTTCTGCTGGCGAAGGCCATACTGCTGAGTAGTGTCAGCACAAGGAGTGAAGAAGTTCTTTTCATTTTGTATTGAAAAAGTGGTTTTATTTCATGCAAATTTCACACAAATAAACGAATATATGGTAAAAAAGCGCCTAATTTTTATTTTTTTTAGTTAGAAATTTGGATTTTAAAACAATTTTTAGTAATTTTGCAGAGAAATTTAATATAATTTAAAGACTTTTCTCGCTCTAATGTCCAAAATATACGGAATACTGATATTAGCGATGTTGTTGTGTATCGGCTGTCAGTGGCAGTTGAAGCCCAACGATATTGATGGTACTGAACAACGTACCAGTATTCAGCGTTATGACCGCATAGAAAGTCTTTATCTGACCACAGGAGATTTCTCTGCCCTTCAGCAGATGAATACTGATTACCCTACGCAAACACGTATGCTGCTGGAAGATGTGCTTCAGCTGGGAAAAGTAAATGATAGGGATATCAACAGCAAATTTCTGTATTTCTTCCAAGATTCTACTTTGCAGATGATGTTGTCGGACGTGCAACATGAGTATGCAGATATGGATGATGTAAACACGGAATTGGCAGAATCCTTTGAACGGCTGAAAGATGTATTGCCTGATATGGAGATACCTTTGGTATATACGCAGATTGGGTCGTTTGACCAAAGCATAGTCGTAGGTAATAATACTTTAGGCATTAGTTTGGACAAATACTTGGGTATGGACTATCCCTTTTATCAGTCACATTATACGGAAGAGCAACGTCGGCTGATGGTACGATCCATGATAGTACCAGACTGTATAGCATTTTATATACTAAGTCA
Source organism: uncultured Prevotella sp. (assembly GCA_946402275.1). Taxonomy (GTDB): domain Bacteria; phylum Bacteroidota; class Bacteroidia; order Bacteroidales; family Bacteroidaceae; genus Prevotella. The sequence goes on from CAMIVY010000021.1 coordinate 6,606, forward strand.
TTATCCATTGAAAAATGATGAAGAGGTGGCTCAGCAAGAACGTGACTTCCATATGGGTAAAATTATGTGGGTGGTCAACCAGATGACGAAAAGAGAAGTCTTTAACAATGATTATGTGGCAGAGGTTGAAGCTTATATGAAGAAGAATGCAGAGGTAACCATAGCCCAATTGCTTGGTAACACTCCCAAGGAGGTTTTCCAGAAAATCATAAAATGACGAAAAGTTTGGGGGCATGAATAGCATTGCTCTCATTTTTTTTTTGTACTTTTGTCACCCGAAACGATTTTTTTGAACTATGCCCGAACAAACAAATAATAATAGTGGAGGTCAACGTCGCCGCAGACAGCAGCCTATAGACGATACTTATGCACACGTTCAACCACAAGCTACAGAGATAGAACGAGCTGTGTTGGGTGCCTTGATGATTGACAAGGACGCATATGCTGTTGTATGTGAGATGCTTGTACCGGAAAGTTTTTATGAGCCTCGCAACCAAAAGGTATATCGTGCCATTATGGAACTATCCATGCATGAGTTGCCTGTGGATGTGTGGACGGTAACGGAACAACTGGGAAAACAAGGCGATTTGGAGGATGTCGGTGGTCCTGGATATGTGACAGAATTGTCATCGAGGGTTGCTTCATCAGCCAATATTGAGTATCATGCAAGAATTATAGCACAAAAGTCACTAGCCCGCCAGTTGATATCTTTTTCAAGTAATATCCAGACGAAGGCCTTCGATGAGACGGTAGATGTTGATGACCTCATGCAAGAGGCTGAGGGTTCGCTGTTCGAATTGGGGCAGCGTAACATGAAGAAAGACTACACGCAAATTGACCCTGTGATTAAGAATGCCCTGGATGTAATTCAGAAAGCAGCAGCTAATAAGGACGGTCTGACAGGTGTCCCCACAGGATACCATAAACTGGATGACATTACTTCAGGATGGCAACCTTCCGATCTGGTGATTATTGCGGGTCGTCCGGCAATGGGTAAGACATCGTTTGCGCTCTCCATGGCCAAGAATATTGCCGCTGATTATAAAGTGCCCATGGCTTTCTTCTCGCTGGAAATGTCAAACGTCCAGTTGGTGAACCGTCTGATTTCCAATTGTTGTGAGATTCAGGGCTCGAAGATTCTGAATGGTCAGTTGTTGCCTGATGAATGGGACAGGCTGGATAAACGCCTGAACGCTCTGTTGGGTGCTCCCCTGTATGTTGATGACACCCCAGGCCTTTCTGTTTTTGAGTTGCGCACCAAGGCTCGTCGGTTGGTTCGTGAGCATGGAGTGAAGATTATAATGATTGACTACTTACAGTTGATGAATGCCAATGGTATGCGTTTCTCTTCACGTCAAGAGGAGGTATCTACCATCTCGCGTTCACTGAAAGGTTTAGCTAAGGAACTGGATGTTCCGATTTTGGCATTGTCACAGTTGAACCGTGGTGTGGAGAGTCGTGAGGGATTGGAAGGCAAGCGACCTCAGTTGTCGGATTTGCGTGAATCTGGAGCCATCGAGCAGGATGCGGACATGGTATTGTTTGTGCATCGCCCAGAGTACTATCATATCTACCAAGATGATAATGGACGCGACCTTCATGGTATGGCACAGATTATCATTGCCAAGCATCGTAAAGGTGCGACGGGTGATGTGTTGCTGACCTTCCGAGGTGAGTTTACTCGTTTTGAGAATCCCGAGCAGCGACTGGGTGCAAAACACACTGATAATGGTGGTGAGATATTAGGAAGTAAAATGAATGGCAATTCACAGACTACTGTCGATGAATCGCCATTCGGAGGTGATGACATGCCGGCAGGGCCATTGCCTTTCTAATTCTATTACTATTCTATTTGGAATATTTGTCTATCAATGATTGAGCTTGGCTATTGCCGAGCTCTTTTGCTTTCTCAAGGTTCTTCAGACCTTCTGTCTTCAAGCCTTTCACGCATTGTGCCAGACCGAGGAACAGATAACCATCGCTTTCTCCTGGGGCAATGCTGACACAGCCCTTCGCAGACTCGATGGCTTCATCAATCATGCCGACACGTAACTCTACATTGGCTTTTTCAGCACGATAAACAAGTTCGTCGGGAGCCATCTCTACAGCTCGTCGGATGTCGTTCAATGCTTGTTGATAGAGATGACCGGCAAATTCTGCCTGTTCGCGTAGGAAATAAAAATTGGCGTTCACCTGGGCTGCCATGAGTGTCTCGTAGTCATTGTAATCATTGACAGCAGGACGGTACTTCTTTGCTTCATAGAGAACCTGGGCACGAGCCAGAAGATAGGGGGCAGCGGTCTTAATGTAGGGTTTGGTAAACGTGTTGATGGCACTGTCAAGAAGCGCAAGGGCAGCTTCTTTGTCGTCTTTGCGCATTTTACACTGGGCTGCAGAGTAGTATGATTCCGCCTTCATCATGTCAGTTTTTGCCAGTTCTATATACAATTCGTAGGCAGCATCATACTGTTCTTGTGCGTAAAGAATTTGAGCCTGTTGCTGACGATAGATAGGCTGTGGATTGATGGCATAAGCCGCTTTGGACTCCTGGAGCGCCAAGTCTAGGGTCCAGGGAGCGAAGGACTTGTCTGCCTGAAAAACGTTTTTCTGGAAAATCAGCTGGGCATATTGATAATGAGCATCATCTTTCGCATCTGCCACTTTCAAGGCTAGCTTCATATCATCATCGGCACTCTGAAAATTGCCGGAATTCATTTCCTGGCGTGCTCTATACACATAGCCGTCAGTAGCCTTGGGGAACTTCTCTATAAAGCGGTCGATAAGGCGGTTGTATTCTGCGGCATCCATAGCAGAGGCAGAAACGTAGAGGGCAAGCGTGGCCTCATTCTGATCATCAGGAAGAGCCTTTGTAATCTTAACACTACGTAGAACGGGATCATTCATACTCAGTCCAGTTATACGCAGATTATTCGCAAAGAGAGCGCTGACAGCATAGCCCGTATTTTGCTTGTCATTGGCAGAAGGTTGGAGAATGCCGATGACCTCTCCTTGTTCATTCAATAGGGGGCTGCCCACTTGTTGGTCATTGGCTGTTATGTTCAACGTGTAGTAAGAATAGCCTTCACCAAACTTTTCGGCATTGTTTACCGTCCCATTGATGAAATTGGGGACTTTCTTCACAGAATAGGGTATTAACCAAAGACTGGACTCACTGTTGGTAGGGCTTTGTGCGATGCTTAAGGCTTGGGTCTTTTTGGCTGCTACTTGAAACTTGGCGACATCGTACATGTCGTTATATCCCATCAGGCATTCAACTTCGATTTCCTTGCCCTGTGCATCAATGATTACTGCACGCTGGGCATTCTTGAAGGGTGAAAAACTACTGATAGCCTGACCTTGTTCACCGATGAAGAAACCATTTGAGCTACCCAACAAGGAGCCATCGGCATTGAAGGTCTTGAGGGTAAACACCGCATTGGTTGCTTTCTTGGCCCATGAGGGATTCTGGGCTGATATTGGCAGTATGGTTAATAAGAGAAGAATACCAATTATCATCCCTATTTTCTTTGTTGTTATCATCTTTTCCATTTCTTTCTTTATCCTATTTTTCAATGATTATAATTTCAACAATTGTTTTGCATTGGCGATGGCTTCCTTGGTGATATTGCTACCACTTAGCATCTGAGCAATCTCTGTGATGCGTTCTTCGTTGTTCAACTCTGTCATGTGACTGACTGTTCCATCTTTGGTTTCTTCCTTTGAAACCCGATAGTGATGACTGCCTAATGCTGCAATTTGAGGAAGGTGAGTGATAGAGATAACCTGACGTTCAGTACGACCCATTTCCTGCATAATCTGTGCCATCTTCTCAGCAATCTTGCCACTCACACCTGTATCAATCTCATCGAAAATAATGGTGGGAAGTTTCACGGCACCGCTAATCATGGCCTTCAAGGATAACATCACACGGGCTATCTCACCGCCAGAAGCAACTTGAGAGACAGGCTGGAGTGGGGTGGAGGTGTTGGCAGAAAACAGGAATGCAACATTGTCCTGTCCATTCTTTCCCAGTTCGGTTTGGGTGATGCTGATGTCAAAACGTGCATGGGGCATACCTAGTGCTTCAAGGCGTTGTGCCAATTGAGTGCGCATGTGCTGAGCGGTGGCTCGGCGCTTCTTGCTGATAGTCTCAGCATGTTGCAAACAAAGATTCCTAAGGCGGGTTACTTCCTTTTCCAAATCGCTCACAGCTTCATCACTATTCTCTATGTTCGAAAGCTTTTGTTTCAAACTGTCCCGAAGGCTAATGAGTTCTTGAATGCTTTCAACATGATATTTTTTCTCCAAAGAATAGAGTTGGTCTAGTCGGTTGTTGATGTTTTCCAATTCTGCAGGGTCAAAATCAGTATGCTCTAACAGCTGACCAACTTCTTCGGCGATGTCTTTCAGCTCTATTCGACAAGAGTCCAGACGTTCTGTCAGCTCCTCTGTAGCAGGCATTACCTTGCTGATTCCGCTCAGTGCATTATAAGCCGTTTTTAATTGTGACACAACGTTCTTCTCATCTCCGTTTAGCATACTATCAGCTTCGTAGAGAGCTGTTTTGATGTCTTCGGCATGCGACAAAGTATCGCTTTGTTGCTCCAGTTCCTCCAGTTCTCCTTCCACCAGATTAGCATTATCCAGTTCTGTATATTGAAATTGTAGGAAGTCTGCATTTTGTCTGTTACGCTCAATTTCTTCTCGGAGTTGGCTTAACTCTTTTGTTTTTTGCTGGTAATCGGAAAAACATTTCTGATAGGTCTCCAATTCTGCATAGTTGTTGGTTAGAATATCCACTACATTCAGCTGGAAGTCTTGTTTGTTCAGCAAAAGGTTCTGGTGTTGGGAATGTATGTCCATGAGTTGGTCGCCCAACTCCTTCAACATGGTCAATGCTACGGGGGTATCGTTAATAAAGGCACGACTCTTGCCTGCAGCTGTCAGTTCGCGACGAATAATGGTGTCGTTGTCATCGTATTCAATATCGTTCTCATCGAAGAATGGTTTAAGGTCGTAACGTGACAAGTTGAAGTGGGCTTCTATCACGCAACGGTCGGCTCCTTGTTTGATGCTTTTGGAGTCGGCCCGTTGTCCTAACAACAGTCCAATGGCTCCTAAAATAATAGATTTTCCAGCACCCGTTTCACCTGTTATCACCGAGAAGCCAGGGTATAGCTCAATGTTGAGTTCATCAATGAGTGTAAAGTTCTTAATATATAATTGCTGTAGCATTTTCTTTTCTTTACAATTTTATTTCCTTATTTTCTCCCAAGCATTATTCTGAGCTGCATTGATGTTCATCAGCATCTCGTAAATAGCCTGTTTTTCTTTTTGGGTGCCTTTCCCTTCGTAGATGTTTGCAATCTCATCGCGCTTATAATCTGTCCAGATTTGCGGTAGTAGGCTCAGTGGCTTTTGTTCATGAGCAACTTTCAGACCTTTTTCCAGTGCTTCTGAGATATTGGTGCGTCCGCGTTCTACATTGGTAGCCATCTCGTCCAAGCCCATACGATAGTAGTCGTATTGTAATTGTCTGAATGGTTTCATCTGTTCATCTAAATAGTCGTTGATGATGGCAAATCGGTTACGATTGTCTTCAAACGATTTCCAACCAGAAAAACCCAAACTTTGTGCATTGTTTATCAAATGCATGCAACGCTGTAAGACATCTGTTCCACCCAATGGTGCGAAACTGTCCAGATTCAGTCCGATAATCAGGTAGGCATAGTATGCCATGAGAGCAGTTAACTGATTATCAACTATTTCGTCGTTGTAGTTAAGTTGGTCAAATTGTGCAAACTGGAAATTAAAGTCACCATCCTTGTTGTTATATAGTGTGGTGGTGTACGATGAGTTAAAGACAGGACGGTTGGCCTGAATCATTGCCGTGCATTCAAACAGGTTGGTAGAGGCATCATATTTTGTAACGGTTAAGTTGAAATTGACAACGATACGCTCGTGTTTCTGAAACTGCAGTTCTGTCCACTGGCGGTCGTTCATCCATTGCTCCAGTGTCTGCTGCAGATTTTCGAACACAGATTTGTCCATGCGTTCCACCTGTTGTGTGTTGATGTTGATTTTTACTTGCAATTCCTGTGCTGTGGCTATGATGGTGCATAGCATAAGAATAGCCGTAGTCAACAATCTGTATTTCGGTGCCTTTCTTCTCATCTTCGGTTTATAGTCGTTTTACCAACTCGTCCACGATATCCTTTGCCACCTCATCCTTAGGCTTTTTATCGAAATCTACCTGTCCGTTGGAAGAAAGGATGCTGATTTGATTGTCGTCCGACTGGAAGCATGTGCCTTTGTGCTGTAATGAGTTCAGCACAATGAAGTCGAGGTTCTTTTTCTGCAACTTCTTCTGGGCATTCACAACCTCATCGTTCGTTTCCAATGCAAATCCAACCAGAACCTGTCCTTGCTTCTTCATCTGACCTAGATGGGAGGCGATATCGTGTGTGGGCTTCAACCGGATGGTCAAATCATCTTCTCCGCGTTTGATTTTTTCAGAGGCAATGTCTTCAGGGCGGAAATCGGCTACTGCAGCACAAAGAATAGCTGCATCCGCATGGGGGAAGTGTGTTATTGCGGCATTGTACATTTCTTCGCAACTCTCAATGTCTATACGATGAATCCCTGTAGAACATTTCATACTGACAGGCCCTGCAATAAGCGTAACTTCAGCACCTCGCCGTTCACATTCCTCAGCCAAGGCAAATCCCATCTTACCGCTACTGTAATTGCCAATGAATCGTACAGGATCAATCTTCTCGTAGGTAGGTCCTGCTGTAATCAGGATATGCTTTCCTTGCAAGTCTTTATTTTCGAAAAACCGGTCTAGGTAAGCAACAATGTTCTCCGGTTCCTCCATACGGCCTTTACCCTCTAAGCCCGAAGCCAGGAAACCGCTCTGCGGCTCTATGATTTGGTTGCCAAAAGAACGCAGGCGATTCATGTTCTGTAGGGTGGTAGGGTGTTGATACATGTCCAAATCCATAGCAGGAGCAATGAACACGGGTGCCTTCATTGACAGATAGGTGGTCACAAGCATATTGTCAGCCACTCCATTTGCCATCTTGCCTAACGTAGAAGCCGTACAGGGGGCTATCAACATGGCATCAGCCCACAAGCCCAGTTTAACGTGTGAGTTCCAAGTACCGTCTCGTTGTGAGAAGAACTCGCTCACCACAGGTTTCTGGGTGAGCGTTGATAGTGTGATGGGGGTAATGAACTCCTTGCCAGAAGGGGTGATAACAACCTGTACTTCTGCACCAGCCTTTATGAGTCCTCTAATGATGTAGCATGACTTGTAGGCAGCTATAGAGCCCGTTATGCCTAATACTATTTTCTTTCCTTTCAGCATTGTTTACTTATTGGCTTCACGTAGTCGAATGCGTGTCAGCACTTGCTTGGTATTATAGGTAAAGTCGCCAGCCAGTATCCAACTGTAATAACCTGGATCGAAGCGCAGTACTTCGGCAACGGGTAATCCCTTGTGTTTTCCAAAGTTGAACACTTCGGTACGTTGTCCCTTGACATCTGCCCATACGATGCGACCTGCAAAGTCAACATTATCGCTTGTCTTGGAGAATTCAGCCAGACTGTCCATATCGTTCTCCAACACTTTCTCTGGGTCTTCGTTGGCACCAGGGGCATATTTGTCCAGTTGTCCCATCAATACACGATAGGTAGCCTCCGTATCCTGGTCGGCACGATGTGCCTCGAAATCTTCCTCCATCTTTCGTCCACAGTAGAACTTATAGGCTGCAGCCAGATTTCTGCGCTCCATTCTCCTAAAGATGGTGCAGGCGTCAATGAGGCGACACTTCGAGAAGTCGAAGTCAATGCCGGCACGCAGGAACTCCTCAGCCAGCAGGGGAACATCGAAATTGTTGGAGTTGAATCCTGCTATGTCGGAGCCAGTGAAGACATCATTCAGCTTCGAAGCTAGCTGCTTGAAGGTAGGCTTGTCTTTTACGTCTTCATTGGTGATTCCTGTTAACTGTATGACTACCTCTGGAATCGTCTTTTCGGGGTTGACGAGTTCGTCGCCACGGACTTCTTTTCCGTCGGGGAAAACTTTAATATAGGATATCTGGATAACCCGGTCCTTGACTAAGTCAAGTCCCGTCGTTTCCAAGTCAAATATCACAAGCGGTTTTTGAAGATTCAGTTTCATAAATTAATCGTTAATCATCATTGGCATCATCAGCATGATCACTTCTTGGTTCTCTGGTTGCTCTGAAGGCAAGACTAATCCAGCACGACTGGCATCAGCCAACTGCATAATAACCTCAGGACTGTCAAATGTGTTCAGGATTTCAATGAATGATGTTCCCTTGAATCCGATGCTCAGAGGCTGGCCGTCGTATTCACAGGCAATACGCTCTGTAGCTGTCTTTGAGAAGTCGTAATCCTCGGCATCCAATTGTAAGGTGCCACCTTCTACACGGAAGTGTACAAGATTGCTCGAATCATTGGCAAAGGGCTGTACACGGCGCAGGGCGGCAAGCAAACCAAGTCGGTCAACAGTCAACTTGTTCGGATTGTTCTGCGGAATGACAGAATTGTAGTTGGGATAGCGACCCTCTATCAGTCTGCAGATAATCTCGCCTTCTCCATAATTAATCTGTGCATTGCGGTCATCAAAGCGAATGACAACATCGCCACTGTCTTTGCCCAGCAGGTTCTTCAGCAGAGAGGCAGGCTTCTTAGGAAGGATGAAGGCTGCAGGTTGTTCGCTTTGAATAGACATCAAGCGATTACGTACCAATTTGTGCCCGTCAGAAGCTACAATGGCCAAACAGTCGGGAGTTTGGTCGAAATAGATTCCGTTCATAACAGGACGAAGCTCGTCCTGAGCAGTGGCAAACAAGGTACGGTTGAGGTTTTCTGCAAGCAAGGTGTTGGGTATCACGATCTCATGGGCAGAAAAATCCATGTTCTGGGGGAGTGGGTACTCCTCTGCGCTCTCGATGGGCAGAGAGAACAGACCATTCTGATATGAAATCTTCACCAGGTTTGTAGCTTGGTCGACATCAAACGTGATGGGTTGCTCTGAGAAGCCCTTTACAGCTTCTAATAAGTCGTGGTTCCCGATTGCGAAACGTCCTTCCTCGTCACTTTCTACCAGTTCGAGTTGCGTTTTCATAATGTTCTCGCTGTCAGATGCCGTCAAGTAGAGAACATTGTTACGAATGTCAAATAAGAAATCCGCCAATATCGGCAGTGAATTCTTGCTGTTAATAACTTTTGAAAGTGCATTAAGTCTGCTGCTAAGCGCAGTGCTAGATACGGTAAATCTCATGAGTATTTATACTTTTAGTTTTGTTCCTTATTCTTAATTGAGCACAAAAATACAAAAAGTCTTGCTTAATAACAAAAATATTCGCCGAAAAATTCTCATTTTAGAATTATTTTCCGTAATTTCGCAATCTGAAACAATTAATTAATTCAAATAGAACGAAAAAAGTATTATGGATTTAACAGGAAAAATTATTGCAGTATTGCCTGCAAGTAGTGGTGTTTCGTCACGTACGGGTAACCCATGGATGTCTCAGGATTATGTTATTGAAGTTCCTGGACAGTATCCGAAGAAGTGCGTGTTCCGTGTTTTTGGAGAAGACCGTATCAAGCAGTTTAATATACAGATGGGTGAGGATGTAACAGTAAGTTTCGATATTGATGCCCATGAGTTCAACGGTCGTTGGTTCAATGACGTTCGTGCTTATAATGTTACTCGTGGTCAGGCACCAGTAGCTGCTGTAGCACCAGAAGCTCAGGCTAGCCCGTTCCCCCCGCAGGAAGCCAATGCTCCATTCCCTCCTGCTCAAGAGCCTGCAGGAGAGGGTAGCACGGATGATCTGCCTTTCTAATATACCAATGATTAAAATGTTCGCGCGTACATTATTTAATATTTAACCAATATGCTTACACAACAAGACCTGAAACAGCTTGCTCAGAAAGGTATCTCCGAGCAGCAAATTGAGACTCAATTGGGACAGTTTAAGACTGGTTTCCCCTTCTTGAAACTAGAAGCCGCTGCAGCCATTGGAAATGGTATTGTGGCCCCAGATTCTGAAAAGGGAAGAAAGTATGTAGATGCTTGGCAGAAATATAAGGCTGCTGGCAAACGTGTGGTAAAGTTTGTACCAGCATCAGGTGCAGCCAGCCGCATGTTCAAGGATATGTTCGCTTTTGTGGATGCCGATTACGACAAGCCCACCACAGACTTTGAGAAGAAATATTTTGATAATATCGAAAAGTTTGCTTTCTATGGTGAGCTCGACGCTGTTTGCCAGAAAAATAATGGCAAGGGTATCAAGGCTTTGATTCAAGAGGGTAATTTCAAGGCTGTGGCTGCTAACATGCTGAAGGCAGAGGGACTGAACTATGGACAGTTGCCCAAGGGCTTGCTCTTGTTCCACAACTATCCGGAGGGTCCTCGTACTCCTATGGAGGAGCACTTGGTAGAAGGTGCGCTCTATGCAGCTTCCAATGGTGAGGCGCATGTTCACTTCACCGTCTCTCATGAGCACATGGAGCTCTTCAAGCAGAAGGTCGCTCAGAAAGCAGACATGTATGCTAAGAAATATGGTATTGCCTACGATATCACTTTCTCTGAGCAAAAGCCTTCTACGGATACTGTGGCAGCTAATCCTGACGGTACTCCATTCCGCAATGCTGACGGTTCCTTGTTGTTCCGTCCAGGTGGACATGGTGCGCTGATTGAGAACTTGAACGAGATAGATGCCGACGTTATCTTTGTGAAGAACATTGACAACGTGGTGCCTGATCGGCTGAAGGGCGACACCGTATTGTGGAAACAAATCATAGCAGGCGTGCTGGTTACCTTGCAGAAGAAAGCCTTTGAATATCTCGAGCTGCTGGATACTGGCAAATATACTCACGAGCAAATTGAAGAGATAATTCGTTTCGTGCAGCAAGACCTTTGCTGTCGCAAGGCAGACATCAAGGAACTGGAAGATGCCGACTTGGTTATCTACCTTCACAAGAAACTGAATCGTCCTATGCGTGTTTGTGGTGTCGTCAAGAATGTCGGCGAGCCTGGTGGTGGTCCGTTCCTGACCTATAATCAGGATGGTACTGTCAGCCTGCAGATTTTGGAGTCCAGCCAGATTGACAAGTCTAACAAGGAGTATATGGAGATGTTCACCAAGGGCACCCACTTCAACCCTGTTGACCTTGTTTGTGCCGTGAAGGATTATAAGGGAAATGCCTTCGACCTGCCTAAGTTCGTTGACCCGACAACAGGCTTCATTTCTCAGAAGTCAAAGAATGGAAAGGAGCTCCAGGCACTTGAATTGCCAGGACTCTGGAATGGTGCCATGAGCGATTGGTCCACCGTCTTCGTGGAGGTTCCTCTCTCTACTTTCAATCCTGTAAAGACCGTTAACGACTTGTTGCGCGAACAACACCAGTAAGCGCTTCGCTAGTGAATAATAGATGAACACAAGAACCGTTTTAGCTATCGGAATGACTTCCATAACGATGCTATCATTTAACTCCTGCCAGCAGAATTCTCGCGAGAACCCTCTGTTGGCAGAGAGTTCTTTACCCTTTGGCGTGCCTGATTTCAGCAAGATTCAGAATGCTGACTTCATGCCAGCTTTCGAGGCGGCTATTCAACAGACACGCGATAACATTCAGACAATAGTTGACAATCAAGATTCAGCTACGTTCCAGAACACTATTTTGCCCTACGAGGACAGCAACCGCCTGCTGACACATGTTTCCAGCGTGTTCTTTGCGTTGACGGAGGCTAATAAGTCCGACGAATTGAGCGAGATAGAGAAAAAAGTGCAACCTTTGTTGACCGCTTTGCGTAACGATATTTCGTTCAATACATCCTTGTTTGAACGTATCAAGCAGGTATATGACAAGGAACATGACAAGCTGACGGGTGAAGACCAAAAGTTGCTTGAGGAAATCTATAAGGACTTTGTTCGCAAGGGTGCCCTTCTTGCGGATGAAAAGAAGACACGCTTGAAGGAAATCAATCTCCGCATCAGCGAGCTTCAGCAGAAGTGGGGCGACCTCCTGCAGGAAGCCACCAACAATGCAATTGTCTGGGTTGATAAGAAGGAAGAACTCTCAGGTCTCAGCGAGACTGACATTGCCCAGTGTGCAAAAGATGCAGAGAGTCGTGGCGGAAAAGCTCCCTACGCGATTGTTATTATGAACACTACTCAGCAGGCTCCACTTGCCAGTCTTGACAACCGTGAGTTGCGCAAACGAGTCTATGAAGCCAGCATCTGTCGCACGGACGGTACCAATCCGAAGTACAATACTTATCCCATTGTCAGCGAGATTGCCAAACTGCGTGCCGAGCAGGCCGAACTGATGGGCTATCCTTGTTATGCAGCCTATTCGCTGGACAATACAATGGCCAAGACGCCAGACAATGTCAATGCTTTCCTCAGACGTCTGGTGAACGACTACCGTTCGAAGGCTGATGCCGAGACGAAGGCTATTGAGGAGTTTGCCCAAAAGACTGAGGGTGCTGATTTCCAACTGCAACCCTACGACCGCTTTTACTATTCGGCCAAGATGAAGAAGGCTATGCTGGATATCAGCGAGGACGAGGTAAAGCCTTATTTCAACGTAGATAGCGTGCTGTTGAATGGTGTGTTCTATGCAGCAAACCGCGTCTATGGACTGACCTTCAAGGAGCGTACTGACATTCCGACCTATCATCCTGACATGCGCGTGTTTGAGGTGTTCGACAAGGACGGCTCATCGATGGCGTTGTTCTATGGTGACTATTTCCGCCGCCCTGCAAAACGCGGTGGTGCGTGGATGGATGCCTTTATTGAGCAGAGCCATCATTGGAATGAGAAGCCAGTCATCTTCAATGTCTGCAATAATGCCAAAGCCCCTGATGGCAAGCCCTCTCTGCTGACATGGGACGAGGTAACCACCATGTTCCATGAGTTTGGTCATGCGCTTCATGGCATGCTTTCCAATTGCAACTACCATCGACTGGCAGGTACCAGCGTGGCCCGCGATTTCGTAGAGATGCCCTCACAGTTTAATGAGTCGTTCGCCTCCATTCCCGAGGTTTTCGACCATTATGCGCGCCATTACGAGACCAACGAACCGATGCCGGCAGAGTTGAAGGAACGCATGTTGAAGAGCATCAATTTCCAATCAGCCTATGCCTTGGGAGAAAACCTTGCTGCCTCTTGCCTTGATATGGCTTGGCACATGTTGCCTTCGAAGGATGTGCCCGATGCTGACAAATGTGCCGACTTCGAGACGGAAGCGCTCCGCCAATATGGTATCCTCGATGCCCAGATACCACCTCGCTACAAGACCAGTTACTTTAATCATGTATGGGGTGGGGGCTATGCAGCAGGCTATTACAGCTATCTGTGGACAGAGGTGCTGGCCGTGAATGTAGCCGATACTTTTGCCAAGCTGGGTGCCTTGAAACCGGAAACAGGTCAAGCCATGCGCGACAAGATACTGAGTCGTGGCAATACAGGTGATCTGATGCAGATGTTCTCCGACTTCACGGGCATGCAACAGCCCGATGCCTCCAGCCTCCTCAAGGCTCGCGGATTGTAATCACATCTTTTTATGATAGAATAGGTGGTAGGGTTCATAGCCTTACCACTTATAAATAACAAAAGAAATGATGAAAAAACAATTTCTATTACTTGTGGCGATGATGCTGCCTTTGGTGGCAAGTGCCCACGACATTGAAGTTAAGAATGCTGATGGTGTTACCATTTATTACAACTACATTAATGATGGTACGGAGTTGGCAGTTACTGGTACTTATTACACAGACTATCCTGATGAATATACGGGTAAAGTGGTTATTCCCGAGGAAGTAACCTATATGGAAAAGACCCGTAAAGTGACGAGTATTGGCGATTATGCTTTCTGTTATTGCAAAGAACTCACCTCTGTCACCATCCCCAACAGCGTGACGAATATTGGCGAATATGCTTTCTATTGGTGCACTGGCCTTACCTTCATCACCATCCCCAACAGTGTGACGAGCATTGGTGAATTTGCTTTCGATAACTGCTCAGGCCTTACCTCCATCACCATCCCCAATAGTGTGACGAGCATTAGCAATGCTGCTTTCGAGAACTGTTGGCGCTTAACCTCTATTGACATCCCTAACAGCGTGACGAGCATTGGCGATGGTGCATTTTATCACTGCCCTGGCCTAACCTCCGTGACCATCCCCAACAGTGTGACGAGTATTGGCGATGGTGCTTTCCAAGGCTGTTCTGGCTTAACCTCCGTGACCATCCCCAACAGTGTGACAAGCATTGGAGGGGCTGCGTTCGCTGGTTGCTCTGGCCTTACCTCCGTTACCATTCCTAACAGCGTAACGAGTATTGGCAATTATACTTTCCAGAATTGTTCTAGTCTTACCTCTGTTGACATCCCGAACAGTGTGACGAGCATTGGCGATTATACTTTCTATTTTTGTTATGGTCTTACCTCTGTTGACATCCCGAACAATGTGACGAATATTGGCGATTATGCTTTTGAGTATTGCTATAAGCTCACCTCCATCACCATTCCCAACAGTTTGACAAGTATTGGCAAGAGTGCTTTTGATGAGGCAAATATCTCTACTATTGTTTCACTGATAGAGAATCCATTTGCAATTAATACATTATGGAGTGGGGCAATCTTTTCAGGTGAAACACTCAACTATGCCACGCTGTATGTACCCAATGGTACTATCGATAAATACAAAGCAACGGAAGGGTGGCGGGACTTTAAAAATATTGTAGAGGGTGTTCCTTCTGGAATAAAGGGTGTTCACTTAGATAGTGACAAGGACTATCCTGTATATGACATCAATGGCAGAAGACTGGAAGTTCCCCAAAGGGGTATAAATATCATAAATGGCAAGAAGGTTGTGGTTAAGTGAGAGAAGAACCAAGCCCGCTTGAGTTATCGAAACGATGGCAGGTTCCTGAGTGGGAGCCTGCCATTATTCTTTTTCTGCGAATGTACATAAAGCAGACCGTTTGCCTGCTTTGTTATAGTCATATCCTCACTACGCATTCTCTAGTATCATGTCTGCATTGATGCCCAATTTAGAGTATAGCAGTTTTGCAATAGGCATTGTGATACGCCTCTTCCCGCTAAGTATCTGACTGAATACAGATTCGTTAATACCAAGATATCGGGCTCCCTCTTTTTGTTTCATATTACGAGCATAGAAATAATCCTCTATCGACCTGATTAAGGGGTTTTTCTCTCGTAGTGGCAGGATATCCGTGTACTCATCTTCATACTGAGCCATCTGCTTGCTCAATTCTGAAATCTGGCGCGTGTACTCATTGTCCATCTCAGGCTCAAGCATTCCCTTCTCTGTAGCTTCAGCGATTAATGCTTCTACAATAGCCTTCGTCTCGTCGTACTCTTGTCTTGTTGTTAATTTCTTAATCATATTTACTCCTTTCTTTTATATCGTTGAACTGTCTATTTTATCGTATTCGGGATGTGTGCCTACAAAACGGATGTTCATCACACCGCCAATGAAAATGACCACAGCAATTACTCGATAGTTGTTTCCGCCGATGTTGAAAACATAGCGACCGTTCTTTACATAGTCAGCAGATGGAAACGGCTGTTTCAGTTCGGAATGATTATGCCATGTTGCGCTTTTAACCTTTTCCACCCATTTGTTTAGTGGCCCTGCGGATTGCGCATGTTTCTGCACAAATGCATCAAGTAATTCCTTGTTTGCAATTATCATCTTCTCTTTATTTTGGGTGCAAAGATACAATATTCTTTGCAATTCTGCAAATTATTTTGCGGTTTTATAAAGAAATGAATAAAAATGGGGTTGTGCGGAGTGCGTGCGGACATGATGCGGAATGCGTGGAAAGGTGGTGCGGAGTGCGTGGAAGGGTGGTGTGGAGCCTATGCGCAGGGCGTGCGGAGCCTATCGGCAGGGTAGGGACTGAGTGTATGGTGTAAAGATATTTTTATGCTTTTGAGCTGGCTGTAGGGAAGACATTTTTGCGAGTATTAATAGAAAAAATATTTCCCTAGGCAGGGAGAAAATTTTCCCTCGGGAGGGAACAAATTTTCTCTCGAATGGGGGTGGGAGAGGTGTTTTTATGATGTCGTGAAATTTCGCATTTCGAGACTGGCTGAGCGTGACAGCGTGACAGGCGTGACAGCAAAACGGGTGGGGCGGGCTCTCGCCAGGGCCTGCTCCACATTTTATTATTTTTTCACGCAAAAAAGTAGCAATTTGTTTGGGTATATGATGAGAATTGTGTAATTTTGCAGCCGTTATCAAGAAAAATGGAAAAGAAATGAATTTTCAGAATCTATTAGGCAACCTTATTATTATTCGACTGCGTAAAGTGGTTGGAAGTGAAAAGGTATGTATATAATATAAGGTATTAAGATTGTCGTATATGAGCCTTTCTCACTTCCGAGTGTGAAAGGCTCGTTTGCATTAAACAGAAGTTGAATAAAAAAAGATATAGTATTATGAGTGACAGATTATTTATTTTCGACACTACGCTTCGCGATGGCGAACAGGTGCCTGGGTGTCAGTTGAATACAGTAGAGAAAATTCAAGTGGCAAAGGCGTTGGAGCAGCTTGGCGTGGATGTGATTGAAGCAGGATTCCCCATCAGTTCGCCTGGTGATTTCAATTCGGTGATTGAGATTTCAAAAGCTGTAACATGGCCTACTATTTGTGCGCTGACACGTGCTGTCCAGAAGGATATCGACGTGGCTGCCGAGGCTTTGCAGTATGCCAAGCGCAAGCGCATCCATACCGGTATCGGCACTTCCGACTCGCACATCAAGTATAAGTTCAATTCGAACCGTGAGGAAATTATCGAGCGTGGTGTTGCCGCTGTGAAATATGCCAAGAAATTCGTGGAGGACGTGGAGTTTTACTGCGAGGATGCCGGTCGTACCGAGAACGAGTATCTGGCCCGTGTCGTTGAGGCTGTCATCGCTGCTGGTGCTACCGTAGTGAACATTCCCGACACGACGGGCTACTGTCTGCCCCAGGAGTACTTCGAGAAAATCAAGTACCTGAAGGAGCATGTGTCCAATATCGACAAAGCCATCATCTCTACCCATTGCCACAACGACCTGGGTATGGCTACCGCCAACACCTTCAATGGTGTGATGGGTGGTGCCCGTCAGGTGGAGGTCACCATCAACGGTATTGGTGAGCGTGCAGGTAATACCTCACTCGAGGAGATTGCCATGATACTGAAATGTCATAAGGGACTAGGCATCGACACGAATATCAACACGACGAAGATTTATCCGACGAGTCGTATGGTGTCGAGTCTGATGAACATGCCCGTTCAGCCCAACAAGGCCATAGTGGGACGTAACGCCTTTGCCCACTCCAGCGGCATCCACCAGGACGGTGTGCTGAAGAATGCGCAGACCTACGAAATCATGGACCCCAAGGATGTGGGCATCGACGACAACTCCATCGTATTGACAGCCCGCAGCGGACGTGCAGCCCTGAAGCATCGCCTGCAAGTGAACGGCGTGGAGGTTGACGAGCAGAAGCTGGATAAGATTTACGAGAAGTTCCTGCAGTTGGCTGACCAGAAGAAGGAGGTGAACGATGCCGACGTGCTGATGCTGGCTGGTGCAGATACCGCTGAGGCTCATGCTGTTAAACTGGAATTCCTGCAGGTTACTACCGGTAAGGGCGTGAAGAGTGTAGCTTCTATCGGCTTGGACATCTCCAACCAGAAGTTCGAGGCTGCAGCCTCTGGTAATGGCCCTGTGGATGCTGCCATCAAGGCTTTGAAGAAGATTATCATGAAGCAGATGACGCTGAAGGAGTTCACCATCCAGGCTATCTCGAAAGGCTCTGACGATGTGGGTAAGGTGCACATGCAGGTAGAATACGACGGTAGCCTGTATTATGGCTTTGGTGCTAATACCGATATCGTAACCGCTTCTGTCGAGGCTTATATTGACTGTATCAACAAATTTAAGAAATAGAAGACTCTCCATGAATACGTTATTTGACAAAATCTGGGACAAGCACGTAGTGCAGGTCGTAGAAGACGGTCCCACTCAGCTATATATTGACCGCCTCTACTGTCACGAGGTAACATCGCCTCAGGCTTTTGACGGCATGCGTGCCCGTGGACTGAAATGTTTCCGTCCCGACCATATCTATTGTATGCCCGACCATAATACTCCGACGCACGATCAGGACAAACCCATTGAGGACCCTGTGTCAGCCAAGCAGGTTTCTACGTTGGCGCAGAATGCCAAGGAGTTCGGACTGACTCACTACGGTATGATGGACCCCTCGAACGGTATTATCCATGTGGTAGGTCCTGAGAAAGGACTGTCACTGCCTGGCATGACTATTGTCTGTGGCGACTCGCATACCTCTACCCATGGAGCTATGGGTGCTGTAGCCTTTGGTATCGGTACTTCCGAGGTCGAGATGGTGATGGCCTCGCAATGCATCCTGCAACAGAAGCCGAAGTCGATGCGTATCAACATCAATGGAAAGTTGCAGAAGGGTGTCACCGCCAAGGATGTCGCCCTCTACCTGATGTCACAGCTGACCACCTCTGGTGCTACAGGATACTTCGTGGAATATTCAGGCGATGTGGTGAAGGACATGTCGATGGAAGGCCGCTTGACGCTCTGCAACCTCTCTATTGAAATGGGTGCACGCGGTGGTTTCGTGGCTCCCGACGAGGTGACCTTCGAATACCTGAAAGATAAGGAATACGCACCCAAGGGTGAGGCGTGGGACAAAGCTGTTGCCTATTGGAAGACGCTGAAGAGTGGTGACGATGCCGTGTTCGACAAGGAGCTGACCTTCGATGCCAAAGATATTGAGCCCCGTGTTACTTATGGTACCAATCCGGGCATGGGCATAGGCATTACCGAGGCTATCCCGCAGACCGCCCAAGAAGCCAAGTCACCCGAACAGGGTTTCCAGAAAGCCTTAAATTACATGGGCTTCAAGGCTGGTGAGAAATTGCTGGGTAAGAAGATTGATTACGTATTCCTGGGTGCTTGCACCAACGGGCGCATCGAGGACTTCCGTGCCTTTGCCTCTATCGTCAAGGATCGCAAGAAGGCTGACAACGTGGTGGCTTGGCTGGTGCCTGGCTCATGGGCTGTCGATCGTCAGATTCGTGAGGAGGGATTGGACAAGGTGCTCGAAGCTGCTGGCTTTGAAATCCGTCAGCCTGGTTGCTCGGCCTGTCTGGCTATGAACGACGACAAGGTGCCGGCCGGCAAGTATGCCGTATCCACTTCTAACCGTAACTTTGAAGGCCGTCAGGGACCTGGCTCGCGCACCATTCTCTGCTCGCCCTTGGTAGCTGCCGCAGCTGCTGTCACAGGAGTAATAACCGACCCAAGAACATTATTATGAAACAGAAATTCAACGTTATAACATCTACTTGTGTACCCCTTCCCCTGGAGAATGTGGATACCGACCAGATTATCCCCGCCCGTTTCCTCAAGGCTACTACCCGTGAGGAGAGTTTCTTTGGCGACAACCTCTTCCGTGACTGGCGCTACAATGCTGACGGCACGGTCAACAAAGATTTTGTACTGAATAATCCCACCTATGGAGGCTGCATCCTGGTGGCTGGCAAGAACTTTGGTTCCGGCTCCAGTCGTGAGCATGCTGCCTGGGCCATTGCCGGCTATGGATTCCGTGTGGTCATCTCGTCGTTCTTCGCAGATATTCATAAGAACAACGAACTGAACAACTTTGTCCTGCCCGTAGTGGTTAGCGAGGCTTTCCTGGCTGAACTCTTCGAGAGCATCAAGCAGAATCCGAAGATGGAGGTCGAGGTTGATTTGCCTAACCAGACTGTCACCAATAAGGCTACGGGCAGACAGGAGAAATTCGAGATTAACGGATACAAGAAACATTGTCTGATTAACGGACTCGACGATATTGACTTCCTGGTAGAGAACCAGCAGAAGACTGAAGCATGGGAACAGCGCAACAAGTAAATAACTATCAGCGCATACCTCCTTTCGTGGAGATTATGGACTCGACCTTGCGAGATGGAGAACAGACCAACGGGGTCAGCTTTCTGCCTCATGAGAAGTTGGTGATGGCTCGTAAGTTGTTGCAGAACCTGAATGTTGACCGTATAGAGGTGGCTTCTGCCCGTGTGTCGGAAGGCGAGAAGGAGGCCGTTTCCATGATATGCCGCTTTGCAGCGCAGATAGGCCGCTTGGATCGTGTCGAGGTGCTGGGCTTTGTGGATGGTGGAAAGTCTATCGATTGGATCAGCCAGTGTGGTGGCAAGGTCATCAACCTTCTGGCCAAGGGGTCTTTGAAGCATTGTACTCATCAGCTGCACAAGACCCCCGAGGAGCATATTGCCGACCTCAAGCAGGAGTTAGCCTATGCCAAGCAGAAAGGACTCTCGGTCAACCTCTATCTGGAGGACTGGTCGAATGGCATGAAAGATTCGCCCGACTATGTGTATCAGGTGATGGACGCATTGACCATTGACCAATCACCATTGACCATGGATAATTTTGCGCAAACACCGGCGGATGCAAATAATGGTCAATGTTCAATGTTCAATGGTCAATGTATCAAACGTTTCATGTTGCCCGACACGTTGGGTGTGATGAACCCCTTGCAAGTGATAGAGTATTTCCGTAAGATGATGAAGCGTTATCCCGATGCTCATTTCGATTTCCATGCCCATAACGACTACGACTTGGCTGTTTCTAACTCGTTGGCTGCCGTGCTGAGCGGTGCCAAGGGACTGCACGTCACGGTCAATGGGCTGGGGGAGCGTTGTGGTAATGCCCCGTTGGCCAGTGTCCAGGCCATTTTGAAAGACCAGTTCCATGCTAAGACCAATATTGTGGAGAGCCAGTTGAATGACATCTCGCGCATGGTTGAGAGCTTCAGCGGTATTGCCGTGGCTCCCAATCAGCCTATTGTCGGTGAGAATGTGTTTACCCAGGTGGCTGGTGTTCATGCCGATGGCGATTCGAAGGACAAGCTCTACTACAACGAGCTGATGCCTGAGCGCTTTGGCCGTAAGCGTGAATATGCCCTGGGCAAGAATTCCGGTCGTGCCAATATTGCCAAGAACCTTGAGGAACTGGGGTTGGAACTGACTCCGGAACAGACACGAAGGGTGACCCAGCGCATCACGGAGTTGGGTGACAAAAAGGAGATAGTGACCCAGGAGGATTTGCCCTATATCGTCAGCGATGTCTTGAAGCATGACGGCTCGGAGGATAGGGTGAAACTGATCAGTTATGTGGTGAATACTTCCTACGGCCTGAAGCCTGGTGCCAATATCCGAGTGGAGATTAACGGCAAACAGTATGAGGCTGGTTCCACGGGCGATGGTCAGTATGATGCTTTCGTGAAGGCCCTGCGCTATATCTATAAGAAGTACCTGAACCGCACCTTTCCCATTCTGGCCAACTATCAGGTCAGCATTCCGCCAGGAGGTCGTACCGATGCGTTGGTGCAGACCGTTATCACGTGGCATTACAAGGATAGTTTCCTGCGCACACGAGGCTTGGATGCCGACCAGACGGAAGCCGCCATCAAGGCTACTTTCAAGATGCTGAACATCGTAGAAAATGAATTGAACAACAAATAAAAACAAAATAGAATATGAAACTGAAGATTGCCGTATTGCCGGGCGATGGAATCGGACCGGAGATTATGAAACAGGGTGTTGCTGTGATGGACGCTATTGCCCAGAAGTTTGGACACGAATTTGACTACGAGGAGGCTTTGGTGGGCGCCACAGCTATTGACGCGGTGGGAGACCCCTATCCTGAGGCAACTCACGACATCTGCATGAACGCCGATGCCGTGCTGTTCGCTGCTGTTGGCGACTTGAAGTATGACAATAATCCTACTGCCAAGGTGCGCCCTGAGCAGGGCCTGCTGGCCATGCGCAAGAAGCTGGGCCTGTTTGCCAATGTTCGTCCTGTGGCCACTTTCGATTGCCTGTTGCACAAGTCGCCCCTGAAGGATGAGTTGCTGCGTGGTGCCGACTTCGTGGTGATTCGCGAGTTGACGGGTGGCATGTATTTTGGTGAGAAATACCAGGACAACGACAAGGCTTATGATACCGACATCTATACCCGTCCTGAGATTGAGCGCATCCTGAAGGTAGCCTTCGAGATGGCGATGACGCGTAAGAAGCACCTGACTGTTGTCGATAAGGCTAACGTGTTGGCTTCCAGTCGTCTGTGGCGTCAGATTGCCAAGGAGATGGAGCCCCAGTATCCCGAGGTGACGACCGATTATATGTTCATCGACAATGCCTCGATGCGCGTGCTCACGGAGCCTACCTTCTTCGATGTGGTGGTAACCGAGAATACCTTCGGCGACATCCTGACCGACGAGACCTCCTGCATCACGGGCTCTATGGGACTGCAGCCTTCTTCCAGCCTGGGTGAGCACACCCCGTTGTTCGAGCCTGTTCACGGTTCATGGCCTCAGGCAAAGGGGCAGAACCTAGCTAACCCGTTGGCACAGATTCTCTCTGCTGCCATGTTGCTGGAGCACTTCGGACTGAATGCTGAGGGTAAACTGATTCGTGAGGCTGTCAATGCTTCGCTCGATGCTAATGTTCGTACTCCTGAGATTCAGGTGGAAGGTGGTGCGAAATATGGTACCAAAGAGGTCGGTGCATGGATTGTAGATTATATCGCAAAGGCATAGCCTTATGGCTTTTGGTGTTTGGCTTTGGGCTCTTGGCCGCACAAAATGCTTACTGCCAACAGCCAAAGGCTAACAGTCAGAAATGGCGCGATTCGCTGACCGTGCTCAACCAGCAGATTGCCACGCAGCCTTGGTCCACAGACTTGCATCTGCGCAAGGCAGCAGCCAATCTGCAGTTGAAGCAATGGCAATATGCTATCGATGAATATGCGCAGATTCTGCAGAAAGATCCAGGCAATCCGGCAGCCTTGTTCTATCGTGCCTATGCCAATACGCATCTTCGCCGTTTCGAATTGGCTCGCAACGATTTGAACGATTTGCTCATCATTGCACCCAACCATTTCGAGGCTCGCCTCTCGCTGGCTGTCATCCTGCAACAGCTGGGGAAGAAACAGGAAGCTCTGGACCAGCTGAACCAGACCATTCAGCAGCATGCCGACTCGGCGGTGGCTTATGCGGCAAGGGCGAATATAGAGCGACAGTTAAAGCAGGACGATGCGGCACTATACGACTGGGAGAGGGCAGAGCAGTTGGCTCCCCGCGATCCGACCTATGTGGTGTCGCATGTCGATTTGCTATTGGTCTTGGAGCGCAGGACTGAAGCCCGCAAGGTCTTGGACGCAGCTGTAAAACGCGGCATTCCTCGTGGCATGTTGCTGGAGTGGTATGAAAAATGTAAAAGATGATGAAGAAATCAATTCCAGAAATATTTGGACAGTTACGGAAGATAAAGATACCCAATGAGCGCCAATATGTCGTAGGCTTCGCCGTCATCGTTGCCTTGCTGGCCTTGTGTCATTATCTGACTCAAGAAGAGGCTCCTGCAGAAGAGGCGCAGGATGACTTGGCATATCAACGGATAGCCAATCCCCATCGTATTTGGAGTGTTCCCAGCTATAAGGATGCGTTTCCTGATGGTCAGGACGTGCAGATTGTTGCAGCAGAAAAGTGGGGCGTTCGTCCGGTGAAGAATCGTGAGGATGCTGAAAAGCGCAAGAAAGAATTGGTCTATGTGGCTGCTAGCCCGTATTTCCATGTTGACAAGCTGAAAAGCTCTATTCCGTATCTGGTGCCTCGTGCTGCCGTGTTGCTGCAAGACATTGGGCAGGCTTTTTACGATAGCCTGTATGTGAAGGGAGTCCCCTTGAACCAGTTGATAGTGACCAGCGTCATGCGCTCGATGGACGACGTTGCCAAGTTGCAGCGCCATAACCAGAATGCCACGGAGCGTTCGTGCCACCTCTTCGGTACCACCTTCGATATCTGCTACAACCGCTATCACCCCGTTGTCCAGCCTGTTCGCGACGATACGCTGAAATGGGTGCTCTCAGAGGTATTGCGTGATATGCGGAAACAAGAGCGTTGCTATGTGAAATACGAAGTGAAACAAGGCTGTTTCCATATCACGGTCAGGTAAAAAAGAAATCTCCTACTTAATTCAGTAGGAGATTTTTTTTATCGGAAAAATTTCTTTTTATTCAGGGAGTCTTTTTGTTATTCCGCTCCGAAATACTCTTGGAGTTCGGCCGTAGCAGATCCATCGGTGTTGGACAGGTCGCGGATAATCTGGCCGTGTTCCAGGAGGGCGATGCGGGTGGAGATGTCAACGGTGTGTTGCAGGTTATGGCTGGAGATGATAATCGTAGCATGAGTCTCACGAGCATAGTCGCTGATGAGGTGCTTCAGCACCAATTGGCTGGTGGGGTCGAGGAAGTTGAAGGGTTCGTCGAGAATGACGGTCTTGGGCTTGCGCAATAGGGCGGAAATGATGCCCACCTTCTGCTTGTTACCTGCCGAGAGGTTGCGGATGAGTTTCTTTTGTCCGAAAATCTCGCCACCGGCAAAGCGCTCGAACTCCTGCAGCCGGTTATCGACATCAGCCTGTGACATGCCTGATATCTTGCCCAGGAAGGAGAAATACTCCTCAGGGGTGAGGAAATCGATGAGGAAACCATCGTCGATGTAGGCACCGACGTCGTTCTTCCATGCCTCACTCTCTGCAGGGTTGATGTCGTCGATGGTCACATAGCCCTCGTCGGCTTTGAGCAGGTCGAGCAACAAACGGAAGAGGGTAGTCTTGCCCGCTCCGTTGTTACCTACCAGTCCGAGGATGTGGCCATTATTGATGGTAAACGATGGAATGTCACAGGCGCATGTGTCGCCAAACTGCTTCTTGAGATTCTCAATCTTAATCATATCTCTAAACTCTTAACTCTAACCTCTAAACTCTTACACCAGCCCTCTTCCGTGACAATTCTTGAACTTTTTGCCCGAGCCGCAGGGACAAGGATCGTTGCGACCTGGCATCTTGTCCTTGATGATTGGGGTGCGAGGCTGCTGGGCACGAGTGTCTTGTGCGGCAGCTGCAGCCTGATTAGGATCGGTCATCTGTTCCTGTGAGAGGTTCTGTTTTGACTCGGTATATTGCTGACGCTGGGTGTGCTCCTCGGGAGCGGCCTCCTGTACCTGTTGCATCTCAGGAATCTGGGCGCGCATCAGGATGCTGACGGAGCGGTTGTTCATGGTGTTCACCATGTTGTCGAACAGCTTGACCGACTCCAGCTTGAAGATGAGCAACGGGTCTTTCTGCTCATAGCTAGCATTCTGCACAGAGTGCTTCAGCTCGTCCAGTTCGCGCAGGTTCTCTTTCCATGCGTCGTCAATGATATGGAGCAGTATCTGCTTCTCAAATTCCTTCACCACCGACTTACATTCCGTATCGTAAGCCTCTTTCAGGTTACAAGGAATGTTATACATCTTGCGGCCATCGGTCAGGGGCACCACGATGCGCTCGTACATGTGGCCCTGATTTTCATAGACTTGCTTGATAACGGGGATGGCTACTTCCTGTACATGCTCCATCTTGCGCTTGAAATTGCCCATAGCTACCTGGAAGGTCTCCTCGCAGAGCTCCTCGTGGTTCTTGTTGATGAACTCGTCGCTGGAGAAGGGGCATTCCATTGCGAAGATCTTGATGAACTGCTCCTTGCAGCCCTCGTAGTCGTTCTGTTCGATGATGTTAACCACGCGGTCCCAGATGGTGTTAGAAATGTCCATGCCAATGCGCTCACCCATCAAGGCGTGACGGCGCTTGCTATACACCACGGTACGCTGTTTGTTCATGACATCATCGTATTCCAGCAGTCGTTTACGAATACCGAAGTTATTCTCCTCGACCTTCTTCTGAGCACGCTCTACCTGCTTGGTAATCATGGAGCTCTCAAGCACTTCACCTTCCTTGAAGCCCAGCTTGTCCATCACGGTGGCTATACGCTCAGAGCCGAACAGGCGCATCAGCTTGTCTTCCAATGAGATGAAGAACAGCGAAGAACCCGGGTCACCCTGACGACCGGCACGACCACGCAGCTGGCGGTCCACACGACGTGACTCGTGGCGCTCGGTGCCGATGATGGCAAGACCACCGGCGGCCTTTACTTCTGGCGACAGCTTGATATCGGTACCACGACCAGCCATGTTGGTGGCAATGGTTACAGCACCCTTGCCGTTGGTCGATTGTCCAGCCAATGCCACGATGTCAGCCTCTTTCTGGTGTAGTTTGGCGTTCAGCACCTGATGGGGAATGCCCTCGCGTTTGCCCGTCTCAGGATTCACATACATATCGAGCATACGGCTCAGCAACTCGGAGATTTCCACAGAGGTGGTACCAATCAGGGTGGGGCGGCCAGCGTTGCGCATCTTGACAATCTCCTCGATGACAGCATGATACTTCTCACGAGCCGTCTTATAGATACGGTCGTCCATATCGTTGCGGATAACGGGCTTGTTGGTAGGAATCTCCACAACATCCAGTTTGTAGATGTCCCAGAACTCACCAGCCTCGGTAGAAGCGGTACCCGTCATACCTGCGAGCTTATGGTACATGCGGAAGTAGTTCTGCAGGGTGATGGTGGCAAAGGTCTGTGTGGCAGCTTCCACCTTTACGTGCTCCTTAGCCTCTACAGCCTGGTGCAGACCATCGCTCCAACGACGACCTTCCATGATACGGCCTGTCTGTTCATCGACAATCTTCACCTCACCGTCAATCACAACATATTCGTCGTCCTTGTTGAACATACAGTAAGCTTTAAGCAACTGCTGCAAGGTGTGAACACGCTCAGACTGAACGGCATAGTGCTGTAACAGCTCGTCCTTCTTGTTTACGCGCTCTTCGTCCGACAGGTTAGTCATTCCCTCCAAAGCGGACAACTGACCGGTAATATCGGGCAATACGAACAATTCGGCATCATTCACCTGATGAGCCAACCATGCTGTACCCTTGTCAGTCAGGTCGCATGAGTTCAGTTTCTCGTCAACCACGAAGTACAAAGGCTCTACCACTTCAGGCATGCGGCGGTTGTTGTTCTCCATATAGATGCCTTCCGTCTTGAGCATGCCACTCTTGATACCTTCCTCAGAGAGAAACTTGATGAGCGGCTTGTTCTTTGGCATTGACTTGTGTGAGCGGTAAAGTGCTAGGAATCCTTCGTCCAACAGCTTCTGGTCGTTCTTCTCACGGCCTTCGCTTATCTTCTGCTTGGCTTCAGCTAGATACTGGGTGGCCAGCTGTTTCTGCACACCCACCAGTTTCTCTACTAGGGGCTGGTATTCCTCAAACATCTGGTCATCGCCCTTGGGCACGGGACCAGAGATAATCAATGGGGTACGGGCATCGTCAATCAACACCGAGTCAACCTCATCGACGATGGCATAGTTGTGGGCACGTTGTACGAGGTCGGCGGGCGAGATGGCCATGTTGTCGCGCAGATAGTCGAAACCGAACTCGTTGTTCGTACCGAATGTGATGTCGGCCTGATAGGCTTTACGACGAGCCTCTGAGTTAGGCTGGTGTTTGTCGATACAATCTACAGAGAGTCCATGGAACATATAGAGTGGACCCATCCATTCGGAGTCACGCTTGGCCAGATAGTCGTTCACGGTTACCACATGAACTC
Organism: uncultured Prevotella sp.; assembly: GCA_946402275.1. Lineage (GTDB taxonomy): Bacteria > Bacteroidota > Bacteroidia > Bacteroidales > Bacteroidaceae > Prevotella. The sequence goes on from CAMIVY010000021.1 coordinate 34,272, forward strand.
CATTACCAGTCAGCGCATTCAGGAAGACGGGGAGAGTAGCCACCAGGGTTTTACCTTCACCCGTTGCCATCTCGGCAATCTTGCCTTGATGCAATACGACACCACCGAACAGCTGGACGTCGTAGTGTACCATTTCCCACTTCAGGTCGTTGCCACCGGCAGTCCAGTGGTTATGATAGATGGCCTTGTCGCCATCAATGGTAATAAAGTCCTTCTTGGGGTCGGCAGCCAACTCACGGTCGAAATCCGTTGCGGTAACGATGGTCTCCTCGTTTTCGGCAAAGCGGCGGGCGGTCTCCTTGACAATAGAGAACACTTCGGGCATTACCTCGTCCAATGCCTTCTCGTATATGTCCAATACTTCTTTCTCCAGTTTGTCTATTTGGGCGAAGATGTCGGCACGTTCGTCAATAGGAGTCTCCTCGATGGTTGCTTTCAGCTTTTCAATCTCTTCTTTCTGTTTTAAAGCAGAGTCCTGCACTTGGCGTTGAATGTCCTTTGTGCGTTGGCGTAACTGGTCGTTGTTCAGCTTCTGTATTTCTGGGTATGCGGCTTTCACCTTTTCTACCAGCGGCTGAATCAATTTCATGTCGCGAGTGGATTTGTCGCCGAACAACGAGCGTAAAATCTTGTTGAAATTCATATCTGTTTTTGTTATTTTATTCCTATTTATAATATTCGGGGTGCAAAATTACTAAAAAAAATCGTAACTCCACACAAATTTCCTTATCTTCTTACTTATTTCGATGCTTTTATCTTCATATTTGCATAGCATTGCATCAGCAAACATAGTGCCAAGACGTGGATTCCCTCTGCATAGTTTTGGAAAATACTGCCAACGAGGAACAATACAGCCAAGATGGCAGTAATCTTCCAATAGCGTGTCTGACGACCCCTAATGACAGGCCAAAGAAAGAACAAGGGTAGGGGGTTAAGCAGAATTATCTGCAGGTTAAGGCTGACCGTGGGGTGTTGTGAGAATAACATCAATGTCAGCACGATGCCAAGGGTGCTCGTCAGAAGCATCAGCACGATGTCCCAAAGTACGTAAACCTTTTTCTGGCGCCACTCCAGGAGAAAGAGGAGCAGGCTGATGACAAGCAAGATGATGGCACAAATCAACGGACTGAGGGGAAAACCTTCCTGAACGATTTGTACACCGGCAGGTACTGCTATTCTTCGCTCCTTGACCAACGGCCGATAGGTACCGTCAGCATATATCTGAGCATGGTCAAAATCGTATAAAAGATTGTAAGGCAAGAATTCTTGCTGGCGCAAATCAGTCTTTTGATCGGCTTTGATGCCTAGTAATAAATCATTACCAAATCGTGACCATGGATTTCGCTCAGTCATGCTATGAACTATTTCTCGGTAAGTTGGCGTATAACCTTCTCTTTCAGTGTATTTTAAATTTCCTTTAATGCATTGCTCTATGATGTCGCGAGCCTTTGTTGTGCAGTTACTATAAAAGAAATTGTAACGATAAATTTTATTCTCTGGGCGCAGATTAATGGCCAATGCTTCGTGTATTGCCGATTTTTCTTCGTCGGTAAAATTGAGTACCTGCTCTGTCACCATACTGCCAAAACGTCGGTACTCTTCCACGAAATATTTATACGGATAGGCTCCTAGTTCATAGTCCGTCAGTCCGAATACGAAACGAGCTACAAAATGAGGTTTCTTGAAATCAAACACGCCATAGTTGAATGCCAAGTCGAGACCTCCAAGTCTTAAATCGTGCCATCTGAGGGCGGTGTGTCCATAGAGGCTATATACCTCATCGTGAGGTTGGCAAGTGAGTAGCGAAACCTCCACCGAATCAAAAAACTCTATTCGGTAGGCTTTATTCGCAAATGCCTTTTGAGTTGTTAAAACGACTGCTAAAAGCAGTAAATATGTTCTAAAAATGATTTTTATATGTTTCACGATGCAAAATTAACCTATATTTTCCACTTAACGTGCGTTTATTTCGTTTTTTTTCAATAAATTTGCAGTACGATAACTGCGAAAGTACTCACGCTCGACAATAAAACTAAAAAAAAGTTTTTTTATTTTGTATTGTTCTCACTTATTCGTACCTTTGCAACCCGAAATTGAATTGATTTAAAATTGATAGATGAAAAGACGTTTTTTTTCTGGCTTATTGCTGAGTGCTATCTCCCTGGTGTCATTGGCGCAGGTAAGCACCACTCTGTCTCCTTATAGCCAATATGGTCTGGGTGTATTGTCTGATCAATCGACAGGCTTTAACCGTGGAATGAACGGACTCTCCATAGGTCTTCGGAATGGTAAGATGGTTAATGTGCAGAATCCTGCTTCCTATTCTGCGGTTGATTCGTTGACCATGATATTTGATGTAGGTGTATCAGGGCATATTACCAATTTCAAGGAAGGTGGTCGCCGTGTGAATGCCAAGACCGCTAACTTCGATTACGCTGTTGCCGCCTTACGCTTGCTTCCGAAGGTTGGTCTCAGCTTTGGTGTTGTTCCTTATTCAAATATTGGTTATAACTACTATGACGCAGACTATAACGCAAGTGTTATTACAACGCTGAATGGTAGTTATTATAATGAGCGGCATGAGGGTGACGGCGGTTTCAGCCAGGCTTATGTAGGTGTTGGCTGGGAAGTTCTGAAAGGTCTGTCAATAGGTTTCAACGCCTCTTATTTCTGGGGAAAATATACTAGGACGGTGATGGTGTATAATAGTGATACCTATGTGAACACGCTTACTAAGACCTATTCCACCTCTGTCAAGAGTTACAAACTCGACTTGGGAGTGCAGTATCAAAAGGAACTCAATAAGGATAATGTGGTTACCATGGGTGCTACCTTTGGATTGGGACACGGGTTAAGCGGTGATGCCAAGCTTGTAACAACGAACTTGGATAATGTGAACGCCACTTCCTATGTAACTTCCGACAGCGTTCCTAATGCATTCAAATTGCCTTATTCCTTTGGCGTGGGTGCCACCTTGCTGCATAAAAACCGCCTGACGGTTGGTGTTGACTATAATTTCCAGAAGTGGGCTAATATTGATTATCCTGTACAGACAAATAATGTGACCACCAATCATAAGCTTGGCTATCAGTTGGTGGGCTCTCAGCTTCTCGATCGTCATAAGGTTACCTTGGGTACCGACTGGGTTCCCAACCCTATGGGTCGTGGCTATTTCGGTCATGTGCATTATCGCTTCGGCATGTCCTATGCTACACCTTATTATAATGTAGGGGATGTGAAAGGACCTCGCGAGTTTAGCTTGAGTGCAGGCTTTGGCATTCCATTGGTCAATACCTGGAACAACCGGTCCACACTTAATATAAGTGCACAATGGGTGAACCGTTCTGCAGACAATTTGATTACCGAAAATTCATTCCGAATCAATATCGGCTTGACGTTCAACGAGCGTTGGTTTGCTAAGTGGAAGGTAGATTAAAATAATGAGAAATGAGTAATGAGCAATTAAAATGTAGAAATAAGAAGTGGGAGGTGCATTCTTTTGCATTTCTTATTACTCATTTCTCATTCCTCATTTGTTTCGCTGCCTGCAGCGAAACAGTCAGTCATACGGCACCTGCTGTTAATGACCGCGACTCGGCGTCTATGATGGTTAGCTATGGGGTTAATACGCTTATCAGCGATTCTGGTGTCATCAAGTACCGGATTGTTACTGAGCGTTGGGATGTGAATACCGTCAAGAATCCTCCCCGATGGACTTTTGAGAAAGGAATTTTTATGGAACAGTTCGACCCACAGTTCCACATCGAGGGTTATATCCAGGCAGATACCGCATGGTATTATGACCAGCAGAAATTGTGGGAATTGCGCGGGAGAGTATATATCCGCAATGTCAATGGGCTCATATTCCGTAGTGAGGAACTCTTCTGGGATGGTATCAAACACGAATTCTATTCCTATAAGTTCTCGCGCGTTGTCACCCCGGAGCGAACGATGGAGGGAACCTATTTCCGTAGTGATGAGCATATGACGCATTATGAGGTTACCAACTCCGTCGGTTCTTTCCAGGCTGCAGACATGGAACCAGAGCCTGCTCAACCAACAACACCGGCTCAGGCAGCTCCTAGTGGTACACCAGCCAAGCCCGATACTGCCAAGGTGGAAGTTCCTGTCCGTAAGGCAGCCACACGCCATAAGGCTACACAAAAAACCGCTTTCCAGCCATGACATCACTTATTATAGGACTCGGCATTACTATGATTTTCTCCGCCTTCTTCTCTGGTATGGAGATAGCCTTTGTTTCCAGCAATAGGTTGCGCGCTGAAATGGATCGTGAAAAGGGAGGACTCTCACAACGTGCCATAGAATTATTCTATCGTCATCCCAACAATTTCGTATCTACGATGTTGGTGGGAAACAATATCGCTTTGGTTGTTTATGGTGTCCTTTTTGCCCGCATCTTTGATGCTACATTATTCTATGACTTAAGTGACGGCGGTAGGGTAGCCTGCGATACATTGCTCTCTACAGCAGTAGTGCTCTTTACTGGTGAGTTTTTGCCAAAGACAATCTTCAAGTCTAATCCTAATACGATGCTCACCATTTTCGCCGTTCCAGCATGGATATGCTATGTGGTGCTCTGGCCCATTTCCAGGTTTGCCACTTTTCTTTCGCGTGGCTTGCTCCGACTGGTGGGTGTCCAAATGCCAAAAGAATCTGATGATAAGGAGTTTACGAAGGTTGACCTAGACTATTTGGTGCAATCCAGTATCGATAATGCCAAGGATGACGACGAAATTGAGGAGGAAGTTAAGATTTTCCATAATGCCCTCGACTTTCATGATACCAAAGTCCGCGATTGCATGGTGCCTCGCACGGAAATAGTTGCCATCGACATCGATGACTGCACGATAGAGGAACTGAAACAAAAATTCGTGGAAAGCGGACATTCTAAATTGGTGGTATTCCGCGAGGATATCGACCATATTATCGGTTATATTCACTCTTCCGAATTGTTCAAACCGTTTACGGACATTGCCAAGCATGTTCAGTCCATGCCTTATGTGCCAGAGACGATGGCTGCCCAGAAGATGATGCAAACCTTCCTGCAGCAGAAAAAATCGCTAGGTGTTGTCATCGATGAGTTCGGGGGTACTAGCGGCTTGGTTTCCTTGGAGGATATTGTGGAGGAAATCTTTGGGGATATTGAGGATGAGCACGATAACACGAAATACGTGGCTAAGCAGCTTAACGAACATGAATATGTACTCTCTGCACGACTAGAGATTGAGAAAGTCAACGAACTGTTTGACCTGGAATTGCCTGAAAGCGACGAATACATGACTGTCAGCGGACTAATTCTGCATGAATATCAGTCATTCCCTAAACTCAACGAGGTAGTGAAATTCGGGCGTTATGAGTTCAAAATATTGAAAAATACGCAGACAAAAATCGAGCTTGTAAGACTAAAAGTCTGTGAGTAAAGCATTTTTTTAGGAAAAGTTGCCGATAATTCGCGTAAATTTCGTAATTTTGTCGGCTGAATTTGAAAATAGAATAAAAACAAAATAAAATTAATAGCTAAAAATGGCAGCAATTGGAAAAATCAGAAGCTGGGGACCAGTACTCGCTACGGTGATTGGTCTGGCCCTCTTTGCATTTATCGCTGAAGAGATGTTCCGTTCTTGCGAGGCAACAAGCAACGAGCGCCGTCAGCAAGTAGGCGAAGTGTTAGGTAAAAAAATCTCAGTACAAGACTTCCAGAATCTCGTTGACGAGTATCAGGAAGTTATCAAGATGACCCAAGGTCGTGACAACCTCTCTGAGGAGGAGCTCAATCAGGTGAAGGATCAGGTTTGGCAGCAGTTTGTCAACAATACCATTCTGGAGTCTGAGGCAAAGAAATTGGGTTTGACTGTTACTGATCAGGAGATGCAGAACTTGCTGAAGGCTGGTACAAACCCCATGTTGATGCAGACTCCTTTCGTTAATCAGCAGACTGGCCGTTTCGATGCCAGCCAGCTCACTAAGTTCCTTGATGACTACAAGAAGATGCAGTCCCAGGGTAATGCCCAGATGATGGAACAGTATGAGCGTATCTACAAGTACTGGAAATTCATGGAGAAGAACATCCGTCAGCAGTTGCTGGCAGAGAAGTACCAGCAGTTGTTGGCTCAATGTCTCTTCAGCAACCCTGTATCTGCTAAGATGGCTTTCGACGCACAGAACGAAGAGAGCGACGTGTTGTTGGCAGCTCTGCCTTACAGCACTATCAAGGATACTGAAGTAGAGGTTTCCGACGCTGATATCAAGGCAAAATATGATGAGCAGAAAGAAATGTTCAAGCAGTATGTTGAGAGCCGCGATATTAAGTATGTTGATTTCCAGGTAGTAGCCTCTAAGGCCGACCGCAATGCATTGATGCAGAACATGAAGGATGCCCAGCAGAACCTTACTGCAGGCATGACTCCTGCTGAGGCTGTTCGCAAGGCTCAGTCGCAGATTGCCTACACCGGCATCTTCGCTACTCGCTCTGCATTCCCCGCAGACATCGCAGCAAAGATTGACTCTATGGCTGTTGGTCAGGTAACCGCTCCTTTCGAGACTGCTTATGACAATACCCTCAACGTTGTAAAGCTGGTTAATAAAACCCAGTTGCCCGACTCTGTTGAATATCGTCAGATTCAGGTTGGTGGTGAGACTGCTGAGGCCGCTCGTAAGACAGCCGACAGCATTTACACAGCTCTTCAGGGTGGCGCAGATTTTGAGGCTATTGCCAAGAAATATGGTCAGACAGGTGCTAAGCAATGGATGACTTCTGCTATGTACGAGCGTGCTCAGACCATTGATGCAGATACCAAGGCTTTCATCCAGACTCTTAATACCCTCGAGGCTGGTCAGCTCAAGAATCTTGAGTTTAGTCAGGGCAATATCGTTCTGCAGGTTACTGCTCGCAAGGCTTTCGTCAACAAGTTCGACGTAGCTGTTGTAAAGCACACCATCGATTTCTCCAAGCAGACTTATTCTGATGCTTACAACAAGTTCAGCCAGTATGTCAGCGAGAACAATACCATCGAAGGTCTTGAGAAGAATGCTGCCAAGTTTGGTTTCCGCGTTCAGGAGCGTCAGGATCTCTACAACTCCGAGCACAATGTAGCAGGCATCCGCTCTACCCGTGAGGCAATGAAGTGGATTTTCGATGCTAAGGAGAATAATGTTTCACCTCTTTATGAGTGTGGCAATAATGACCATCTGTTGGTTATCGCTCTTACCGCTATTCATCCTGTAGGTTATCGTGACCTCGATGGTGTTGTTAAGGATCAGGTGAAGCAGGAGGTTATTCGCGACAAGAAGTTCGCAAAGGCTGCTGAGAAATTGGCAGGCGTGAAGGATATTGCCGCTGCTAAGGCGAAGGGTGCCGTTGTTGACAGCGTTCGTCAGATTACTTTCTCTGCTCCTGTATTTGTACAGTCTGCCGGAGCTAGTGAGCCCGCTCTTAGCGGTGCTGTCTCAGCTGTTAAGCAGGGTCAGTTCAGTCCTTCAGTTGTAAAGGGTAATGGTGCCGCTTATCTGTTCCAGGTTCTCTCTAAGAAGCATCGTGAAGGTGCTAAGTTCGATGAGAAGCAGCAGGCTCAGCAGCAGCGCCAGATGGCTATCCAGGCTGCTGGTCGTTTCATGAACGAGCTTTACTTGAAAGCCGGTGTCGTTGACAACCGCTATCTCTTCTTCTAAAAGTAATCAATTACACATTATTTATAATATAGGGTTTGGTGAATTACTCTCCAGACCCTATTTCTTTTTGCTTTTTTGGGGTCTTTTCAAAAAAAAGAGACAGAAAAAGTTGGAGGTTCTGAAAAAACTGCTTATCTTTGCAAAAATCAATGGATTTACTAACCAAACAAATATTATTTTTATGAAGAAAAAGTTTATCTGCGCCGTTTGTGGATATATCTACGAAGGCGATGCTGCTCCTGAGAAGTGTCCTATTTGTAAGGCTCCTGCTTCAAAGTTCTCTGAACTGAAGGACGAGGGTGAAACAACCTATGCAACCGTTCATCGTATTGGTGACGGAAAACCCGAGGGCGTTTCACAGGAGATGATTGACGACCTGCGCAACCACTTCAATGGTGAGTGTGGCGAGGTTGGCATGTATCTGGCAATGTCTCGTCAGGCTGATCGTGAGGGCTATCCCGAGATTGCTGAGGCTTTCAAGCGCTATGCTTTCGAGGAGGCAGAACACGCATCTAAGTTCGCTGAGTTGCTGGGAGAGTGTGTGTGGGACACCAAGACCAATTTGGAGAAGCGTGCTGCTGCAGAAGCAGGAGCTTGCGAGGATAAGTTCCGTATTGCCAAGAATGCTAAAGCTGCCGGTTTCGATGCTATCCACGATACCGTTCACGAGATGGCCAAGGACGAGGCTCGTCATGGAGCAGGCTTTGCTGGACTGCTGAAGCGTTACTTCGGAAAATAAAAAACAGACAGGTAGAACTAGCCTGCACAATAAAATGGAAGAAAGGTCGTTTTATCAGTATATGATAAAGCGGCTTTTCTTTTTCATCGCGTCGGTGGCGTGCCTGTTGACTGCCTGCTCCGATAACGATTCGTTCACTACGGACCGTAGTCAGATACTATCGTTCTCTCAGGACACCGTGCGTCTTGATACCATGTTTTCTGGTGTACCTTCAGTTACTTATACTTTCTGGGTTCATAACCGTTCTAATGACGGCTTGCGTATCAACACGGTCCGTCTGGAACGGGGAAATCAGACGGGCTTTCGCATTAATGTAGATGGGACGTTCCTTAATCCTGTTGCACAGAACTTGGAGGTGCGTAAAGGTGACAGTCTTCGCGTCTTCGTGGAAATCACCTCCTATGAGACGCATTCCTTAGAGCCTCAGTTGGTTGAGGACAACTTGTTGTTTTCATTGGAGAGTGGGGTAGTGCAGAAGGTAAATCTGCGCACCTATAGTTGGGATGCGGAGATGGTGACCGATTTAGAGGTCGATCATGACATGACCATAGAGATGGAGAAGCCACTGGTGGTCTATGGAAATGGCATCAAAGTTGCCCCTAACACCACGCTGACGTTGCGTAATACCACTATTTATTTCCACGACAATGCCCAGCTGAAGGTTGAAGGTTGTCTGATGGTGGAAAACTGTGTGCTCCGTGGTGACCGTCTTGACCACATGTTCGATTATCTGCCTTACGACCGGGTGAGTGGTCAATGGCGAGGCATCGAGATTGTCAATGGAGCCAAGGGATGTTGGATGACCGATTCTGAGGTGCGTAATGCCTGGGATGGAATGACAGCTGACAGTACTCAGGTCGTTCTTAACAATTGCGTGATACACAATAGCAGGGGCTATGGTCTGTACGCCAGAAATTCCAAGGTGCAACTGGATTATTGCCAATTGTCTAATGCCGAAGATGACTGTTTGGCCCTTTACGGATGCGAAGCCGTTATCGACCATTGTACTTTGGCCCAGTTCTATCCCTTTGCCCTGTGCGGTGAGGCGCTGTTGTTTTCTCCTGATAGCAAGCCTCTTCTGCTGTTGTGTACTAACACCCTCATTACAGGCTATGACGAAGATGTGTTTGAAGGTGTCATGCGCGATGGCGAAACGATTGACTATCATTTTAGCAATTGTTTGATACGAACGCCCGAAATCAAGGATGAAGAGGCTTTCGAAGACATTATCTGGGAGACACCAAAGGATGAGGTACAGGGCAAGGATCATTTCCTGTTGTTCGATGACAGCGATTTCATCTACGATTTCAGCATCGTCTCCACCTCGCCTGCCTATGAACGCACTATTGGGCGTGCCTTTCATATTGAAGAAGATGATGACGAGGAATAGTTATATTTCATGTCAAGCGTAAAATAACGATTAAGAAATAAAAAAGGATGGAACAACATATATGCATTTTTACGGGAGCACGACCTAATTTCGTGAAAGTGGCGCCCCTTATCAGGGTGATACAGCAGACTGAGGGTTGCTGTTACAAACTGGTATATGCCGGCAGGGAAGATGACCCTACTTTAGAGCCAACCTTGTTCAATGACTTGCAAATACCTCGTCCCGATGTCTTTTTGGGTGTTGACTGTCAGAATCTGAACGAGTTGACGGGGCGTGTCATGAGTGAGTTTGAACACTATCTGGAACAGCATACTACCAATACCGTCATTGTCGTTGACGACCTGGCCTCTACGATGGCTGCAGCTATCGTAACCAAGAAGCGTGGCCTTCGCCTGGCTCACCTGGTAGCAGGCACCCGTTCGTTTGATATCAATATGCCCAAGGAGATTAACCGCTTGGTCATCGATGGCTTGAGCGACTTGCTCTTCACGGCAGGCATCGGCTCCAGCAGCGTGGCTACCCGTGAAGGTGCTGAGATGCATAAGATTTATATGGTGGGCAATATCCTGATGGATTCGTTGCGACAGAACCTCCATCGTTGGCAACGTCCTGCCTGTGTCACAACGGACAACTACTTTGTGTTCACACTGAACCGTAAAGCGTTGATAGCCAATGAGCTGAACCTGAACCGTATGCTGGATGCCATTGTCAAGGAGGCTGGCGATGTTCCTGTTATTGCCCCCTTGCGAGGTAAGGCCAAGGAGATGGTAGCGCGTCATGGAGGCATCCAAGTGGTTGAACCCCTGTCATATCTGGAGTTTGGATGGCTCACCAGTCATGCTCGTGGCGTTATTACCGACTCTGGCAACGTTGCTGAGGAAGCCACCTTCAACAACATCCCCTGTATTACCCTCAACAGCTATACCGAGCACATTGAAACCGTCAAGCAAGGTACTAACGTGCTTGTTGGCGAAGATGCTGCCAAGTTGAGCGAGGCTATGCAGAAACTGGTGCAGGGCCAGTGGAAGTCTTCCTCACTTCCCAACCGCTGGGACGGGCGTACTGCCGAGCGTATCGTCAGGATTCTGATGGAGTAGAGTTGTTGTCCCATCTGTTTCAACAATCTCAAGTTCTCTTTTTAAGAAGACAGAAAGGTGGATAACCAAAAGAAATTTCCGTTTTCTTTTGGTTATTCTCATTATTTGCAGTAACTTTGCAGCCGCATTAGGTAAGGGAATGGGGTGAGAGTCCTCAACTGTCCCGCAGCTGTAAGCAGTCATTATCGATGCAAGCACAAAAGTCACTGATATTATTGGGAAGACGTTTGCTACCGGACTGTAAGTCAGAAGACCTCCTTTTGCTTCAATGCGCTTTTCAGACCTCTGGGGTTAGGTCGAATGCGCGAATACGTGTATTATTATATAAGTCCAGGGAGACTTATGTCGTGAGACAGGTAGTCTCCCTTTTTAAATGAGAAACGAGTAATGAGAAATGAAAGAAATGAACATTGTAGATTGCTACACGAGAAATTTCGTGCAGTACATTCCTTTATTTCTACATTTGCATTTATCATTTCCTTCATTTCTCATTTCTCATTTGCCTATGCCCAGCAGCCCCAGCGTAGTCGTTTTGACAGTATCCAACATGTTGACGAGGTTGTCGTTACTTCGCGTTATAACCATAAGGAGGTGATTCCGTCGCAAACCCTGACGGGCGAGCAGCTGGAAAAACTTTCATCGCATAGCGTGGCTGATGCCTTGCGCTATTTCTCTGGTATTCAGCTGAAAGACTATGGTGGGGTAGGTGGCATCAAGACGGTGAATATCCGTTCTATGGGTACCAACCATCTGGGCATCAGCTATGACGGTATTGAACTGGGAAATGCCCAGAACGGACAGATAGACTTGGGTCAGTTCTCGTTGGACAATGTGGAGGAGATTACCCTGTTCAACGGACAGAAGAGTGCCATCTTGCAACCAGCCAGCGATTTCGGACATGCTGGAGCTATTTATATCCGTACACGCGCTCCCCGTTTTGAGCCAGACAAGAACTACAACCTTCGTTTCAAAGCCAAGTATGCGTCAAGCGACCTGTTTCGCTTCTCTGCCCTTTGGGAACAGAAGTTAAGCAGTAAGGTGAGCTCGTCGTTATCTGTAGAGGTACTTACTGCCAGCGGAAAATACAAGTTCCGTTACAAGCGTAAGAAACAAGACGGCACCGTGGCCTATGACACCACGGCGGTGCGTGAGAACGGTGACATCTGGGCGGTAAGAGCCGAGGGCAACCTTCACGGTATGATTAACGACGGCTTTTGGAAGTTCAAGGTTTATACATACCATTCAGAGCGCGGCATACCAGGTGCCATCGTGAATAACGTGTGGCGCAGGGGTGAGCGGCAAGGCGATCATAACACCTTCACCCAAGGACGTTTCCAGAAGAGTTTTGGCGACAGGTTCACCACACAGGCCGTAGCGAAATATGCCTATTACAACACGCATTACGTGAACCGCGACCCTACGCAGATGCAGGTCGATAATACCTTCAAGCAGCAGGAGTTATATTTCTCTACATCAAATGTTTATAACATCCTTCCCGTGTGGAGCACATCGTTTAGTTACGACTTCCGATGGAACCAGTTGGATGCTGATATGCGCCAGTTCGTCTATCCCCATCGCTTCAGCAATTACCTGTCGTTGGCTACAGCGTTGAACCTCGATTGGTTGAAAGTTCAGGGTTCTGTATTGATGACTGCCGTGAAAGACCATGTGAAATATGCCTACTCTCCTGATTCGAAGACGGTGTTCACACCTGCCGTGTTTATGAACGTCTATCCCTTCAACTCCCACGACCTCTCTTTCCGTCTTTATGCGAAGAAGAGTTTCCGTATGCCCACCTTCAACGACCTATACTATACCAATATGGGTAATGCGATGTTGGAGCCTGAGTCAGCTTTACAGTACAATGCCGGCTTGAGTTATGACCACCAATGGGATGGGGGACTGGTACGCTTTTTCCACCTTCAGGGCGATGTGTATTATAACAGCGTGCACGATAAAATAGTGGCTTATCCCAAGGGACAGCAGTTCCGTTGGACCATGCTGAATCTGGGCAAGGTGCACATCAAGGGTATTGACGTGGAGTCCGAAGTGACGCTCGTTCCTATAAGGGGCTTCTTGGTAACAGGTCGCCTGCAATACACCTATCAGGATGCCCGTGATGTGACCAATCCCGAAGATGCGTTCTATAATCATCAGATACCCTATATCCCCTGGCATTCCGGTTCGGCTATCCTGAATCTCCAGTATCGCGGGTGGGACTTGAATTATTCGTTCATCTATGCCGGTGAGCGCTACAACCAACAGGAGAACATCAAGTACAACTACATGCAACCGTGGTACACCAGCGACCTCTCACTCTCAAAGACCTTTGCCCTCAAGCACCTCTCGCTTAGAGCCACTTTGGAAGTCAACAATGTCTTCTCGCAAGACTATGACGTTATTTTAAACTATCCCATGCCCAAGCGCAACTATGGATTTACCATCGATGTGAAGATATGAAACGACACCTTATATTATATATTGCCCTCTTGCTCTGTATGGTCAGCTGCCGTACTGACGACTATATCGTCTATATGGAAGACGAAGATACCGGCGTCAAGACCGAACAGACAGAAGTGTTAGGCATGTATGTGCTGAACGAGGGCAATATGGGCTCCAACAAGTGTACCCTCGACTATCTCGACCTCTCGTCTCAAGACGGCACCATCCACTATCTCCGTAACATCTATGCCGAGCGTAATCCCAATGAGGTGAAGGAGTTGGGTGATGTTGGTAACGATGCACAAATATACGGCTCTCGCCTCTGGCTCGTTATCAACTGCTCCAACAAGGTGGAAGTGCTGAGGGCAAGTGATGCGGTGAAGATAGGTAAGATAGATGTACCCAATTGTCGTAGTGTGGCCTTCCACGAAGGCTATGCCTATGTTTCTTCCTATGTGGGTCCTGTCAATGTCAGTCAGGATGCCCCGTTGGGCGAGGTCTATAAGATAGACACGCTAACCCTGAAGACGGTGGCAAAGGTCACGGTAGGCTATCAGCCCGAAGAGCTGGCTGTGGTGGGCGACAAGTTGTATGTGGCAAATAGTGGAGGCTATCGTGTTCCCGACTATGACCGCACGGTGAGTGTGATAGACCTGAAAACGTTCCAAGAAGAGCGTAAGATAGATGTTGCCCCGAACCTGCATCGCCTTCGTGCCGACAAATACGGACAGTTGTGGGTGACCTCCCGAGGCGACTATTATGTAGAAAGTCCACAGCTCTTTTGGCTTGTTCCCGACGCTCAGGGTCAGATGCAAAAGACTGGAACAATCGACATTCCGGTTTCCGATATGTGCATCGTCGGCGACTCCCTCTACTTCATGGGTTCCACCTTCAATTATACCACGATGAAGAACGAGCGCACGATGGGTATTGTCAATGTACGAACCCATCAGGTGGTGTCCACCCAACTATCATCCTCCAAGGAGGCCGCTTCCATCGTCCAGCCTTATGGCATTATCGTCCATCCCACCCATCGCGACTTCTATCTGATGGATGCCAAAAACTATTTGTCGAGTGGCGAATTGCTGCACTTCACACCCGATGGCACCTTCGACTATAAAGTAAACACAGGAGACATCCCTGCACATGCTGTATTTTTAATGAAAACGAAACAATGAAGAAACAAGTACTTATATTCTTTGCCCTTTTGGGCTCCCTGTCCGTCCAGGCTCAGCGTATGGACGATGTGACAGAACATTCCCCATACATCAAAGTGGTCGATGAATACAATCCTGCTCCTGGTCAGTTTGTCAATGTGCACCCCATCTATGAGGCAGGAGACGATGCTGCCGCGATGGCTCGTAAATGCACGGATAGCATCGCCTATAACAAGAAGTCCCTTATCGCCCTGGGTGGCTGCGGAGGCTATGTCACCTTCCATTTTGATCATAGCATTGCCAATGTGAAAGATCAGAACGACGTGCTGATTCTTGGCAATTGTTTCTTTGAGAATAACAGCGAGCCAGGCATCGTCATGATTTCAAAGGATGTCAATCAAAACGGCCTGCCTGATGACCCTTGGTACGAACTGACGGGTAGTGCCGATGTCGATAGCGTAGGTAAGGTGGTTTACGGCTATTCCATCACCTATTCACGTCCTACCACGGAAGATTATGATGGTACACCCAGCCCCGTCAGCAAGGATATCATCGTTGACGATTATATTCCCTGGTCTGATAATCAGGGTGCGTCCGGCTTTATGCATAAGAACAGGTATAACGAGCAGACCTATTATCCACAATGGGTAAGCAGCGACCAGTTGACATTCGGCATGCAAACCCTGTTGCCCAAGAATGCCACCAACACCCTCAGCTATCCTTATGAAAACTGGCTCTTGAAACCCTTGGCGTGGGGCTATGTCGATAACAAGCCGAACGCTGACTTGGAGGCTTGCAGCTTTAATTTCGACAATGCCGTAGAGGTGGTTAGCCGCCAGCCTGTAGAGATTGATTTCGTAGATTTCATCCGTGTCTATAACGCCATCAACCAGGATTGTGGCTGGATAGGCGAGACTTCTACGGAAGTGACGGGAGCCGAAGACCTGCATCTGGACACCTCCATTCAGCGCATTAAGGATTCGCTGGCGGGCATCCGAACGCTTCAGACAGCCCCCCGTTCTGGCGATGACTGCTACGACCTGCAAGGGCGAAAGACCCATGCTGTCGGTAAGGGACTCTATATCCGTAACGGTAAGAAATACTTTGTTAAGTAATCGTGTTCAATTAAATATACTAATTTAATTTAAAAACTTTATCATTATGAAAAAACATCTGTTTTTCGTTGCTGCCGCTTTTGTAACGATGGCAGCATTCACTTCTTGCGACAAGGTCGATAACCCAGGTTCTCCTGTCGGTCCTGTCCGTGTGTTAACTTTTGAGGATGCTGACTGGAAGGCTGGTACCAACTATGTTGGTCAGCAGAGCTGGAGCTCGTTGATTGACAGCAAGCAGTATGGTGGCGAGTTGCTGTATCCCGCTGACGAGGATGCTACCATCTACCAGTGGGCAGACTTAGGCAACACCTACCTGGCTCATGAGTTCACCAATGGCTATATGGACAAGGCTTACTGGGGCGGTGGACACGCTGTTTCCAACTATATCAGCGAAGACTATACCAAGGTCAGCTACACCCAGCAGTTGGAGATTCCTGCAGCCGCTGGTCACAATGGTTCCAAGAACTTCTGTGTACACAATGGCTATGCCTCTTATCCCGGAGCTGTTCTCCCTGCTATCTATTTTGCTGATGGTGCAGAGCGTGTAATCGACCATATGTTTGTTATCAACACCAGCTATACCCTGAACGATATGACCAACGAATATTCCACTTTCAAGAAGGATGAGGACTGGTTCAAGATTGTTGCTACGGGCTATGACAAGGACGGCAAGCAGACCGGTGTTACTGAGTTCTTCCTGGCCAAGGACGGCAAGTTCGTTACAGAGTGGACCAAGTTTGACCTGAGCGTACTGGGCAAGGTTCAGCGAGTAGAGTTCGACATGCAAGGCTCATGCGTTAACCAATGGGGCCTGAGCACTCCTGCCTACTTTGCTTATGACGACGTTGCCGTACAGTTCTAAACAATTTTCATGCGCAAGCTTTTTTATCTAATACTCACGATAGTGTTGCTGTCGTCTTGTGGCAGACAAACTGCACAACAAGACGGTGGTGACACTATTTCATTCAAATATGCCCGGAAGCTGACCGTTGTTCATCATTCCGGCTATACGGAGGCCATTTTGCAGAACCCGTGGCACGAGGGTAAAGTGCTCCATCGCTACCTCCTTGTCCCGTCCGATTCTGCCTTGCCTTCCTCCATGCCCGATGGCACCGTTATCCGCACACCGTTAAGGCGCAGCGTAGTGTTTACCACGGTTCATTGTGCGTTGATTCAGATGCTGCATCGGGAAGACCGTATTGCCGGTGTGGCTGATTTGAAATATATCAAGGTGCCTTATATCCACGAGCAAGTGAAGAAAGGTCGCATCAGCGATTGTGGCGATGCCATGAGTCCTGTCGTCGAGAAACTCATCGACCAGCATCCTGATGCCATTTTCCTCTCACCCTTCGAGAATAGTGGTGGCTATGGCAAGCTGGAGGACATCGACATCCCGCTGATAGAGTGTGCGGAGTATATGGAGTCCACCCCCTTGGCACGAGCTGAGTGGATGCGCTTCTATGGGATGCTTTTTGGTTGCGAGGCGCGTGCCGACAGCCTGTTTGCCGTGGTCGATAGCAGTTATCAGTCGCTCAAGGCATTGGCAAAGACCTCCAAAGTGCAGCCTTCTGTGGTCTTGGACAAGGTGACAGGCTCTGTATGGTATGTCCCGGGTGGCCGTAGCACCATCGGCCAGATGCTGTGCGATGCACAGAGTCAGTATCCGTGGGCTTCCGACGAGCATAGCGGTAGTGTGTCGTTGCCTTTTGAAACCGTGTTGGAGAGGGCAGGGGAGTGCGATGTCTGGCTGTTCCGTTTCAGCAGCGACCATCTCATCACCTATCGCGAGCTTCTCAGCGAACATCATGGCTATGGTCAGTTCAAGGCTTTCCGCCAGAAGCAGGCCTATGGGTGTAATGTGGAGTTGTCGTTGTTCTACGAGGAAGCACCTTTCCGTCCCGACTGGCTGCTCACCGATTTCATAAAAATTCTGCATCCTGACATACTGAATCTACCGCCTTTGCGTTATTATCAGAAAATACGTGAGTAAAGGTACGGCATATTGTCTTCTGTTGGGCATCGTCATTATGGTGCTCTTCGTCCTGAACATCTTTATTGGTTCGGTGTCTATTCCTATGGCCGATACGTTGCGCATCCTCTTGGGTGACGAGGTGCGCCCCTCCTGGCAGTATATCATTCTCGAATCGAGGCTTCCCCAGGCAATTACCGCTCTTCTGGCTGGTGGCGCATTGGCGGTCAGCGGACTCATGTTGCAGACGGCTTTCCGCAATCCGTTGGCTGGTCCCAGCGTCTTTGGCATCAATAGCGGTGCCGGATTGGGTGTTGCCCTGGTCATGTTACTCTTGGGAGGCAGCATCTCGGCAGGCTCCGTCAGCGTGTCGGGTTTCGTCGCCGTGCTGGTAGCCGCCTTTGTAGGTGCCATGACGGTGATGGTGGTCATCTTCTTTTTCTCTACCCTGGTGCGCCATAATGTCATGCTGCTCATCATCGGTATCATGATAGGCTATATCTCCAATTCCGCCATCTCCCTGCTCAACTTCTTTGCCACCGACGAGGGTGTCAAGTCGTATATGGTATGGGGCATGGGTTCTTTCGGAGGTGTGTCCATGAAGATGATGCTGCCCTTTGCCCTTGTCACGCTGTTGGGATTGCTGGGTAGTGTGTTGCTTATCAAGCCGCTCAATGCCTTGATGCTGGGCGACCGTTATGCGGAGAATTTGGGTGTCAATATCGTGAGGGTGCGCAATGGACTCTTGGTGGTTACGGGTTTGCTGACTGCTATCGTCACAGCATTTTGCGGACCTGTTGCTTTCATCGGACTGGCTGTGCCCCATATCGCACGCCTTATGCTGCATACCGACAATCATCGCTCGCTGTTGCCAGCCACCATCCTGATGGGCAGTATCGTGGCTTTGTTGTGTAATATTATCTGTGTGCTGCCGGGCGAAAATGGCGTCATTCCCCTGAATGCTGTTACCCCGCTGATAGGCGCTCCCGTGATTATTTACGTCATTCTTAAGGGGAATAAATAGCCTTTCGGAGTGAAATCCTTGCCTTTTTGCACTTTTTTCGAAAAAAGTTGCTGAAATATTTGGCGGTTCCACAAAAAGTGCGTACCTTTGCACACGATTTCAGAAATGAGGCTCCCTAGCTCAACTGAATAGAGCATCTGACTACGGATCAGAAGGTTGTGGGTTTGAATCCCGCGGGAGTCACAAAAGGTGAAGAGTTCGAAAGAGTTCTTCACTTTTTTGTGTTGGCATAGGCATCGTTTTTTGTGTTGGCATAGGCATCGTTTTTTTGTCTGGCACTATTTTTTTTATTTTTACTTTTCGCTTTTCCCTTTTTTTATTATCTTTGCAAGCAAAATCTATTACACTCAACACAATGATGAAAAAAGCAATCCTTTCGGTGACACTCCTTTGCGGTGCCATCTTCGCGCAGGCCCAGCAGCCTGCCATTCCCCGTGATGCTGCCATAGAGGCTAAAGTAGAGAAAACATTATCCAAGATGACCCTCGACGAGAAGATTGGTCAGATGCTGGAACTGAACCTGGACATCATGGGTGCCTACGATGCTACAGGCGCGTGGAAACTAAACGAAACCATGCTTGACACCCTGATTTCCAAGTGGAAGGTAGGCTCAATCCTCAATGCGCCAGGCACAAGAGCAGCCACTGTGGCCCAATGGCAGGAATGGATACAACTTATCCAGAAGAAATCGATGAAGTATATCGGCATCCCCGACATCTACGGGCTCGACCATAACCACGGTGTCACCTATACCCAGGCAGGTACCCTCTTCCCGCAACCCATCAACCTGGGTGCTTCGTTCAATACGGAACTGGCTCGCACCGGTGCCGAGATTACTGCCTATGAGAGCCGTGCCTCCAACTGTCCTTGGGTGTATAACCCCGTTGTCGATCTGGGTCGCGATCCCCGTTGGCCCCGTATTTACGAGAGCTTTGGCGAAGATGCCGTTGTCAACTCGAAGATGGTGGTGGCCGAAATCAAGGGTTATCAGGGCGACGATCCCAACCACATCGACCAGTACCACGTAGGAACCAGCACCAAGCATTACTTTGCCTATGGTGCCCCCTGGTCGGGTAAGGACCGCACACCAGCCTATCTGAATCCGCAGATTATCCGTGAGAAATATTTCGAGCCCTTCAAGCAGGCTGCCCTTGCCGGCACCCTCACCATGATGGTCAACTCCGCTTCCGTGAATGGTGTTCCCCTTCATGCCAGCTACGAGTATCTCACTAAGTGGCTCAAGGAAGACCTGCAATGGGACGGATTCCTTGTTACCGACTGGGCTGACATCAACAACCTCTTCACCCGTGAGCGTGTTGCCAAGGACAAGAAAGATGCCGTTCGCATAGCCGTGAATGCCGGTATCGACATGTCCATGGACCCCTATAGTGTCGATTTCTGCATTCTGCTGAAAGAACTAGTCAACGAGGGCAAGGTCAAGATGTCGCGTATCGACGATGCCGTGCGCCGCATTCTCCGTGCCAAGTATCGCCTGGGTCTCTTCGACAAGCCCAACACCGGCGGCAAGGGCTATGAGAAGTTCGGTAGTGCCGAGTTTGCCGCGAAAGCCCTGACGTCTGCCGAGGAATCCATCGTGCTCCTCAAGAACGAAGGTAGCATGCTGCCCCTTGCCAAGGGTAAGAAAATCCTCCTCACCGGTCCTAATGCCAATCAGATGCGTTGTCTGAATGGCGGATGGAGCTATACATGGCAGGGCTCCAAGGCGGAAGACCTCTCCCAGCAGTACAACACCATCTATGAAGCCCTCTGCAACAAGTATGGCAAGGATAACATCATCCTCGAGCAGGGTGTGACCTATAACGAGGACGGCAACTACTACGAAGAGCATGCCCCGCAGATTGACAAAGCCGTGGCCGCTGCTGCCCAGGCCGACATCATCATCGCCTGCATCGGTGAGAACTCATACACCGAGACTCCGGGCAACCTCTCCGACCTGTGGCTCTCCGAGAACCAGCGCAATCTGGTGAAGGCCCTCGCCAAGACCGGCAAGCCCATCATCATGGTGCTCAACGAGGGACGTCCCCGTCTCATTGCCGATATCGAACCCTTGGCAAAGGCGGTCGTTGACATCCTCATTCCCGGCAACTATGGTGGTGACGCACTCGCCAATCTCCTTGCCGGCGATGCCAACTTCTCTGCCAAGATGCCATTCACCTATCCCCGCGAAATCAATTCGTTGAACACCTACGACTACAAGGTTTCCGAAGAGGTAGGCACGATGGCCGGTGCCTATAACTACGATGCCAAGGTGTCCTTGCAATGGCCCTTCGGCTACGGACTCAGCTACACCACCTATGAGTATAGCAACCTGCAGGTCGATAAGAGCCAGTTCACCGCCAACGACGTGCTCACCGTCACCGTGAATGTCAAGAACACCGGTGCCCGTGCCGGCAAGGAAGCCGTGCTGCTCTATTCCAGCGACCTCGTAGCCTCTGTAGTGCCCGACAACAAGCGCCTGCGCGACTTCACCAAGATAGAGCTGAAGCCCGGTCAGACCAAGACCGTCACCTTCCGCCTCCCTGCCAAGGACCTCGCCTTTGTCGGTGCTGACGGGCGCTGGACACTCGAAGAGGGCGACTTCATCCTGAAGGTGGGCAATCAGACTGTGCCAGTCGTCTGCACCCAGACCAAGGTATGGGACGAACCGAATATCTGATGTCTTGATACTGAACACCCACATCCTTCTCTACACAATAAAAGAGGCTCCTTTCGGGAACCTCTTTTTCGTTTTGATGGCTTCATCGACATTAGTCCTGGACTACGCTTACCCTTCGTCGCCACCACCGGTATTGTCACCGCCTGGGGTAATCGAGCCGCTGCCACCGCCTTGGTTGTCACCACCCTGGGTGCTGCCGCCCTGGTTAGCGTTAGGGTTAACGTCCCCCTTGGCAGCTGCAATCTCCGCCTTGGTTTTGTCCGTCCAGCTCAGCTTGACATCCTTCTTCAGCTCCTCGCGGGTGAAGTCGCCTGTGCTCTGAGCCAGCAACTTGATGGTCTTCACGGCAGCACCAGTCTTCTCGCCCTCCTTCAGCGTGCCCATTGTAGCCGAAGCCACCTTGTCGCTCTGAGCATCGTAGAGCACCTCCAGACCGTTAGACTCCACGGTGGCCTTGAAGATAGCCAGATTGCCCACCTTCACCGTGTTGCCGTTGAGCACCATCTCGCGCACACACTTCACAAAGTCGGTCAGCACACCCACTATCAAACCCTCCGAGAAGGCCGTGTTGTGTTCAGCCATGTGGTGAGCCATGTCGTGCAGGTCCATGGTCTGTTTGTAACTCACTCGGGCATACATCTTACCCGCTGTTTCGGTTTCCGAGCTCTCGGTAACCTTGCTCAAATAAAGTTCAATCATACCTTTTGTCGTGTTTTTTATGGTATCAGAAACTCCCTCAGACCAACTGCACCGGGTGGCCTGAATCCCGCTTTTTTAATATGTTACAAAGTTACGAAAAATATTCGAAACCACCAAATTTTTCCGCAACTTTTTTCAAATAAAAATCAACATTTTTTTGCCTCATCAATAACCCATCCTTATCCGGCAATAAGGGCATGTTATTGCGCAATAAGGGCATGTTATTGCCAGCGGGTAGTTATGCGGAAAGTAGGAAATGCGGAAAGCGGACATTAAGCAGTTCTTCAGAGTGCGGAAGAGAGACATTATAAGTATAAGTTTTTATTTTATAATTTATATTATATTACATTATTATTTATAATGCCTGTTATCTTAGTTCAAACCATACTAATGTCTACTTTCCTACTTTCCTACTTTTCTACTTTCTATCTACTTTGAGATGAATTTCCCTTGCTGAAAATTTGGTATTCTCGATTATTTTTAGTAATTTTGTAGGGTAATAGAGAGGCGGTTTTGGCCGCGGAAATAACCCTAATATTCACCATTTAAAACATTAAAGCGTATGAACAAGACGGTAAAGATGATCCTTCAGGCGATCAGTTATGTCATCACCCTGTTGCTGGGAGCTGCCGG
>CAMIVY010000022.1 GCA_946402275.1 uncultured Prevotella sp.
GCACTCAAAAAAGTTCAAATAAATTTGGCTTTTTCTTCGTTATTTCGTAACTTTGGCTTCGCCGAATTTACTTTGCACTCAAAAAAGTTCAAATAAATTTGGCTTTTTCTTCGTTATTTCGTAACTTTGTCGAATAATTTGTGAAGCAACTCGCACTATGGAGAGAAAAGAATTTGAATCGTACTTGAAAAAGTATGGAGAGAAGATAGAACAAATCAGACAGTCGGCTCATGATTTGCATCAGAGTGTTAACCAGACCTATGGAAAAGATTTGCCTTATGGATACCATTTGGATATGGTGGTGCAGGGCATTCGGGATTTTGGTCATCTGGTGTGTGCAAGGGAGCAGGATGTGCTACCTTTGTTCTTCGGGGGCTATTATCACGACAGTATCGAGGATGCGCGTCTGACGTATAACGATGTGATGAAAGTGGCACGAAGCTTTTTGACTGAGGAACAAGCTGTAATGGCAACTGAGATAGCCTATGCGCTAACTAATGACAAAGGTCGCACACGTGCTGAAAGAGCGGGAGAGAAGTATTATCAAGGAATACGCGAGACTCCATACGCTCCGTTTGTCAAGTTGTGTGACCGACTGGCAAACATCACTTTCAGTTGCTCGGCAGATAATTCCGACAGCAGACGAATGAGGGAGGTTTATAAGGGTGAGATGCCCCACTTCCTGCAATGTATAAATCCGCATAGTGACGATCCGCGTTTCAAACTGCCACAGGAAACGGTGCTCAGGCTGGCTGAGTGCTTGATTGACGACTTGGAGCGTGAGGAGCACGAAGGTAAGGTCTGGTGGTACGATTATTAAGGGGAAAGTGAAAAGTGAAAAATGAAAAGTGAAAAATTTCTTGCCGTGCAAGCGACCAAAGGTCGAGCGGCTTCCGCAGATTTAAGTGTTGAGTGAAAAATTAAGAGAGAGACAATGGCATTAGGAAAGTGGATTGGAGGCTTCCTCGGCTTTATGAGTGGTGGCCCGTTGGGTGCTCTGGCTGGTATCGTTTTAGGCGGATTGTTCGATTCGGTGTTGGATGGTGTAAACACCCCAGAAACGCAGGGGACATTTGAATCTCCCTTTGGACAGAAACAGGCTCAGCAGCGTGCCTATCAGGGGCAAAGGAACAGCTTCTTGTTCTCAATGCTGGTGCTGGCTTCTTATATCATCAAAGCAGATGGCAAGGTGATGCACTCGGAGATGGAACTGGTGCGTAACATGTTGCGACAGAACTTTGGCAATGTGGCTCAGCAACAGGGCGAGGAGATCCTTCGTCGATTGTTTGACGAGCAGAAAAGGGTGGGGAACTATCAGTTCCGGCAAACCGTTATGCAATGCTGTCAGCAGATAGCTATGAATATGGAATATTCCCAGCGCTTGCAGTTGCTGAACTTCCTGGTTATGATTTCGCAGGCCGACGGACGCGTGGATGCTACCGAGGTGACGGCCATGAAGGAGTGTGCCCAGTGGATGCAGATGTCTGCGGACGAAGTGGACTCGATGCTGGGACTGGGCAAAAACGACCTTGAGTCGGCCTATAAGGTGCTGGGTGTCAGTCCGAATGCTTCTGACGATGAGGTGAAAAAGGCATATCGTCGTTTGGCTCTTGAGCACCATCCAGACAAGGTTGCTGCTCTAGGTGAGGACATCCGCAGGGCTGCCGAGAAGAAGTTCCAGGAGATAAATGCTGCAAAGGACAAGATTTGGAAGGCCCGTGGGCTGTAAAGTCAAGGATATTTATAAATAAGGTAAAAACGGGACGTAATGTTTGCACGTCTCGTTTTTTTATTGTACCTTTGTACGCCAAATTGTAGATTGTAGAAAAGTAAGTTACATATATGTTTGAAAATTTAAGTGACAGACTTGAACGGTCGTTCAAGATACTGAAAGGTGAGGGGAAAATCACTGAGATTAACGTTGCTGAGACGCTGAAAGACGTACGCAAGGCGCTGTTGGATGCCGACGTGAACTATAAGGTTGCCAAGACATTCACGGATACTGTCAAGCAGAAGGCGATGGGTATGAACGTGCTTACCGCTGTGAAGCCCAGTCAGCTGATGGTGAAGATTGTTCACGATGAGCTGGCCGAACTGATGGGCGGTAAGGCTGTGGAGCTAAAGCTGGAGGGTCGTCCCGCCATTATCCTGATGTCGGGCTTGCAAGGTTCGGGTAAGACGACGTTCTCAGGTAAGTTGGCAAATATGCTGAAGCAGAAGCAGCATAAGAACCCCCTGTTGGTGGCTTGCGACGTGTATCGTCCTGCCGCTATCCAGCAGTTGCACGTGGTGGGTGAAAGCGTGGGTGTTCCCGTCTATTCGGAACCTGAGAACAAGAACGTGGTGGAGATAGCCAATAATGCTATCCGTGAAGCCAAGCAGAAGAATTATAATGTAGTCATCATCGATACTGCCGGTCGTCTGGCCGTTGACGAGGAGATGATGAACGAGATAGCTAACCTGAAAGAGGCAGTCAATCCTGACGAGACGTTGTTCGTTGTTGACGCAATGACGGGTCAGGATGCTGTGAATACAGCGAAGGAGTTTAACGACCGTCTGGACTTCGACGGCGTGGTGCTGACGAAGCTTGACGGTGACACCCGTGGTGGTGCTGCGCTCTCCATCCGTACCGTCGTTACGAAACCCATTAAGTTTGTGGGTACGGGCGAGAAGATGGAGGCCATCGACGTGTTCCACCCCGAGCGAATGGCCGACCGTATTCTGGGTATGGGCGATATCGTCAGTCTGGTGGAGCGTGCCCAGCAGCAGTTTGACGAGGAAGAAGCCAAGCGCCTGGAGAAGAAAATCCGCAAGAACAAGTTTGACTTCGACGACTTCATGGGTCAGATACAGCAGATCAAGAAGATGGGTAACATCAAGGACCTGGCTTCGATGATTCCTGGTGTGGGCAAGGCGCTGAAGGATGTGGATATCGACGACAATGCCTTCAAGGGTATTGAGGCTATCATCAATTCAATGACACCGAAGGAACGTGCCAATCCTGACATCATCAACCAAAGCCGCAGAATGCGTATAGCCAAAGGTTCTGGCACGAAGATTGAGGAGGTGAACCGACTGATGAAGCAGTTCGATCAGACTCGTAAGGTGATGAGAATGGTGGCTGGTGGCGGCAACTCGAAGATGATGCAGATGGCCGCAGCCATGAAGGGCAAAATGCCGAAGTTCTAACAAATTCTTATAGGCCCCATAAGACCTATAGGACTCATAAGACTCATAGGACTCATAAGACTTATAAAAAGATATGCAACTGATTGACGGAAAAGCAACAGCAACAGCCATCAAGGCCGAGATTGCTGAAGAGGTAAAAGAGATTGTGGCCAAGGGTGGCAGACAGCCCCATTTGGCAGCTGTTTTGGTGGGTCACGATGGTGGCTCGGAAACTTATGTGAAGAACAAGGTGCTGGCTTGCGAGGCCTGTGGCTTCAAGAGCACCCTGATACGCTTTGAGGATAACATCACAGAAGATGAGTTGCTGGCGTGTGTCGATAAGCTGAACAAAGATGCTGATGTCGATGGATTCATCGTACAACTGCCTTTGCCCAAGCATATTGACGAGCAGAAGATAATCGAGGCTATCGACTACCGCAAGGATGTGGATGGTTTCCATCCCATCAATGTGGGGCGTATGGCGATTGGCCTTCCTTGCTTTATCTCAGCTACTCCGTTGGGAATCATCACGTTGCTGAAGAGATACAATATCGAGACCAGTGGTAAGAAATGTGTTATCCTGGGGCGCTCGAACATTGTTGGCAAGCCAATGGCTCAGCTGATGATGCAGAAGCAGTATGGCGATGCTACGGTAACCGTTTGCCACTCTCGCTCCAAAACGCTGAAGGAGGAATGTCGCGCTGCTGACATCATCATAGCAGCTATTGGTCAGCCAGACTTCGTAACAGCTGATATGGTGAAGCCCGGTGCTGTCATCATTGACGTGGGTACTACCCGTGTTCCTGATGCTACCCGTAAGAGCGGATTCCGTCTGAATGGCGATGTGAAGTTTGACGAGGTAGCGCCTAAGTGCTCATTTATCACGCCTGTACCGGGTGGCGTTGGTCCCATGACCATCTGCTCGCTGATGAAGAATACGCTTCTTGCTTCGCAAATGAGAAATGAAAAATGAGAAGTGAGAAATGTAAATGAAGAAATGATGAAATGACGGCGCAGAAGTGGTACGAGCAAGGCAATGCTTTAAGAAAGCAGGGGCAGTTTGGAGAGGCTATCAACTGCTATATTCAGGCCATAGAGCTTGACCCCGACAGTCCTGCTGTGGAGGCGAAACGGATGCTCGACGACATCATGGCGTATTACAATAAAGATAATTATAATCCATAAACAAATACTAAAGATATGGCTAAGATGAAAGGTGCCATTGTGGTGAATACCGACCGTTGCAAGGGATGTGTGCTCTGTGTGAGTGCTTGTCCGCAAGGCGTCATTGCATTGGCTAATCGTGTTAACATGCGAGGCTATCCCTATGTGGAGCCTGCGCAGATAGACAAGTGTACGGGATGTACCTCGTGCGCTGTGGTATGTCCTGACGGATGTATCACCGTTTATCGTAAAAAAGTGGAGGAGTAAAAAGATGGCAGAGAAAGAGGTAACACTAATGAAGGGTAACGAGGCGATAGCCCACGCTGCCATCCGTTGTGGTGCAGACGGATATTTCGGATATCCTATTACCCCACAGAGTGAAGTGATAGAAACGCTGGCCGAGCTGAAACCTTGGGAGACTACGGGAATGGTGGTCTTGCAGGCTGAGAGTGAGGTGGCCAGTATCAATATGATTTATGGAGGTGCTGCGGCTGGCAA
This sequence comes from uncultured Prevotella sp., assembly GCA_946402275.1. Lineage (GTDB taxonomy): Bacteria > Bacteroidota > Bacteroidia > Bacteroidales > Bacteroidaceae > Prevotella. The sequence goes on from CAMIVY010000022.1 coordinate 4,831, forward strand.
AAAGGTGCTCACCTCGTCATCATCACCTGGTGTCGCACTGATGCAGGAGGGTATCACCTATATGGCTGGTGCCGAACTGCCAGGTGTGTTCGTCAATGTGCAACGTGGTGGTCCCGGACTGGGAACTATCCAGCCTTCGCAGGGTGACTATTTCCAGGCTACCCGTGGTGGTGGTAATGGCGACTACAACGTCATTGTGCTGGCTCCAAACTCTGTGCAGGAGATGGCCGACTTCGTTGACTTGGCTTTCGAGCTGGCTTTCAAATATCGCAATCCTGCCATGATTTTGTCGGATGGTGTGATTGGTCAGATGATGGAGAAAATCGTGCTGCCTCCTTACAAGCCCCGTCGCACAGAAGAGGAGATTCGCAAGGAGTGCCCTTGGGCAACGATTGGTCGCACGAAAGACCGTAAGCCTAACATCATCACATCGCTGGAACTGAAACCTGAGGCGATGGAGGCTCGTAACCTGCATTTGCAGGAGAAATACAAGGAGATCAAGGAGAAGGAAGTGCGCTATGAGACGCTGTTCTGTGAGGATGCAGAATATCTGATTGTAGCCTTCGGCTCTGCTGCCCGTCTGACGCAAAAGGCTATTGAGATAGCCCGTGCAGAGGGTATCAAGGTTGGACTTCTGCGTCCTATCACACTATGGCCGTTCCCTTCGAAGCAGATTGCTGAAATGGCTCAGGGCAAGAAGGGCGTGTTGGTTGTAGAGATCAATGCCGGTCAGATGGTACAGGACGTTCGCCTGGCTATCAATGGCGCATTGCCTGTTGAGCATTTCGGTCGTCTGGGTGGTATCGTGCCAGAGCCAGAGGAGATTGTTGAAGCATTGAAGAAGATAGAAGTTAGAGGTTAGAAGATATGGAAAACAATATCATTGCACCAGAGAATCTGGTATATCAGAAGCCGACGCTGATGAACGACAACCACATGCACTATTGCCCAGGTTGTTCGCATGGTGTGGTACATAAACTCGTGGCTGAGGTCATCGAGGAGATGGGGATGGAGGACAAGACCATTGGTGTGAGTCCTGTAGGTTGTGCCGTATTCGCCTATAACTATCTGGATATCGACTGGCAGGAGGCTGCACATGGTCGTGCACCTGCTGTGGCTACGGCTATCAAGCGTTTGTGGCCAGACCGCCTGGTGTTCACTTATCAGGGTGATGGTGACTTGGCTTGTATCGGAACATGTGAGACGATTCATGCGCTGAACCGTGGTGAGAACATAGCCATCATCTTCATCAATAATGCTATTTATGGTATGACGGGTGGTCAGATGGCTCCTACCACGCTGATTGGTCAGAAGACATCCACTTGTCCTTATGGTCGTGACCCGGAGATTCACGGCTATCCCTTGAAGATTGCAGATATTGCGGCCAGTCTGGAAGGAACATGCTATGTAACACGTCAGAGTGTGGAGAGCGTGGCATCTATCAACAAGGCCAAGAAAGCTATCCGCAAAGCCTTCGAGGCTTCAATGGCTGGCAAGGGATCGTCGTTGGTGGAGATTGTCTCTACCTGTAACAGTGGTTGGAAACTGACCCCAGTACAGGCCAACGAGTGGATGAAGGAGAACATGTTCCCCTTCTATCCCAAGGGTGACCTTAAGGATACGACAGGTGAAAAGTGAACAGTGAAAAGTGAATAGTGAATAGTGAAAAATTTGCTACCGCACAGATAAGTGAAAAGTGAATAGTTATGAAGAAAGAAATAATTATTTCAGGATTTGGAGGTCAGGGAGTGCTCTCGATGGGTAAGATTCTGGCATATTCGGGACTGATGGACGATAAAGAGGTGACATGGATGCCCGCTTACGGACCAGAACAACGTGGTGGTACGGCTAATGTGACCGTTATCGTGAGTGATGAGAAAATCTCATCGCCTATCTTGAGTAAGTTTGATATTGCTATTGTACTGAATCAGCCTTCTTTGGAAAAGTTTGAGCCCAAGCTGAAACCGGGTGGCATCCTGATTTACGATGGTTATGGCATTTTGAATCCACCAACGAGAAAGGATATCACCATCTATCGTATTGATGCGATGGACAAGGCTGCCGAGATGAAGAACGGAAAGGTGTTCAACATGATTGTCTTGGGAGGACTGCTGAAGGTGGCTCCTGTGGTAAGCACCGATGGTGTAGAAAAAGCGCTCAAGAAAACACTTCCCGAGCGCCATCATGGATTGATTCCCCTCAACATGCAAGCCATTGAAGAGGGTGGTAAGATTATCACCTTAGTAGGCTAAGACATCCCATAGGTCCCGGATGCGTTTCTCCGGGTTCCATTTCTTATTGAAAGTCCAGAGTGCCGTGACCCCATGGAACTCTGGCTTTTCTTCTGACTCCTTCAAATTGTCTTTCAGCCAACCTGTGTCACCTCCCTCGCGGGTACAGCCATAGTAATAGACACGCTGTCCCCAAGGGCATGGGTCGAGCACTTTATCGCTATAAGCATAGCTGATATTGTTGTTGAGAATGTTCTTTGTCATCTTACAGTTGACGATGAAGAACTGGGAGTCGTGATGATACCGACCGAGCTGGGTGGGGCTTTTGGCATCAAAGGTAGAGTTGGTGATAACCAGCTTCTTAGAACGGTCGCCACGTCCGTCGTGCCAAATCAGTGCATGCCCGTCTCCTTCGAAACGACAACGGGTAGCATAACACCAGCCTCGCGGACAGAGGAAGTCAACACCCCAGCAGCGCAGGTAAAGGTCGGAATGATAATACATACCATTGCCCCCTGGCGCCCAAAGAGATAGCGCATCGTTGCCATCAGCCCATACATTGCTGTTGATAACGATGGTACGGGTGGCTCGTCCGAAGATACTCATCTGATGGGCAGTATTGCCTGGTTCTACCGCTGTGCCATAGTTGTTATATACGGTTAGTCCGCTGATGATACAGTCGTCAGCACCTTCTTGCAGTACGATGACACCATTGCCAACGGGTTTACCCTTGTATTCCTTGATGGTCTGCTTCTTCGACAATTCGGCCAGTACAATGATAGTACTGTCACGTTGTTCGCCTACCAGCACGATGTTGGGACGGTCAATGATGACTTTCTCGTTATAGGTACCTTTTTTAATCAGTATCTTATAGGGTTGAGCAGGTTTTTCAGGTGCTTTTTCTATAGCAGCTTGAATGCTTTGTCCCGGCTTTACAACTGCATCAAAAGCCTTCTGGTCAGGCTGTGGCTTACGGAACATGTCTATCGTTCCGTTCTCGTTGGCTCCCTTGGTCTGCAGACTGATCTTTACTTGATGCTTAGGGTCGTACTTGTTAGCCCATTGCTCATAAAGAGGATACAGGGAAGCAGGACGATTACCATACCAAGAATAGCCATTACGACGCTCTGGTCCAATCTCCTCTAAATGGCGACGGGGAATACCATCGCGGTCGCAGACAAATGGTTCACAGTATTTTAAATCATAATATCTTGCCCACAAGGGTTCGGCATTGGGATCATTGACCAGGCGGGTGTCACGGTCACGACTGCTTCTACGCCCTGTTCGCTCGATGCGTAAGCCTGTCAACTTGTATTTGTCAAACCACTGCATAGCCGCATGAATAGCCTGCTTCACCCTTTTGTCGGGATTGGGCAATGTCATGAGTAGCTTGACGATAGCGGCACTCTCCATAGAACAATAGGACGGAAGCTCAAAAGCACGGGCTGGTGCCGGAGCGTAGGTGTCTCGATCATGTTGCTGGCACCATACTGTTAGTTTTCCATTCTTGCGAATCTGGCATTTGAGGATACATTCTATACCTTTGTCGAAAGCTTCAGCTGCATGCTGGCGAAGTTGAGGTGTTGTCAATTCTGCAGAGTAGGGGGCTTTTTCGTCAACAATATCCTTCAGCAGTTGCAAAGTGTTGACCATCGCATCGTCGTTGAAAGTGATATGAACCTGATATCCATGCGTCTCGGGCCAGAACTGGGGCCATCCGCCATTCTCATATTGTCCGCTCAGCAGGTATTCTACTGCTTTCTGGAAGGCATCACGGAAACGGTTGTCCTTGGTGGCTTCAAATAAACGGGCGAGATAAGCCATCTGCATGGAGGTAGCATTGTTGTCAATGGTGGAATCATCGCGACGCTGTTTGTCTTTTACCACCTTGTCCTTTTCTTGGTCAGTCAATGGCTTGGCCATATCAATGTTTTTGGGCCAACCGCCTGTTACTCGTTGGTAGAGTAGAATCTGTTCGCCAACTTTCATCGCTTCTGGGGTCTTGAAGAATGCCGGATTCGTTTGTCTCATCGGGTTGAGCATGCGTTGCATTTGATTGGCATTGGATGGTTGTTGTCCCATTGCCGTTACAGTCATCAAGACAGCCAACAGAATAATAGTAAGTCTTTTGTTCATAGAATTTGTTTTAGTTTATCTTAAAATCTATGAATAAGACGGAGGGTAGAGGGTTTCGTTTATGGGCTGACTAATAAATAATGTTAAGTGAAAGGGAAAGTCTTTCGCGCGTACATTATATTATAATTATAGGGCTTTTGACCTCGATTATGACAAAAAATACACTTATTTTGTAAGATTTTTGCGAAAAAACTTGGAAGTTATTGTTTTTTTTTGTTATTTTGCACCCGAAATAAAATTAAAATTTAGTTAAAGCATAAAAAAGTAGAAAATTTAAGGTAGTTATTTTTATAATTTAGAAAAAGATGAAAAAGTTATTTTTAATGCTCGCTGCCGGCTTTATGGCAGCTTCTGTAAATGCACAGAACACAGCTATCACAGCTAACAAGGCTGGTGACAACTGGTACATTGGCGCTAACGCTGGTGTAAGCACCTTCTTAAAGCAACAGGGTGGTAAAGATGGTTTCTTCAAGTCTCTCGCTCCTACTTTCGGTGTACGCGTTGGTAAGAACCTGACAACTGTATTCGGTCTGGCTTTGGATGCTGACATGCGTTTCAAGTCAAACGAGAAGTGGTATGCTGGTTCTAAGACCTTCATTGAGGACATTAACGTTAGCCTGCTGGGTACTTTCAACATGTCAAACCTCTTCGCTGGTTATAAAGGCGAGCCCCGTCCTTTCGAGGTGATTGCTCTTTATGGTTTTGGTTGGGGTCACGACTTCAATCATCTTCCCAAAGCCAATGCCGTTACTTCTAAGGTAGCTCTTGACTTTGCTTTCAATCTGGGTGCTAATAAGGCTTGGCAGCTCTACATTGAGCCTTCTCTGAACTACAATCTGAAGACTTGGCTTGGTGGTATTGATGAGGCTGCTATTGCTGTTCTTGCTGATATTAATAACCCTGGTTTCAAGTATGATGTTAACCGTGCTTTCTTCTCTTTGAAGGCTGGTGTTAACTACAAGTTCGGTAACAGCAACGGTACTCACAACTTCGCTATTGCTCAGCTCCGCGATCAGGCCGAGATTGATGGTCTGAACGCTAAGATCAATGAACTCCGCGCTGACAACAACGCTAAAGATGGTCAGCTCTCAGCTAAGGATCAGCAGATTGCTGACCTGAAGAAGAAGCTCGCTGACTGCGAGGCTCGTCCTCAGACAGCTGCTGTTGTTGAGAAGACTGAGAACGTTCTGCAGCCACACGTAATCTTCCGTCAGGGTAAGAGCACTATCGATCCTGCTCAGTATGCTAGCATCGAGATGGTTGCTAAGTACATGAAGAACCACAAGGACGCTAAGGTTAAGGTTCAGGGCTATGCTTCACCCGAGGGTAAGGCTGAGTTCAACCAGAAGCTTTCTGAGAAGCGTGCTGAGGTTGTAAAGAACGCTTTGGTTAAGAGATATAAGATTGCTGCTGACCGCATCACTGTTGAGGGTCTTGGCGCAACCGATAAGCTCTCTTCTGAGAACGACTTCAACCGCGTAGCTATGTTCGTTGACACTACTACGAAGTAATCAATAAACATTAGAATAAAAGAAATCCCTGCAGATTTGGTTCTGTGGGGATTTTTTTGTACCTTTGACCCCAGAATTATTACTAATCAAAACGCATGATGAAAACAAAACTACTTCTATCACTACTACTATTCAGCCAGATGGCTGTGGCTCAGACGCGACGTGAAATCAATCTGAAAGCATGGGAATTCTCTCGTGACAATCACACATGGACAAAAGTGAATATTCCTCACGACTGGGCTATTGCCGGACCTTTCGATAAGAAATGGGACTTACAGAAAGTGGCTATTGCACAGAATGGAGAGACGGAGGCTACGGAGAAGTCAGGACGAAGTGGAGCCTTGCCCTGGATAGGCGAAGGCTGGTACAAGACAAGCATTGACATTCCTTCAGGTTACGAGGCTGCCGAACTGGTGTTCGATGGGGCTATGTCAGAACCTCGCGTTTCTATTAATGGTCAGGAGGCTGGTCATTGGGCATACGGCTATAATGCTTTCCGCATTGATGCCACTCCGTATCTGAAAGCTGGCAAGCTGAATATCGGTGTCCATCTCCAAAACGTGGAAGAGAGTTCCCGTTGGTATCCCGGTGCTGGACTGTATCGTCCTGTCACGTTGATACTCAGACAGAAAACGCATATTGACGATTGGAGCATCTTTGCCCGTACGATGACTATCGGTAAGGATGAGGCTACCGTTGAGGTGGAGGCTCGCATCGTTAATCCTGTAAAGGGTACTGCGCAGTTCTTCCTGACGGCTCCTGACGGTAAGGTTGTTGCCTCGAGTGGTGATACCCGCATTGAAGGTGACGGAAAGATATATGCCAAGTTCAAAATAAAGAATCCTATGTTGTGGTCGCCTGAGACTCCTTCTTTATATGAACTAAAGGTCGAGGTATATAAGGACCACCATGAAATACTTGACAGCAAGACGATGAAGATTGGTGTCCGTACCATTCGTGTCTCTCGCGAACATGGTTTCCAGTTGAATGGTAAGACGCTGAAACTGAAGGGCGTCTGCCTGCATCACGACCTTGGGCCTCTGGGTGCTGCCATTAACAAGGCTGCGCTGATTCGCCAGATTAAGATGATGAAGCAGATGGGATGCAACGCCATCCGAACCTCGCACAACATGCCTTCCACATGGCAGATGGATATTTGCGACTCTCTGGGCATGATGGTGATGGCCGAATCGTTCGATATGTGGATATATCCCAAGTGTAAGAATGGCTATGCCCGCCATTTCCGTGAATGGGCTATGAAAGACATCACCAATCTCATCCTGAACCATCGCAACCATCCTTCCATCGTGATGTGGTCGATAGGCAATGAGATTCCAGAACAGTGGAGTGAGGAAGGCCGCCAGTTGAGCATCCAGTTGCAAGGACTTTGCCACGCACTCGATCCCACACGCATGGTTACCCAGGGTCTTGACAATCCTGATGGAGCTATCAAAGGAGGCACTCCTCAAGCGATGGATATCCCTGGCTTCAACTATCGTCTGCACAAATATGCTAATGGCATCAAGCAGTTGCATCAGGGCTTCCTGCTTGGTTCAGAGACGACATCTGCTGTTTCTTCGCGCGGAGTGTATAAGTTCCCAGTGGAAATCAATGACTATGGAAAGTTCTCTTCATGGATGCCTAATTATGACCCGACGGCAGTCCTGACAGCTGACGGCCAGTGTTCTGGCTATGATGTGGAGCATTGCGCATGGTCTAATCTGCCTGATGACGACTGGCGTTGGCAGGATGACTACGACTGGGTGATTGGTGAGTTTGTGTGGACGGGCTACGACTATCTGGGTGAGCCTACTCCATATGATGAGTACTGGCCTTCACGCTCCAGCTATTTTGGCATTTGTGACTTGGCGGGTCTGCCTAAGGACCGCTATTTCCTGTACAAGAGTCATTGGAATAAGAAAGAGCATACCGTACACCTGTTGCCACACTGGAATTGGCCGGACCGCAAAGGCAAGGTGACCCCCGTTTATTGCTATACCGATGGGGTAGAGGGCGAGCTTTTTGTCAACGGAAAAAGTCAGGGGCGAATTCGTAAACAGGCAGATAAGGTCAATGGTCAATCGTCAATGGTCAATGACAATCGTCTGGACCGCTATCGTCTGCGTTGGAATGATGTGAAGTATGTGCCTGGCGAAATCAAAGTCGTTGTCTATGATGAGCAAGGCAATAAGATTGGCGAGGATGTCCGCAAGACGGCAGGTAAGCCTGCACAACTGGTGGCACAGCCGGAAACTACTGATTATAAGGCAGATGGCGAGAGTCTTATCTTTGTTCGTGTGAGTGTGAACGACAAGAATGGGGTGCCCGTTCCTACCTGTCAGGAAGGTCTGACGTTCAGTGTTAATGGTGAAGCCCGTTTCGAGGCAGTATGTAACGGTGATGCCACCTCTTTGGAGTCGTTCAAGCAGCCCCGTATGAAACTGTTCAATGGCGAATTGGTGGTGATTCTTCGTCCTACTACCACAGCAGGGAAAGCGACGCTTGTTGTCCGTGACCAGCGTGGACGGATAAAGCCTGCCACCTTGACTATTGAGACGAAGCGTTAAAAGAGGGTTGGATTTAAAGAGAAATAGGATGCGAAAATTTTGGACAATATTACTGCTCTCCCTGGGTGTTATGACTATCCATGCACAAGATTTCTGGTTGGGCGCAGACATCAGTGGAACCACCGAACTGGAAGCAAAAGGTAAGCAGTTGAGAAACGCGAAAGGAGAGCCTCGTGAGAATACAGCCTTGATGCGTGAGCTGGGCTTGAATGCTGTTCGCTTGCGTGTATGGGTCAATCCTGTGGAACACGGCAACTTCTGCAACAAGGAAGATGTGGTGCGAATGGCCTTGCGAGCCAAGGACTGGGGCATGGCGCTGATGATAGACTTCCACTATAGCGACTGGTGGGCTGATCCTGGTCAGCAGAACATTCCAGCCCAGTGGAAATCAATGACTTACGACGAGATGAAGAAGGCGCTCTATGACCATACCCGCGATGTGCTGACAGCTATCCGGAAGGCTGGGGTAGAGGTGCAATGGGTACAGGTGGGTAATGAGACCACTCATGGTTTCCTCTGGCCTGTAGGTCGTGCTGAAGAAAATATGCGACAGTATGCAGGACTTACCGATGCAGGCTATCAGGCTGTTAAGTCCGTCTATCCCAAGGCAGAGGTCATCATCCATCTGGACGGAGGGTGTGACCCCAAGCGTTACGACTTTATCTTTGATGGCCTGCTACGCTATAAAGCCCGTTTCGACATGATAGGCCTGAGTGTCTATCCCTATTGGGACATCAAGGCCAACCTTACCCAATCATGGCAAGAGACCATCGAGAAGTTCACCGCTAATATCAATCGCATGTGGCTGAAATACCACAAGCCCCTGATGGTGGTAGAGGCTGGTGCCGAGGTGAAGAAGCCCGACGAGGGCAAGCAGATTATGGCAGCTATCATTGATGCGTCAAAAAATAAGACAAACAACCATTGCAAGGGTGTCTTCTACTGGGCTCCCGAACTGGAGGGCCACTATCCCTTAGGTGCCTTCAAGGATGGCAGACCCACCGCCATCATGGAAGCCTTCACGGAAGCACAATAAAAAAGGGACCGTCTTCTTCTGACAGTCCCATTTCCTTTGCTTACCCTTCGTCGCCACCACCTTGGTTGTTGCCGCCACCACCGGTATTGTCACCGCCTGGGGTAATCGAGCCGCTGCCACCGCCTTGGTTGTCACCACCCTGGGTGCTGCCGCCCTGGTTAGTGTTAGCGTTAGGGTTAACGTTAACGTCCCCCTTGGCAGCAGCAATCTCCGCCTTGGTCTTGTCCGTCCAGCTCAGCTTCACGTCCTTCTTCAGCTCCTCGCGGGTGAAGTCGCCTGTGCTCTGAGCCAGCAGCTTGATGGTCTTCACGGCAGCGCCCGTCTTCTCGCCCTCCTTCAGAACACCCATTGTAGCCGAAGCCACCTTGTCGCTCTGAGCATCGTAGAGCACCTCCAGACCGTTCGACTCCACCGTGGCCTTGAAGATAGCCAGGTTGCCCACCTTCACAGTGTTGCCGTTGAGCACCATCTCACGCACACACTTCACGAAGTCGGTCAGCACACCCACTATCAAGCCCTCCGAGAAGGCCGTGTTGTGTTCAGCCATGTGGTGAGCCATGTCGTGCAGGTCCATGGTCTGTTTGTAACTCACTCGGGCATACATCTTACCCGCTGTTTCGGTTTCCGAGCTCTCGGTAACCTTGCTCAAATAAAGTTCAATCATACCTTTTGTCGTGTTTTTTATGGTATCAGAAACTCCCTCAGACCAACTGCACCGGGTGGCCTGAATCCCGCTTTTTTAATATGTTACAAAGTTACGAAAAATATTCGAAACCACCAAATATTTCCGCAACTTTTTTCAAATAAAAATCAACATTTTTTTGCCTCGTCAATAACCCATCCTTATCCGGCAATAAGGGCATGTTATTGTGCAATAACCAAGGGTTAATTTAGCATAATCTACCAACCTATGACGGATGACAATTAAAAAACAAAGCCCCTATCCACTACCTCATATCCTATAGTAATCTTTATCTTTATTATTATCTATATATACTATTATTTATATATATATATTATTATTTATAAATATAATATTTATTGTATATATACAATTGTTAATAAGAATAATAGTTTCTTACTACCTCACAAGGGCGTTACTAAATAACTGTCATCCGTCATCTGTCATTCGTCATTACTGACTACAATTATGCGGAATTTTCTTGGAAGTTTCAGAAAAAGTGCTTATATTTGCAAACGGAATAATAATCATCAAGTATGACTAGGACAATAAATATTTCACTAAATGTGCCTGAAACCTATGAGGTTGAGGAGCTGACTCGTCAGCTAACAGAGTATGGTGAAAGGCTGATAGCACGGAGAAAGCCATCGGCAAAGCCTCGTCGTCGCCCAAGCCATGATTTCCTGAGAAGTTTTACGCTACCCAAAGGAACGACCTCTGAGCAGCTTATTGACGAACATCTCTCGGAGAAGTACGGCATATGAAGTACCGTTGTGCGCTTGAAAACCGTTGCCATGTGCTCATTACCATCAATGATAACGACTTCAAGAATGCCGACCAGTCACAGATTGAAATCCTGACTCCCTCAGCATTCGTTGAAAAATACATAAATGTATAACCCTTAAAACCACAGTTGCCTATGGGCTGAAGAAAGAAATAAATTAAAAATAGGACATATAGGATGAATATCCACTTTTAGATTCTTGTTCTAGAAAATCGCCAAATTTTCAGATAGAACTGCAAGAATAGAAGTTGGAGTTCGCGCCTGATGGCGTGGGCTTTTACTCGTTTAAGCAGTTAAGGTGTTTGGCGATACCTCTAGAACGTAGACGAAGTAAATTGTCCACGTTTTCTTTTTGTATATATTCAAACATTTAATTATTAATAAAACTATGATGATTATGAAAAAGTTATTTACATTATTATTTTCATTATTACCTATAAGCACTTTTGCTTTGAGCTTAATTAATGATTTTGAATGGCTTGAGCCAAACAATAGTGTCGAGGTTGTAGTCGGCGAAGCCTATCAGCTAAAATTCAACTGCTCAGACAACAGCCTTCCATTTACGAGTGGCTATGCAAGTTATTGGAATCATTATGATTTTGCAGGCGGACAGCACATGGTCTCTACTCCTACAGGTTACTCAATTGACGAAAAGGGTGTTATTACTGGTTTAATTCCTGGCTCTTATGCCATTAAGTTCACAGGATATATTCTCCCGAAAAGCGGAGTTGAAAAAATGCTAATGATTAAAGTGGTTTCAGAACGCTCAGAAAAAGAGTCAAACAATACATTAGACACAGCTAACGAGATTAAAGCCAAGATTCGTTTTGGTCTATATAACATCTCAGATGTGGATTACTTCAAATATACTAATAATAACCTTAAATGGGGCGACAATGTTACGTTCAAGATTCATTATTACGGATCGCAAGAAAATCCCTTTGGCTATAAATGGGCTACTTTCTGCGGAAGTAATATGGTTGGTAGCGGCTCTTTAATAAATCAAGACCAGGAATGTAAAGCTTTAGTAACCTCAGGCAATACAGTTTATCTTGAAGTCTACTATGACCAGAGTCGCTCGCAATACTTCAACTATGGTGAGGAGTTTGTGGCCGAAGTATATGTAAACGGACAACCCGCGACAGGCGTTGAGCAAATAGTAATTGTTCCTAATGGCCATGAAATCCATTTTGATCTCTCAGGCAAGCAGGTTGACAAAGAGACTAAAGGTATCCACATTGTAATGGGTGCTAATAATTCAACTTATAAAGTCGTAGTAAAATAAAAATAGACAGCTATGAGTGCACAGCGGAACCGACCCGTTGTGCACTTTTTCTATTTGTAATACCCAATCTTGATGAAGTGGCGGGGCTTGGTGAGGGGACTCCAGGAGATGTGGAGCCAGCCATTGCCGGTGAGCAGTTGGTCGGTGAGTTCGTGAGCCTGGAGGAAGTTCACGAGGCGTTGAAACTGAGCAGGGTCGCGAGGGCGGATGTCGGCAGCCTGACCGAGGAGGTGCTGCGAGTTACGGACACCACCCACGAGGGCATTGACGCGAGAGTTGCGGAAGCCGGAGTTGATGAGGATGGGGCCGCCCACCTGTCGGGCGGGCTCCAGCAGCATCAGGCAGCCGTAGGTCATGTTGGCCACATGCTGCATGGTCGGTTTGTTATCCGGGTATTTTCCCACGTTGATGAATTCGTCTAACTGAAAGTGTTTACTGAGTCTTGTGTGTTCCATGATCGTTGCGTTTAATGATTTTGATGTACTGGTCGAGTCCGAAGATGGAGCCTGCCAGGAGGAACGACTGCGCCACATAATAGAGCAGTCCGGCGGCCACATCCTCGATGCTGACCACCTGGTAGGCTACGAGCGCGATGCTGCTCATGATGAGCAACACCGCACAGGCATACTGAGAGATTTTAAACCGCGTGTTTTCCATGATTTTTGAACACGAATTTCTCGAATTACACGAATTGCTTTTTAGTCTTCTGACCTTTGTCCTTTGTCAGCAGGAAACTGATGACGTACCCGAGAATCTTCAGAATTGTTTTCCATGTTTTGTTCATAATCGTTGTGTTTTAAAGGTGAATAAATAGGGTTAATAAATTTGTGTTTTTCATGGTATCAGATACCTTCTAACTACTCTACAAAGTTACAAAATAATTCCGAGATATGCAAATGTTTTAAGGCGTTTTAGCCTTTTTAAAGTGCACTTTTGTCTAATGACTGCCAACATGTCAGCAGTATTTGACAGTTTGAGCATTGGCACGTTTGTTGCTGGATGGAGAATAAAAAATCCTTTTCATTATGATTCCCAAAACTATAGTTGAACATGACAAGTCGGGATTGGAAATGGTTCTCGACGCAATGGATGAACTGCTTGAAGAGAAGTTCATTGAGGGTATTAAGAGTAAGCACCATAATGCCTATGAGATAGAACAAACTACCGAGATGGTGCAGATTTATCAGCATCGTGTAAATATTGAAGCGAAGGCACTTACCAGGTTCTCTGAGAGATTTATCCGTTCGTATGCTACTGATAATAACAAGTGTTTTAATACGGCTGAGACGTTGTTTAAGAAGATAAGAAGCACGATAGCCAGTCTGAGGAAGATTTTCTATAAGACGACGCCTGTTGACTATACGCAGTTGCCTAATGGAGTGGAGTCACCGTCGGTCTTTGATAAGTCGCCTTTGGGAAATGGTGAATATACGCCTGATATGTTTGGAATGGATTCTTTCCCGGATGAAGTTAAAAGATTGTATCATGCTTTTGATACGTTGTTTTCTACATCATCAGTAATGCTTGCGTTGTGTCATGAGATGATAGTGAAGGAGGAAGAAACGCGTAATGATATTGTTCAGCTACGTCAGATTTATAAGGAGAGTTGCGAGGAATTGTTGGGTGCTGTGAAGGCAGCCTCGGCGTTTATGGTTTCTACGCAGGAACTACCCCAAAATGAATTGGAGGAGCTGAGGGAGAAGGCTGGCTCTGACGAGGACGAAAGATTTTTGAAACGAGGTTATCATTCTTGCGACAAACAAGTTTTGACGCAGTATTTGATTATTAAAACCATCAAACAAGCGCGTAATGAGGGCTTGACCGATATAGAGGCTTATTATTGGCGGAAGAATCATGCTAAGGCGTTGAAAGTAAGAAAGGTTGTCGAACACTTTGACGATGTTGCCAATGTGAAAGGACAGGCCGACAGCCTTTCAAGTATAGTGTTGGTAGAATTCCTGAAATGGTGTGGTGTTCCTGAAAGTCAGGAGACGCAATTATATGCGAAGTATTTTGTACCCAAATATAGTGTCAAAGGGAAATACAAGCCTCTGGGATGGAACACCATTAGTGGTAAGCGTAAGGAGCTGAAAGGAATGGGTGATACGGACGAAAAGTTAGCCAATGACTTTCAGCAAAGATTATCAGCCATCAATTTTGATTAAAGTATAGATTATTGTTCGAAATGAGCTGTTAGTTTGGATGAGTTCTATGTGGATTCATCCAATTTTTTTGTTCTAAAGTTGGTAGAGGTGATGCAAAGTCTTACATTCTTTGGATTGCGTCTTCTTGTTTTGTTCCAAAGTCTGTTTCACGTCAATCTAAAGTAGGGAATTATCTTTCTGAACATATATATTAATGTCGCTGTAATTCTTTCTAATTCAGCAAATTACCATTCCTTACTATTCCCTTTATATCCTTTGGTGATATGAAATTTGTACCTATCTTTGCACCGCAGTCCGGATCATACGGTTGTGGTGCTTTTCTTGTTCGGCGCGCTGAAAAGAATGAGTTGAGCATCGAGACAAGTCTCACATTTCTTTAATAAAAAACAAAAAAAGATTATGGAGACATTATCCATCAACGGTGTTGCTGTTGTCACCACAGACGAGAACAACAGAGTAAGTAACATTCAGTTCCTGCCGGACGACGAGTTCAAGCCCGTTCTGGAGCAGGGTAGTAAGACCAACGGTCAGTTGCAGCTGATGCGCAATGCGACGTTCGACTATGTACCTAACAAGCCACGCGTAAGAGCTAACTCTACGCTGCTGCGTAAGGCAGCTCACGGGCGCATCTCGGCTACGAGGGACGAAGCCTACCAGCTGACGCTGAAGATATTTAAGCGTGAGGGGTTGGACGTGAAGGAAACCATGTTGCGTGAGGCTATGGAACTGATTAACAATGTAAAACTGTAAGGCTATGGACAAGATGTATGAAATGTCGTATTTCAATGGACCGATTACGAACAAGGTGCCGTTGACCACACTGAGTCTGGCAGAGGTGGCTGCCATCGTCAAGAGTAAGGAACTGGAACCTCAGACAGTGCTGCTGAGGGCCATCATAGGCCACGAAGCTGCCCGCCAGTACAAGGGGACGAATTTCCCTTATGTGACGCCTGCGGGTGTGTTCTCTTATTGTTCTGATGCTTCGCTGGTGAGGCATTCGAGTGTGCTCTGTATGGACCTTGACCACATTGAGGATGTGGACGGACTGAAGCAGAAGCTGATAGCCGACCCTCATTTCAAGACGCTGATGGCATTCCGCTCTCCCTCGGGCGACGGACTGAAGTGGTTCATTGAGATTGACCTCACGAAGTGTAACCACCGCCAGTGGTTCGATGCAGTCAGGAACTACCTGATGTCCCTTTATGGCCTTAGCCCCAAGCAGGCTGACCCGTCGGTCAGAAACGAGTCTCGCGCCTGTTTCCTCTGCTACGATCCTGAGGTGTATGTGAATCCGGTGTTGACAGTTGACAAATGACAATTAAAAAAATGGATACACAGCAAACTTCCGTATTCGACCCTCTGGCTTGGCTGAACCAACAGGACAACGTCCAGCGTGATGCCATAAGCCAGCAGCCTACGCCTTGCCAGCCGCTCTCCCCATCGGAGGAGCTGGCGCTGGCCACGGCGGTCACCCGTGAGTTGATAGCCCGCAATGCCAACATTGCCGAGTCGTATGATGACTATGTGCGTCTGGGCTTTGCCCTTGCCAATGGTCTTGGCAGCGCCGGGCGAGACCTGTACCATCAGTTGTGTGCCCATAGCACGAAGTATCGTCAAGCAGACTGTGAACGCAAGTGGCAGCAATGTCTGCATCAGGCCGACGGGCGCACCTCGATTGCCACGTTCTATCACATGGCCCGACAGGCTGGGGTTGACATCAGCGCTATTACAAAGCAATATCGTAAAAATCACTTTAATTATTAGGAATATGACAAAAGAAACAAAGAAGGCCAAAAAGGCCATTGAGAAGAAGGCTTCTACGAAGAAGCAGGTTAAGAAATTCACACCGCTGTCGTGGGCTGAGGTGTTTGCCAGTGAACAGCTGCCACCGTTGCCCTCACCGTTGCCCAAGTTGGTTGAGACGAGCATCTCGCAGACTCCCGACCTGCTGAAGGGAACCGTGGCACAGGTTATTCCCGTGGCTTACTCCATCTATCCGCGCGGCTTGAACTTCGTCTATATCGACGGCCGTACCCGTGAGCTTCGCATGAATTGTCTGCTGGTAGCCAAGGAGGGTGGCGGTAAGGAGTGTATCACGCTACCCATCAAGCACATCCTGGCAGAGGTGAAGGAGACCTCGAAACGTGACCGCCGCCGTCTGAAGGAGTATAACGACAAGTATAACCGCACGCGTCAGGACGAGGAGAAGCCCAAGCGCCCCGACGATCTGGATATTCGCTGGTTGTTCCCCGACATCACGCGCCCAAGACTGGGGCAGGCTATGGAGGATGCGCAGAATGGCTTCCTCTTCCTAAAGCTGAACGAACTGGAGGACTGGGACCGTCTGGAGGGTGCCAAAGGACGTTCTAACTCGTTCTCGCTGATGAAGCTCGTGGACGATGAGGATAACGACTTCGGACAGGACCGCGTAGGTGCGCAATCGGTCAATGCCGACGGTTGTCTGCGACTGAACTATGTGGCTGATACGACAGAGCCCAAACTCAAGAAGTATTTCCGCTATATCCACGGCGAAGGCCCTATTTCGCGACTCGTCTTAGGTGGAATCCCGACGGTGGAGATAGGTGCTCCCATACCCGTCTTCGGCAGCTACGACAAGAAGTATGACGAATCGATACGTCCCTTCATTGAGAATCTGAAAAAAGCCACCGGTACCATCGTGTGTAAACAGGCTCAGAAAATGGCAGAGAAGCTGAAAGCCGAGATTGACGAGTTCACGTCGAAGACTCAGGACCGTGTGCTCGATACGCTCTCACACCGCAGTCTGGTAGCTGCCTTCCGTCGTGCCTGTCTCATCTATGCTGCCAACGGAATGGTCTGGGAACCCGAGATAGAATACTATTGCCGCTGGTCGATGCAAGTGGACTTGTACCTCAAATACAAGCTCTTTGCAGACGATATTCGCGAGGCTACCGAGAGTGTCAAACTGGTTACACGCGGCCCACAGAGTCTGCTGGATAAGATTAACACCGACGAGCAGGGCGTGTTTGACTTTGACGAAGTCGTGCGCGTATATACCGCCGAGGGCAAGGGCAATGACGAGAAAAAAATTAAGAACACGCTCTCGCAGTGGAAATCGCGCGGCTATCTGGAAGACTTGACAAGTGGCAAGTATAAGAAGGTAAAAGCGAAATAATGACAACTGACAGATGACAGTTATTAAAACTGCCGACATGAAGCAGAAAGAGGGTTCCCCAAATAAGGAGAGCCCTCTTATTCTTTTCTGTGAGATGCTGGAATTCAGTTTTTACTTCTTCTTACTTCTTCTCTTTCGCTTTCCTTGCAAACTCGAAGAGTGACAGGGGTAGGTGACAGTAGCCTGTGGGGTTCTTGTCGAGATAGTCCTGATGATACTCTTCGGCGGTATAGAAGTTCTTGAGGGGAAGTTTCTCTACGGCCAGTGGCTGCTGGTGGTTTTTCTGTTCTTCGGCAAACACCTTTTCGATAACAGGCAGGTCCTCTGGGTCGGTGTAGTAGATGCCTGTACGATAGCGGGTGCCTTCGTCGTGTCCCTGCTTGTTGAGGCTTGTGGGGTCGATGGCTTTGAAGAACATCTGCAACAGGAACTCAAGGCTTACGACATCAGGGTGGTATTTCACATGTACGGTCTCGGCATATCCCGTAGTGTCGGTATAGACTTCCTTGTAGGTGGGATTCTCTGTGTTTCCGTTGGCAAACCCTACTTCTGTTTCCACAACGCCTTCTATCTGCTTGAAGTAATGCTCCGTTCCCCAGAAGCATCCTCCTGCCAAGTAAATCTCTCTTGTCTTCTCAAAAAAATTCATCATGATACGCTTTTTCTTAATTTGGCCGCAAAGATACAGAAATTTTTCGTAACTTTGCAGGCAAAATCGGAAAAATGAAGAAATGATGGGCAAGAAAAAGATGAAGATGCGGTTTGTAGTAGGTATGCTGGCTACAACATTGCTGGTTGGCGGAACTGTGAGCGTGCAGGCGCAGAAAGCTGTAAAAGAGCCTGCGAATATCTATTTCACGGCGAAGGAAATGCCTGATATGCGTAAGTTTATGCCTGCTCCACCTGACACGTTTGGCATTCAGTGGACACATGACATCATGCGCTATTATTGGGGCAAGGACCTGCGTACCAAGGATCCGGAGCGTGCCAAGATGGCCCGTGAAGATGCAGAGTCAAATATTGAATGGATGATGAAGGAATTCAGCGTTCCCTTTGGCCTGCAGATGTCCAGGGAGGAGACTCCCGAGATGTACCGCTTGCTGAAGGATGCCACTTCCACAGCCCACAAGATATGTACCGATGTCAAGAAATTCTATGCTCGCAAGCGTCCCTTTTTGCGCTTCCATGAGTCAACGCTTACCCCAGAGGAAGAGGAGTTTATGTCGAATGGCAGCTCATATTCCTATCCCTCTGGTCATGCTCTCATGGGATGGTGTATAGCCCTGTTGCTCTCAGAAATCAACCCTGAGCGTGCTGACACCCTGTTTGCGCGAGCCTATATGTATGGCGACAGCCGTGTCATCGTGGGTGCCCACTGGCAAAGCGATGTGGATGCCGGTAGGTTGGCTGCTACGGTGGCTTACGGTAAGATGCATACTCATCCGATGTTCCTGGAGCAGCTGGAGAAGGCGAAGAAGGAGTTCTGCCGGTTGAAGGGTAGGGCAATGCCTGGTGTTCAGAAGGGTGATATAGAGAAATACTACACGACAGAGGAGATGCCTAATCTCATTAAGTGTCTGCCTGCCCCTCCTGACACTTTGAACGAGTATTTTACCTACGACCTGATGCGCTACTTCTGGGGTAAGGATCAGCGTGTCACTAATCCTGAACGAGCCAAGGTGGCTCGCCGAGATGGTATTTGGAATCCTATAGATACGCTGTTCTCCAGTTTTAACGAGGCATTGGGGATGACTATCAGCAAGGAAAATACGCCTGCTATCTGGAAACTGCTGACTCGTAGCCTGGTGACGACCGACCAGATGCGTGTGGCTCCTAAGGCATTCTATCATCGTACCCGTCCTTATGTCCGCTTTCATGAGCATATCCTGACTTACGACAAAGAGGAAGACGAGGTGGAACTGGGCAAGGAAGGCTCTTATCCCTCTGGCCATACTTCTCGCGGATGGGCTACCGCCTTGTTATTGTCGGAGGTGTGTCCTGAGCATGCCAATGAGATACTGAAACGAGGTTGGGATTATGGTGAGAGCCGTGTCATTGTGGGAGCCCACTGGCAGACCGATGTGGATGCCAGTCGTATGGGAGCAAGTATCGGCTATGGTGCCTTGCAGTCTAATCCTACTTTCCGTGAAGATATGAAGGCTGCCCAGCAGGAGTATATGAGAAAGAAGAATATGAAATAAAATAACAGAACGAAAGCGGGTTTGCAGAAAATCCGCTTTTTTGTTGGTATTTAACGGAAAAAGCTGTATCTTTGCAGGCTAAATAGACAAATACTAAGTTAGAGATATGAAACATCCATTGCGTAGTGCGGTATGCACAGAAGGACGTAGAATGGCCGGAGCGCGTGCGCTCTGGGTAGCTACAGGTATGAAACACGAACAGTTTGGCAAACCCATTATTGCCGTTGTCAACTCGTTCACCCAGTTTGTGCCGGGACATACCCATTTGCACGAAATCGGACAGATTGTCCGTGAGGAAATAGAGAAGATGGGCTGCTATGCCGCAGAGTTCAACACCATTGCCATCGATGATGGTATTGCGATGGGACACGACGGTATGCTCTATTCACTGCCCAGTCGCGACATCATTGCCGATAGTGTAGAATATATGGTTAATGCGCACAAGGCAGATGCTATGATTTGCATCTCGAACTGTGACAAGGTAACCCCAGGTATGCTGATGGCTTCCATGCGCCTGAACATCCCAACGGTGTTCTGCTCGGGAGGTCCTATGGAGGCAGGTCGCTGGCGTGGTGAGAATGCCGACCTGATAACTGCGATGGTGAAGGGTGCTGACCCCTCTGTTACTGACGAGGAGATGAAGGAAATCGAGAGTTGTTCTTGTCCTGGCTGTGGCTCGTGCTCAGGCATGTTTACTGCCAACAGCATGAACTCGCTGACAGAGGCGATAGGTCTTTCCCTGCCTGGCAACGGAACGATTCTGGCTACTCATACCAACCGTATAGAGCTCTTTAAGGCTGCTGCACGTCAGGTGGTGAAGAATGCCTTTGCCTACTATGAGGATGGTGATGAGAGCGTGCTGCCTCGTAATATTGCCACTCGCAAGGCCTTTATGAATGCGATGTCTCTGGACATTGCGATGGGTGGTTCTACGAATACCGTGCTCCACCTGTTGGCTGTAGCCCAAGAGGCTGGTGCCGACTTCACGATGAAGGATATCGATGCCCTTTCCCGTAAGGTTCCCTGTCTTTGCAAACTGGCTCCTAACACCCAGAAATATTCCGTTCAGGAGTGTGGTCGTGCAGGTGGTATCTTAGGCATATTGAATGAACTCAACAAGGGTGGACTCATTGATGGCTCTGCTCCACGTGTGGATAAGATGACGCTCAGTGAGGCTATCAAGAAATACAGTATCGTAGATGGTGCTGTCGATGCAGAAGCCAACCGCATCTATCAGTCGGCTCCCGGAAATCGCTTCTCCACGAAGATGGGTAGCCAGAGCGAAGAGTGGGGCACGCTGGATACCGACCGCGCCAATGGTTGTATCCGCGACATCGCTCACGCCTACACCAAGGATGGCGGCTTGGCAGTCCTCTTCGGCAACATTGCCCAGGACGGATGCGTGGTGAAGACTGCCGGTGTCGATGAGAGCCTGTGGCACTTCGAAGGTCCTGCCGTTGTCTTCGACTCTCAGGAAGATGCCTGCGAGGGAATCCTGGGCGGCAAGGTGAAGAAAGGCGACTGTGTTGTCATCACCCACGAAGGTCCAAAGGGTGGCCCGGGCATGCAGGAGATGTTGTATCCCACGTCCTATATCAAGTCGATGCACATGGGTAAGGAGTGTGCCCTGATTACTGACGGACGCTTCTCAGGAGGTACTTCCGGTCTGAGCATCGGACATATTTCGCCGGAAGCTGCTGCAGGTGGTAACATCGGCAAAATCAAGGATGGCGACATCATCGTGATAGACATCCCCAACCGCAGCATCAACGTGAAGCTGTCGGACGAAGAACTGGCAGCCCGTCCGCAACAACCACTCAAGCGCAACCGCCAGGTGTCGAAAGCCCTGCGTGCCTACGCTCAGAGCGTATCAAGTGCTGATAAGGGTGGAGTGAGAATATTAAATGAGTAATGAAAAATGAGAAATGAGAAATGAAAATGAAAAAATGAAGGAATGGCTTCGGAAGTTCATTTAATCATTTCAACATTTACATTTCTCATTTCTAATTTCTAATTTCTAATTTATGAAGATATGAGAGACAAGATAACAGGTTCGAAAGCGCTGATGCGTGCATTGCAGGCCGAGGGGGTGAAGACTATTTTCGGTTACCCTGGCGGCTCTATCATGCCCACGTATGATTCGCTATTCGACTACACACGAGGTGAAAAGAAATGTTTTGACCATATATTGGTGCGCCACGAACAGGCTGCGGTACATGCTGCAGAGGGCTATGCGCGTGTTTCTGGCGAGGTAGGCGTGGCTTTGGTGACCAGTGGCCCTGGTGCTACCAACACGCTGACAGGTGTGGCTGATGCTATGCTGGATTCAACACCTGTTGTGGTGATTGCCGGTCAGGTGGCTATTTCAGCCTTGGGTACCGATGCCTTCCAAGAGGTTGACCTGGTGGGTGTGGCACAGCCTATCTCCAAATGGAGCTATCAGATTCGCCATGCAGAGGATATCGCATGGGCTGTCAGCCGTGCCTTCTATATTGCCCGTAGCGGTCGTCCTGGTCCTGTAGTACTGGACTTCCCCCGTAATGCTCAGGTGGAGGAAATAGCCTGGGAACCCAAGAAAGTGGATTTTATCCGCTCTTATGTGGCATATCCCAAACTGAACGAGGAACTGGTAAAGCAAGCAGCAGAACTGATAAACAATGCAAAGCGCCCTCTGGCATTGGTCGGACAGGGTGTTGAACTGGGAAATGCCCAAGAGGAGTTGAAGGCTTTCTTGGAGAAAGCAGACATCCCTGCCGGTCGTACCATGCTGGGACTGAGTGCATTGCCCTCAAATCATCCTCTTAATGTCGGAATGTTGGGTATGCATGGAAACTATGCCGTTAACCTGAAGGAACAGGAATGTGACGTGCTGATAGCTATCGGTATGCGTTTCTCAGACCGTGTGACAGGTAATACGAAAACCTATGCCAAACAAGCCAAGATTATTCATTTGGATATCGACAAGAGTGAGATTGACAAGAATGTGAAGACTGATGTGGCTGTGGTGGCTGACTGTAAGCAGTCGTTGCCTGCCCTTACCGCTTTGCTCCATAAGGCTAACCATCAGGAGTGGCGCGATTCGTTCAAGGAACTGGATCAGAAGGAGCATGAGAAGGTGATAGAACCAGCTATTCATCCGAAAGAAGGTCCGCTGCTGATGGGTGAGGTGGTGAATGCCGTTGCTGAGCAGGCTCCTAAAGGAACCGTGCTCGTAACTGACGTGGGACAGAACCAGTTGTTTGCCACTCGCTATTTCAAATATGAGCAGAAGCGCAGCATTTGTACCAGTGGTGGCTTAGGTACGATGGGCTATGGTATGCCTGCAGCCATTGGAGCTACCTTTGGTACCGACCGTACTGTTTGCTGCTTTATGGGTGATGGCGGCTTCCAGATGTGTATCGAGGAACTGGGTACTATTATGGAACAACAGTCGCCAGTGAAGATGATTCTTTTGAACAACAATTACCTGGGCAATGTGCGCCAATGGCAGGATATGTTCTGGATGCGTCGTAAGTCGTTTACCAAGATGATGAATCCCTGCTACGAGCTGATAGCCAAGGCCTATGGTATTGGCTATGAGGCTGTTACAGACCGTAGCACGCTTGCCGCTGCTGTTGAGAAGATGCTGAAGACGGAAGGCCCGTATATCTTGGAGTGTGCCATCAAGGAAGATGACGATGTGCTGCCCATGACTCCTCCAGGCATGAATGTCAGCGATATGATGCTGGAGATTTAAGGGAAAAGGTGAAAGTGAAAAGTGAAAAATTGGCTACCGCTATAGAATATGAAAGATAATAAGAAATTATATACGTTGCTGGTTTACTCGGAGAATGTGGCTGGTATTCTGAATCAGATTACTGCTGTGTTCACCCGCCGTCAGGTAAATATTGAAAGTCTGAACGTGTCGGCCTCCAGCATTGAGGGGGTTCATAAGTACACCATCACCGCATGGAGCGATGAGGATCAGATAGTGAAGATTACCAAGCAGATAGAAAAGAAAATCGATGTGATTAAGGCAAACTACTTCACCGATGAACAGCTTTTTATCCGTGAGACAGGACTTTACAAACTGAACACCAATAAAGTACTGGAGAATCCGGAAATTTCACGTACTATTCGTCGTTACGATGCTAGTATCACGGAAGTGAACCCTACTTATACTATTGTGATGAAACATGGGGTGACCGAAAAAATCATAGCCTTGTATCGCGAATTGGCAGAGTTCAATTGCGTATTCCAATATACCCGTAGTGGACGAATTGCCGTTACTCGTGGTAAACAGGAAGAAGTCAGCAAATTCTTGGAACAGAGGGAGGAACAACATGGATAAAGTAGGTTGCTATCCCTTTATGTCTGAGCCGTTCCACTGTGATTTCAGTGGACGTCTCTTTATGGGCCATTTGGGTAATCACATGCTGAATGCTGCTGATTTCCATTCGTCGGCACGTGGCTTTGGCATGAAATACCTCATGAGTATTAAACGTTCGTGGGTTCTTTCCCGTCTGGCTATTGAGATGGACGAGATGCCCATGCAATATACAAAGTTCAATGTGGAGACTTGGGTGGAGAGTGCTATGCGCTATTTCACCTCCCGTAACTTTGCTGTCATCGGAGAGGACGGTCATACCTATGGCTATGGTCGCAGCATCTGGGCGATGATAGACACGGAAACCCGTCAGCCAACCGATATATACGCAATAGACAATGGGGCTATCGAGAATTGGATAGTCAATGACAAGGAATGTCCCATTGACAAGGGTGGACGGGTGAAGATGGGTAATGATGCCCAACTGGTCCGTACTATTGACACCTATTATAATGATGTAGATATCAATGGACATATCAATAGTGTGAAATACATAGAGCATGTGCTTGACCTATGGGATATGGAATGGTATCGTTCGCATCAGATTAAGCGTTTTGAGATAGCCTATGTTGCTGAGGCTCATGCCGGTGACCAACTTTCTTTCTATCTGGAGCAGACAGGCGATACAGAATATAGTATCCGAATTGTTCGTACGGATGGGACAGAGTGTTGTCGGAGTAAAGTCGTTTTCAAGTAGTATGCAATGATTTCGGTAGAATCCCTACATGTTGAATTTGGCATAAAACCCCTCTTTACAGATGCCAGTTTCGTGGTCAATGATCGCGACCGGATAGCTCTTGTGGGAAAAAACGGAGCAGGCAAGTCAACGCTGTTGAAGATACTATGTGGTATCCAACAGCCAACAAGTGGCGTGGTGAGTGTTCCTAACGATACCACGATAGGCTACTTGCCACAGGTCATGATTCTTCAGGATGATACCACCGTTCGTGAGGAAGCTCAGAAAGCCTTTGCTGACATCACGAAGATGAAGGAACGCATTGACCGCATGAATCAGCAGTTAGCGGAGCGTACCGATTATGAGAGTGCTGACTATATGGACTTGGTGGAGAAATTCACTCAGGAACATGAGCGCTATATGATGATGGGGGCTGAGAACTATGAAGCAGAAATTGAACGCACACTAACAGGTCTGGGCTTCCTGCGTACAGACTTTGAACGTCCTACCAGTGAGTTCAGCGGAGGTTGGCGCATGCGTATAGAATTGGCAAAGATCCTGTTGCAGAAGCCTGACGTGCTCTTGCTCGACGAGCCTACCAACCATCTTGACATTGAATCCATACAATGGCTGGAGCAGTTCCTTGCCCAAAGTGCCAAGGCGGTGGTTCTGGTGAGCCACGACCGTGCTTTTATCAATAATGTTTCCAATCGTACACTGGAGATTTCATGTGGACGTATTATTGATTATAAGGTGAAGTATGACGAATATGTCACTCTTCGAAAAGAGCGTCGTGAACAGCAGTTGAGAGCCTACGAGAACCAGCAGAAGGAAATCATGGAAATGCGCCAGTTTATAGAGCGTTTCCGTTATCAGGCTACGAAGGCTGTACAGGTGCAACAGAAAATCAAGCAGTTGGAGAAGATTGTTCCCATCGAGATTGATGAGGTAGATAATTCTGCCATGCACCTAAAGTTCCCGCCTTGTCTGCGTTCTGGCGATTATCCTGTTATTTGCGAAGATGTTGCCAAGAGCTATGGCTCACATACCGTTTTCTCTGCTGTCAACCTGACCATCAAACGAGGTGAGAAGGTGGCCTTTGTAGGTAAAAACGGTGAAGGTAAATCTACTTTGGTGAAGTGTATTATGGGTGAGATACCTTTTGAGGGGAAATTGAAGGTAGGCCATAATATTCAGATAGGTTATTTTGCCCAAAACCAGGCACAGCTGTTGGACGAGAATCTGACGGTGTTCCAAACCATAGATAATGTGGCTAAGGGGGATATCCGTCTGAAAATCAACGATATCCTTGGTGCCTTTATGTTTGGTGGCGAGGAGTCTGATAAGAAAGTAAAAGTGCTCAGTGGAGGTGAGCGTAGTCGTCTGGCTATGATTCGCCTGTTGCTGGAACCTGTTAATCTGCTGATTCTTGACGAGCCTACCAACCACCTTGATATGGCTTCGAAGGATGTACTGAAAGAGGCGATACGAGCCTTTGACGGAACAGCGATTGTGGTCAGCCACGACCGTGAATTTTTGGATGGACTGGTGACAAAGGTCTATGAGTTCGGAGGTGGAAAGGTAAAAGAACACCTTGGAGGTATTTATGATTTCCTCCAGACTAAAGAAATCAGAGAATTGAACGAGCTGGAAGTAACAGTCCGAACAGGACGGACTGCCAGTCCGCTCCCTTCGGACCAAAAGTCCGTACCTGACGGACTAAAAGAAGACAAGCTTTCTTCTGCAAAGAATACAAGTTATGCTGAACATAAAGAACGGCAAAAGCAATTACGAAAGGCAGAGAAAGCTGTAGAACAGTCTGAGCGAAAAATCAGCGATATGGAACGCCGCCTGAAAGAGCTTGATGACTTGCTGATGAAGCCGGAGAATGCATCGAATATGGAATTCGTGACAGAATATACGTCAACGAAGAAAGCCCTTGACGAAGAAGTGGAACGATGGGAGAAACTCTCAGAAGAACTAGACATTTTATCCAATTAAAATAAACAACTTATGAAAAAATTATTAACTGTTATGGCATTAGCTACAATGACTCTTACGTCATCAGCACAGCTACGCTCAGGTATCGACCTGAAAGACCTCAATACGAGTGTACGACCTGCAGACGACTTCTATGAGTATGCCTGTGGTGGATGGATGAAAGCCAATCCGCTGCCTCCTGCCTATTCTCGTTATGGCAGTTTTGACCGCTTGGCTGAAGACAACAACAAGCGTATTAATGGTATTCTAAAAGAACTGTTGGAGAACAACTATGCGCAAGGAAGTGTAGAGCAGAAGTTGAGCGACCTTTACAAGTTGGCTATGGACTCTGCCCGCCGAGAGAAAGAAGGGGTTACTCCTTTGATGGGTGAACTGAAGACCCTGGAGAATGCGAAAAACAAAGAACAGCTGTTCAACGTGCAGCTCAGCATGATGCCTTATGGCGAATCAGAGTTTTTCTCTGCATATATCGGAGCTGATGACAAGAACGCATCGGAAAATATTCTGAACATCTATCAGAGTGGTCTTACACTCGGACAGAAAGACTATTATCTGGAGAATGACGAGGCTACCAAGAAAATCCGTGAGGCCTATAAGAAACATATTGTTAAAATGTTCCAGCTCTTTGGCTTCAAGAAAGGTGCCGCAGAGAAGAAGATGAAGAACATTCTCAAGATAGAGACAGCACTTGCAAAGGTTTCCAAGTCTCGTACAGAACTTCGCGACCCTATTGCCAACTATCATAAGATGACATTGAAGGAGTTTAATGCCAACTATCCTCATTTTATGCTTGAGAAGCAGATGAATGCCAAGGGTATTAAGACAGAGTATATCCAAGAGATGGTGGTAGGACAGCCTGAATTCATGGCTGCAGCAGACAAGCTGTTTGCAGAGATGACAGCAGCAGAATATCGTGACGTGATGGAGTGGGGACTTATAGGCTCTGCTTCCGGCTATCTGAACGATGCTGTTCGTGCAGAGAACTTTGAGTTCTATGGAAAGGTGTTCTCGGGTCGTCAGCAAGACCATCCTCTGTGGCGTCGTGCCACCAATCAGGTACAAGGCGTTATGGGTGAGGCTTTAGGCCGAATCTATGTGAAGAAGTATTTCCCTGCCTCTTCCAAAGAGCGTATGAAGACACTCGTAGAGAATCTCCGTATTGCTCTTGGAGAGCGTATTGCTGCTCAGGATTGGATGGACGATTCTACGAAAGTGAACGCCTTGCTGAAGCTGAATACTTTCTATGTGAAAATAGGTTATCCTGATAAGTGGACGGACATTAGCGGTCTGAAAATTGATGCAAAAAAATCGTACTATGATAACATGAAAGAGTGTGCCCGCTTCTGGACTGCATGGCGCATTGAACATACAGCAGGAAAACCTGTTGACCGTGACGACTGGCACATGACTCCACAGACGGTGAACGCCTACTATAATCCAACCACGAACGAGATATGCTTCCCCGCTGGTATCCTGCAAGTTCCATTCTTTGATGCAACTGCTGATGATGCCTTTAACTATGGTGCTATTGGTGTTGTAATCGGGCATGAGATGACGCATGGCTTTGATGATCAGGGACGTCGCTTTGACAAGGATGGCAATATGCATGACTGGTGGACTTCGGAAGATGGAAAGAACTTTACATTACGGACTGATAAGTATGCCGACTTCTTCTCAAAGATTAAGGTGTTGCCCGACCTCAATGCTAATGGTCGTCTGACGTTGGGTGAGAACCTTGCTGACCATGGTGGTCTGCAAGTGGCCTGGTATGCATACAAAAACGCGACCAAGCGCAATCCTCTTCCTGTGATTGATGGTCTGACAGCTGACCAGCGTTTCTTCCTGGCTTATGCTGGGGTGTGGGCTGGCAATATTACGGAAGCAGAAATCCGTAATCGTACAAAGAGCGATCCTCACTCTTTAGGCCGTTATCGCGTCAATGGAGCCCTGCCACATATCGACATGTGGTATGATGCATTTAATGTGAAAGAAGGCGATAAAATGTTCGTTCCTAAGTCAGAACGTCTGCCGCTTTGGTAATAATTGTTGCAAAAACTAATAAAAATGCCGTCGTAAATATAAAATTTACGGCGGTTTTTTGTGTGTTAATGAAAAAATAGTTATCTTTGCATCAATTATATTACTATTATGTTTGATAATAACTCATTTAACGAGAAAGCACAAGGAAGTGCAGGGCCTAAACAGGCTTTTGAGCAACCTATGCGTCCAGAACAAGGGCCGGTTCAGATGAAAATGGCTCAGCAACATGCTCAGGCTGCTGGTCGCCCGTGTCCTTATTGCGGTGCAATCAATGAATTGGAAGCCATGTTCTGTGCCCGGTGTGGTCAGCCTATCAATAAGATGATTTGTCCGCATTGTGGAGCGGAGATTGATCCAGATGCTGACTTCTGTGAGTCGTGCCATCACTATATCAAGAAAGATATTTGCTCATTTTGTGGCGCCCATCTTTCGGGTATCGAGCCTTATTGCCCAGATTGCGGTAGTCCTCGGGGTGGTATTGTCTGCCCGACTTGTCATACCCTGAACGAATTTGCTTTCTGCAAAAAGTGCGGTTCTGCCTTGACAGAAGAAGCTCGTTCCTTGGTTAAACAACTTCAAAAGAATCCTGATTATCAGGAATTGCTTGAAATAGTTCGTGACTACACTAATCTGGAAAATGCACTCCCCTATAATTCCGAGCGTGATGTTGTCCGTGAACAGATGAATGCCAAACTCCGTGAACGTGTGTTGACCCTCTTGGCCAAAGATGACGGAGTGGAATTCCCTGTTATTCCCAAAGTGGAGTCAAAGCGCATGACCCGTGAAGAGCTTGAGGGGCAAAAGATGGTCAAAATAAAGATGCTTTCAGCTATTCTCGACAAGTTGGCTGTTGTCCCGTCTGCATCACCGGTAAAAGCCCGAAATTATGCGATGGCTTGCAAACCTCAGGGTGTTCGCTTGGCTTGGGTATGCAATTACAAGCATGCTATGCATAGCAGTCCTTGCGGATGTGCTAAACCTCATCTTGGTGGCAAGTGGGTAGTGTTAGGAAAAAATAGTAGAGAGGAAATTAAAGACGACAAATAAGTTCTATGGACGAGACCATAAGAAAACCAGATATGGGTGCCACCATTCGAGTAGATGCTGCACCTGTAGTCTCAAAGCTCAACACGGAAACTACAGTAAGGCCAGGTAGTAGTGCGGATACTTCGCAGGCTGGTGATGGCGATTTCATTCTGAAAGGTCGTGTATATCGGGGCATTAAGTGCCTTAGCGACAATTCCGGAGAAGCCCAGGTCTATTTGGTTCATGGTGAGGAGGGGGAGATGGTGTTGAAGATTTACTACCCCAATTTCACTATCAAGAAGGAGTTGATGCGCATTATCCAGAACTTCAACATGGAGATGCTGGTTCGGGTTGTTGACTATGGTAAGACCTATGTTGACGGTAAGAACCGCGATTATGAATTGATGGAATATCTTCGTGGAGGTACGTTGGCAGAATATGACCTTGATGGTAATTTTGTCCAGTTCCGTCGTATTGCTCTTCAGGCAGCAGCCGCGTTGGCGTACTGCCATAACAACAATATTATCCACAAGGATATCAAACCCAGCAACTATTTCTTTCGTGATAAGGACCATAAGGAAGTTGTATTGGGCGATTTTGGTATCTCCAGTATTATGGAAGGTGAGGAGCGCTTGCATAGGACCACCCAGGCTCGTACCCCTGTATTTGCGGCTCCCGAGATGTACACTGACGTCATTGATGGAGAGGTGGAAATTACCCCTTCCGTTGACTTTTATTCTTTAGGTATCACATTGATGTCGCTCTGGCTGGGCGAAAACCCGTTGAGCCAGAATGAGCGTGTCATGATGCGCAAGAAAAATGAAGGACGTCTGCCTAGAATGAACGAGTTGCCTGACCGCGTAAAGATGATAGTCCAGGGTCTGACAGCTGTCAATCCTCAGAGCCGTTGGGGTTATGATGAGGTGGAACGATGGTTCTTGGGCGAGGATGTGAAGGTTGACGTGTCTTCTCCTTTGTTGAAATATCGTAGTTTTGTTGTAGATCCCGAGCAGAATCTTGTTGCAGACAATGTTCATGAACTTATCCCCATGCTACTCGATAACGAGCGATTGGCTATTAACTATTTGTATAGTGGACGAATTGCCAGCTGGCTGGAGCAAAGTGGAAATGTCAAGCTGAGTTCTGCCGTCAAGGATATTGTGACTAATCGCTATCCTGTTGACCAAAGGGCAGGACTGATGGCTGCCATTTACGTGATGGAGCCTACTTATCCCTATAAGGATGTTCATGGCAATCGTTGTGATGACATTCATAGTGTGGCTATTTCCGTGCTAAGCTATCAGGAAGAATATATATTGGCGTTAAGAAATCCCAACGACAACTTCTTCTTGTATATTGAGTCTCATTCAAAAGTAGATATCAACCGTCTGCGGGGCTATTTTAATTCAGAAAGTCCTTATGAGATGCGTATAGCCATTTTGAAGACTATATACGAAATTGATAGCGAGATACCTTTCTTACCAAAATATCCCTCAAATAGTTTAACGGAAATAGTTCATTCTTTCGGCTATGAGGATTGTTCTGATGACGAGTGGACCAGTCTGAGCGATGGCCGGTTGCTTTCTTGGATGTATAGTCATGAAGACAAGATGGCTTGTGAGGCACTTCGTATCATGACTCAAGGTCAGAAGCCTTCTCGCTCGTTGGGGTATAAGGTCCTGTATAACATTGACCGCGACGCTGCCTATGATCTCCGTGAAGCTGACACCCCCCTGAAGGTAGGTGAAATTCTTTGTGAACAGATGAAACAATGGCAGCATCTTAGTGACGATGAGTTTGCAGAAGTAATTAGTGATTATTCCAGTCCAGAAGGTCGTTTCTCGTTTTTTGCCCAATTACGTGGATGGTTTGAACCGCTTAGTCAATGTCGTGCATGCTTTGATTTACGAAGTGAGGATAATCGTGAGCGTCTAAGTGCCTACGACCTTCGTACAGCGGCTTATCGATTCTGTTGCATCTTGGGTGCACATCCAACATACATCCTTCAGGATGGCTTGGAACTGAGGGACGGACGTAATTTTGATAAATTGGCACACCGACCAGCCTTGATACCTGAAATCAAACGTGGTGCATTAAGCCAGTGGATGTCGGTATTCTTCCATGAGAATCCCCATGAGGAATTTGCCGAAACATACAGCTATGAGCGTACCTTGGAGAAATGGCTTCTTGACATTGGCGAGATAGACCATAACCAAAGGTATTATAAGCGATATGTAACAGCTAAAGATGAAACAGCCCGGAAATATAAAGAAGTGCGTACTAATTATCATCGCGCCCGAGCAAAGGAGAACATGTGGCGGCTCATATACTACGTACTTTGTGCTATGTGGATTGGCATGGTTGCCTTGCTGGGTATCAATAATCGTGAGTATATTTTCGGTCACACTTTGCTTACCATTTCCCTGCCTCTTGGTGGTATGACTGCTGTCATTGTAGGCATGAGGGCTTTCTTCCGTGGATATGGTTTTGTCCTCTCCTGCTTGTGGGGACTGTTAGGTTACTTCTCCTCTTATATCACCGTCTTGATATTGAAGTTTGTCAACACTTCATATCCCACCATGTTGGTTCCTGTGATTATTGTTATTACTTTAATATATATGCTGATTTGCCACATTACCGATTTCCGTAGTGATTCCCGTGGTGACAATCAATTGGTAAACGAAGTGATGGAAGACGATATAAAGTCAGAGCTTTTGGAACCCCTTTATTATACTTTTAAGCAGAAGTCGTTCAAGTTTAAGGGGTCCAAGTTCAATATGCTTGACGATGTGACGAATCAAATTCGTTCCATTAGTGGTGAATCGGTGCTTCATTATATCTTATGGAGCACACTAGTTGCCTTATTTGTGTTAGAAATGATTATCGTCAGTCCGAAACTGTTGAATCATCACCCCGATGTAGGTAACGTAAAGGTAAATCCATCAGGGGTTATTAAGCAATTACAGAAAGATGTAGAATAAGAATATGGTTTGTGAGCATTGTCAAAAAGAAAACCGATCTATAGCCAAGTTCTGTAAGTTCTGTGGTCATCCGTTGGTATCTCAAAATGTATTAGACCGTATGGTCGGGCTTGATGAGGTAAAGAAACAACTGAAGAATGTTGTCGATACCTATACCTATTTGCACACTCGCAAGGATGTAATCAATGTCCGTCTAAGTGTGAATACCATTATTATTGGTGAGACAGGTACAGGAAAAACTGCATTGGCTGAAATCATCCGTGACTATTTTTACCAGTATAAGATAATAGAGAAGCCCCAACTGACCATAGTTGATGCCGTTGACTACCAACGCTTTGTCGAAAAATGGGATGAGAACGTGCAAAAGGCTAGGGGAGGTATTCTCTTCTTTGATAACGTTCAGAAATTGTTGCCAGACAGCTATTCCAATCAGGTCAATCCACTTGACAAACTTTTTGTTGAGATGGACAAGTGGGACGAGAATCCTATTGTCATTATGGCTGGTCTTCCTAAGGGCTTAGACGATTTCTTAGCCGCTAATCCTGCTGCGCAAAACCGTTTCAAATACACTTTCCGGCTGCCAGTTCCTAATTTTCAGGAACTATGTGAAATATGCAAGCTGGAGTTGCGTACCAAATATGGTATTACTGCTTATACTCCTGAGGCGGAACATCGTTTGTTGCGCTTATTCCAGTATCAGCTAAAGACAAAGGATGAAACCTTTGGATATGCCCATGTGGCTGTCAAGACGGCAGAAGATATCTTTACTTCATTTATTAGTCGTGGCTCTGCTGCTTCAATGGTTGAAGAGAGAGACATCCGTGGCTATGTTCCAGAGGAACGTTCGCTGGAGGATATCCTTGGCGACCTCGATCATTACATTGGTATGGACGAGGTGAAACATGCTGTTCGTGAGATTGCTCTTACTGTTCACAACAATATAGAACGAGCTCAACGCGGCTTAGGTGAACAGGAGAAGATGGGAATCCATATTGTCCTGACGGGTAATCCTGGAACGGGAAAGACTACGATAGCTCGTAAACTAGGTGAGATACTGGAGTCTATTGGATATCTCGACAGCGGACATGTTGTAGAGGTAGATCGCTCTAAGATGGTTAGTCCCTATCAAGGTGAAACTCCCAAGGTGGTAGATAGTCTTTGTGATAAGGCAATGGGAGGTATTCTCTTTGTTGACGAAGCTTATACACTTGCTCCTCTGAGTCAAAGTGGAGAACGTGACAGTCAGGGTGCTCAAGCTTTGGAGCAGTTGATGAAGCGCATGGAAGATGATCGTGGTAAGTTTGTAGTCATTGCAGCTGGTTATCGTACAGAAATGGAGAATCTCTTCCGTATTAATGTTGGTTTCCGGAGTCGTTTCAGTTATTTCCTTAATATTGACGACTACACTCCTGACCAGCTTTATCAGATTATGGAAGTCTTTGCCCAGGAGAAGAAGTATCATTTTGCTTCCGATGCTAAAGAGTTAGCTCTCAAGATGATTACAGAAATCTATAATGCTCGCGAAAAAGACTTTGCCAACGGACGTACTATCCGTCAGCTGTTTGATAAGATAGTTGCTAAGCAGGCAGAGCGCTTGCAGAACGTAGATATCTCTACGCTTTCTAACGAACAGTTGATGACAATCACCGTTGACGATATACCCTATGAGGCTCCCCAAGTCGTTAATTATACAGA
Organism: uncultured Prevotella sp.; assembly: GCA_946402275.1. Lineage (GTDB taxonomy): Bacteria > Bacteroidota > Bacteroidia > Bacteroidales > Bacteroidaceae > Prevotella. Next base: position 39,368 of record CAMIVY010000022.1, read on the forward strand.
TTGCTTGGCAAAACTTGATGGTATGGTAGGATTGGCATCCGTAAAGAAAGAAATCTCTAATCTGGCGGCCTTCCTCAATCTGCAGATTCGTCGTGGTGAGAGTAATACGTTCCAAGGTAAGCATTACGTGTTTACAGGTAATCCTGGTACAGGTAAAACAACAGTGGCTCGTATTATGGCAGATGTTTTCCGTAGCCTTGGCATCCTTTCTCGTGGTCAATTAATAGAAGCAGACCGTTCTAAGCTTGTTGCAGGTTATTCAGGTCAAACAGCCATAAAGACAAATCAGCTCATAGATTCAGCGATGGGTGGTGTCCTCTTCATCGACGAGGCTTATACGCTCAAGTCTAACGATCAAGATAGCTTTGGCTCTGAGGCTATTGATACCTTGTTGAAGCGCTTGGAAGATGATCGAGGAAAGTTTATCTGCATCGTTGCCGGATATACCGACAATATGCATGACTTTATTGATACGAACCCTGGATTGAAGAGTCGTTTTACACAGACTATTCATTTCGAGGACTACACTCCTGATGAGTTGACGCAAATCTTCATCAACCTTGCCAATGGTAAGAAGTTTACGGTAGATGAGGAAACACGCAATGCTATTCATCGCCAGTTTGAACAGCTGTATTTGCGTCGTGACAAGAATTTTGGTAATGCTCGAGAGGCGCGTCGTATTTTTGACCAGGCAGTAGAAAAACAGAGCCAGCGACTGATGGCTGAGATGAACAATCCAGACTTCAACAGTGAAGATATGTATCGCATCACAGTAGCTGATCTGGCTGTTGGACAGAGCGAACAGATTCGTCCGCTTGATGAGGTACTCAACGAACTCGATGACTTTATTGGTATGCTTTCTGTCAAGAATATGATTCGTCGTTTGGCTGTTCAGAGTATGTTTATGAAACAACGTGCAGCAATGGGTGCCGGTAAAGTTCAGCAGATGGCCATGAATTTTATTCTTACTGGTAATCCAGGTACTGGTAAAACCTCTATTGCTCGTAAAATGGGTGAGGTCCTTCAGTCTATGGAGATTCTTCCAACCAGCCGAGTCGTAGAAGCCAGTCGTGCTACTCTTGTAGGTAAATATATGGGTGAAACTCCCAAGATAGTTAATAATATGTGTGATAAGGCGATGGGCGGTATCCTGTTTATAGACGAGGCCTATACATTGTCTGCAGAGAATGATCCATATGGTAGGGAGGCTATTGATGCGCTGATGAAACGTATGGAGGACGACCGTGGAAAGTTTGTTGTCATTGCAGCAGGTTATCGTGATGAGATGGAAAATTTCCTTGCTGTCAATCCAGGATTGGCCAGTCGTTTCTCTCACAAGATGCACATCGATGACTATACTGCCGACGAATTGGGCGAAATTTTCATAAAGATGGCTTCCAAGGACAATTACAAACTATCGTCCGAGGCAGAGTACAAACTTATGAATGTCATTGCTCGTATGGTTTATAACAAAGACAAGAACTTTGGCAATGCCCGTGAGATGCGCAATCTGCTCGATACAACTATTCAGCAGCTTTCTATGCGTGTAAGTATGATGTCCCCGTCGGAGATAACACAAGAGACTTATCAACTGATTATGCCAGAAGATATTAAGGAATAACTATGATTATATGTCCAAGTTGTAAAGAAGAAATAGAGGACGACTCACGCTTTTGTGATCAATGTGGTCAAGAACTCTTTTACTGCAGTAACTGCGGACGTGTGGGTATGGGGCGCCGCTGTACTCATTGTGGTGGCTTGATGGTTAATTATGATGGGCTTGATAGACAGCGCAGTCAGCGTCAGCAATCTGTATCAATGTCGTATGCAGGTTATGCTACGAGTCACAGGAATCTCTATGCTGAGACGTCACATCGTCCTCCTGAAGGCTCTCAGATGCCTGTCCAAGTAGGCATTCCCACTCTTACACTCTATAATCCTACACTCGATATCCGTATGATTGGTGTTAATGGCGCTATCATAGGACGTCGTCAAGGACCCTATATGCAGTTGTTTGAGAATAACATGTATATATCAGGGGTGCATGCCCAACTTATTTATAAGCCGGATACAGGATGGTGTGTTATTGATAAACATTCGTCCAATGGAACAAAACTGAACCAGCGTGAGGTGCAGCCTGACGTTCCAATGTCTCTAAAGAGTGGTGACATCGTTACTCTTGCTAATATAAATTTACAAGTAAGTATTAATTGAATCAATGAGTAGAATAGTTTTAACAGCAGCCAGCCGAATAGGTTGTGTCAGGAGTAATAATGAAGACATGGTGCTGGCTTATGACAAGTTGTTGCGTAGTGACGCATACAAGACAGAATTTATGACGGAGAATACCGATCGGTTTATCATTGCGTTAGCTGATGGAATGGGAGGGCATAATGCTGGTGAAGTAGCCAGTGAGGAAACCCTTTCCAATCTCAAGTTTTTTATCCATGATTTACCTAGTGGATTGACTCCTGGCGATATGAATGAAATGATGGTTGAGTGGCTTAACTCCGTTAATAAGATGGTTAATTCCCATGGACTGATGGATCCATCTAAGCTTGAAATGGGTACCACATTGGTTGGCGTGCTTTATTATGGTGAGCACTATTATTGGCTGAATTGTGGTGATAGTCGTCTCTATCGTTTGCGTGACGGGCAACTTACCCAATTAACGACAGACCACTCACTTACTAGGAATGATGGAACTCATCGCCATTCTAATGTCATTACCAACTGTATTGGAGCTGGTATTCAAAACTCTTTTATTGATTTCTATGAGTTTACAAATGATGTGCTTCCTGGTGATACCTATCTACTTTGTTCAGATGGTCTGAATGATATGATTTCTGATTCTGAGATTCAGGAATTGATGGCTGCTGATAAGTCGGCAAACCAACTATGTGAAGCGGCCATAGAAGCAGGAGGCTTTGACAATGTTTCCACCTGTGTATTCCATATTGAAAAGTAAAAACACAGAAATATGCCTTTAAGATTACCAGATAAGTTACCGGCTATTGAATTGCTGAAACATGAGAATATCTTTGTGATGGATGATTCTCGTGCTCACATGCAGGATATCCGTCCTCTGAAAATAGTTATTCTCAACCTTATGCCATTGAAGATTACAACGGAGACAGACCTGATTCGTCTGCTCTCAAATACGCCTCTTCAGTTGGAAATAAGTTTTATGAAGCTCAAAAGTCATACCCCCAAGAACACGCCCATAGAGCATATGATGATGTTCTATCGCGATTTTGCGGAGATGCATAATGAGAAGTTTGATGGCATGATAATTACGGGTGCCCCTGTTGAGCAGTTGGAGTATGAAGATGTTACCTATTGGGATGAAATGACAGAGATTTTTGCTTGGGCTCGTACGCATGTTACTAGTACCTTGTATATTTGTTGGGCAGCACAGGCAGGATTATACTATCACTATGGCATCCCCAAGTATCCCTTGCAGAAGAAAATGTTTGGCATTTTCCCACAGCATACTTTAAATCCTCAGTTGCCCATTTTCCGAGGTTTCGACGATGTCTTCCAAATGCCTCATAGTCGTCATACAGAAATACGTCGTGAAGACATCCTCAAAAATCCACAACTGACGCTGATTGCAGAGAGCCCAGAAAGTGGTGTAAGTATGGTGATGGCACGAAATGGTCGTGAATTCTTTATTACAGGTCACTTGGAGTATGCTCCAGATACGCTTGATCGTGAATACCGCCGCGACCGTGACGTACGTGATGATGTTGATTTGCCCTGTCATTATTACTTCCATGATGACCCAGAACAACATCCTATGGTTACTTGGCGTGCTCATGCTAATCTGCTGTATAACAACTGGATAAACTATTACGTCTATCAGGAGACGCCTTATGATATCAATAAGATTGAATAATGACAAATCTTGAGCTGCTGGCACCTGCCAAGAACCTGGAATGTGGTATAGCCGCTATCGACCATGGTGCCGATGCGGTCTATATAGGAGCTCCCCGTTTTGGGGCTCGTGCTGCAGCAGGTAACAGTATTGATGATATTCGCCAGCTCTGCCATTATGCTCATCTGTTTGCTGCTAGCGTTTACGTAACAGTCAATACCATCATATATGATTCAGAATTAGAAGACACTATGTCGCTGGTTCATGAACTAGCAGATGTTGGGGTTGATGCTATCCTGATTCAAGACATGGGACTTTTCTCTCTAGCTTCATCTAATACTCAGCTATTATCATCTATCTCATTTCATGCTTCAACCCAGACGGATAATCGTAGCCCTGAAAAGGTGCGTTGGTTACGTTCTCTGGGCTTCCGTAGAGTTGTCTTAGCTCGTGAATTATCTGTACAAGAGATTGCACAAATACATCGTGAGGTACCTGATGTGGAATTGGAGGTGTTTGTTCATGGCGCTTTATGTGTCAGTTATAGCGGGCTATGCTATGCATCTCAGCATTGTTTCTCACGTTCTGCTAATCGTGGAGCCTGTGCCCAGTTCTGTCGTATGAAGTTCGATTTACTGGATGCTAATGGGGTAGAGATAGAACATCAGCGGCATTTGCTGTCCTTGAAGGATTTGAACCAGTTGAATCAACTTGATGAGCTGATTCTTGCCGGTGCGACATCATTCAAGATAGAGGGGCGCTTAAAGGATGTGAGCTACGTCAAAAATGTGGTAGCGGCCTATAACCAGCAACTTGATAATATCATAGCGAAGAATCCCGGTGCTTATCAACGTTCGTCTAAGGGGCATTGTACATACACCTTTACACCCAACTTGCGTAAGACATTTAATCGCGGCTTTACAAGCTATTTCTTACAGGGCCGTCAACCAGACATTTTCTCACCTGATACGCCTAAGGCTATGGGGGAGTATGTGGGAACTGTAAAGGAAATACGTCGTGATTCATTTAATGTAGCAGGAACAGCTTCTTTTGCCAATGGCGATGGTCTCTGTTATATAGATGCAAATCGTGAGTTGCAAGGTTTCCGTGTGAATAGGGCACTGGGAAATAGACTCTTTCCTCAACAAATGCCACGTTCATTGTGTGCTGGGACAGCGCTTTATCGCAATAACGACCAAGAGTTTGAGCGTCTGCTTTCCCGCCCTAGCGGGCAACGTAAAATACCTGTAAGATTTTTGCTGACTACAACTCCTGACGGTTTTTCATTAAGTGCAGAGGGTTGTAAGGTAAGCATAGTTTGTGAGCATCAGGTGGCAGAGAAACCACAACGGGAGAATATTGAGAGGCAACTGTCCCGCTTGGGGGGGACTCCATTCCAGTGTAGTGGGGTAGAATTGCCTGACAATTTTCATTATTTTATCCCTAGTAGCTTATTGTCTGACCTTCGTCGTCAATGGGTGGATGCAGTCCTTGATTTAAATACTAAGCCTGTTAGTTCAAATCCAACTGCTAAAACTAGTCCATCTAATCTTCCGCTTTATTCTTATGGCTATCTTTATAATATCTCCAATCGTGAGGCACGTTCGTTCTATGCTGCTCAAGGTTTGAAACATATTGAACCAGCTTTTGAGCTACAACCTTCTCACCACAGCTTGCTGATGCAATGTCGCCATTGTCTGCGCTATGCACTTGGCTATTGTGTCAAACATGGTGGACGCACGCCTAAATGGTCCGAGCCACTTTGCTTACGCTTAGGTGATGGACGCAGGTTTCGTCTGGAGTTTGATTGTCATCATTGTCAAATGAATGTATATGCAGAGTAAGAGGGAATATCGTTTTTGGAATCAGGTTGTCTGTGCATTGTGGATGTCTCTTCTGTTGACCTCCTGCTATAATCATGGTCAGCAAACACCTGATGCGTGGGATTTGACCAAACAGCAAATTGATTCTATTTCCTTCTCTACCACCCATCATTATTCGCAGAATTTCAACTTCGTCGTTAATGCCTCTCAGTTACCTTTATCAGATGCATTACCCGATATGGCTTTCGACACGCTCTATGTGGTTCGTGGTGAGCGTATCGTGGTTGCTGATATAGAGACAGTTCCTACCGATACTATTGATTCTGTATGGGTAAAGGTGGCACGCGATCAAATTACGCAAGGATGGATACGCGAAAGCGAATTATTGGAAGGTGTCTCTCCCGACGATCCCATTTCGCAGTTTATCGATCTTTTCACAAATAACCATTTGCTGCTTTTTGTGGGACTCTGCGTGGTAGCAGCTAGTCTATATGCCATGCGACGACTACTTCGTCGTAATGCGTATATTGTACATTTTCATGATATAGATTCTCCTTACCCCACACTTCTGTGTTTATTGATTGCATTCTCTGCAACTCTTTATGCTAGCATTCAAATGTTTGGTGCGGAGTCATGGCGTCATTTCTACTATCATCCATCTCTCAATCCCTTTGCTCTCCCTTGGTATTTAGGTATATTTATAGCCTCTGTATGGACTATGATAATAGTAAGTATAGCAGCTTTTGATGAGGCGGTTCGGCGTCTTCCTACTGCCGATGCATTCCTTTATCTCATAGGACTCGTTGCTGTTTGTGCCGTTAACTATGTTGTGTTCAGTATTACGACATTATATTATATAGGCTATCTTCTGCTTATTGCCTATACTTATTTTTCTATACATGTCTATTTCCATGTCACTCATTTCCCATACCATTGTGGACATTGTGGCAAACCCCTTCGTCATAAAGGAATTTGTCCTCATTGTGGTGCTATGAATGATTGATAAGATATTGTGTTAAGACTATCTGGTGTACCATCTGGCTACCAGAGCCCCACTTATATTATGCCATACACTGAAGATGGCACCAGGAATAGTGGCAAGCGGAAACGCTCCGAAATGAAGGACTGCCAGACTGGAAGCAAGTCCGGAATTTTGCATTCCTACCTCAATACTTACAGCAATGCATTTCTCACGCGAAAGGTGAAGTAATCGGGCAATGGCATAGCCAAAAGCCAGTCCGCTGATATTGTGGAGCATAACAACAACTATGATAAGCAATCCGCCAGCCAAAAGCTTGTCGGCAGTGTGGGAGACAACGATACCTACCACAAAGGTAATCATCAGGGATGAGAATGCTGGAAGATATGGAACTGTTCTATGTGTGAGTTTGGGTAGATACCATTGACAGAGCAGTCCTGCAATAATAGGGGCAATGACTACATAAAAAATACTTTGGAGCATACCTATCGTGTCAACATCCACTAATGTCCCAGCCAGCAACCATACTAGAAGTGGTGTCAGGATTGGCGCTAAAAGAGTAGAAGTCGCCGTCATGCCAACGCTGAGGGCAAGATCGCCACGTGACAAGAAGGTGATGACATTAGAGGCTGTTCCACCAGGACAACAACCAACAAGAATCATGCCTATCGTTAATTCTTTTGGGAGAGAAAACAGTTGTGACAATAGCCATGCCATGAGAGGCATAATGGTAAACTGGGCAAGACATCCCATCAGAACATCCTTAGGACGGCTGAATACTATACGGAAATCTTTTGCAGAAAGAGTTAATCCCATGCCGAACATAATAAGTCCAAGCATGGGATTAATATACCAAGTGTCAATAGCTCCCAGGGGAGCAGGATACCAGATGGCTACAAGAGCCATCACGAGTACCATCACCCCCATCCAGCGGGCTATGAAATCACAGATTTTCTTCATAATGTGATGTTACGACAGGAAGCCTAGTAGAGCACCTGCTGCTACAGCAGAACCTATAACACCAGCCACGTTGGGTCCCATAGCATGCATTAGCAGGAAATTATGACGGTCGTATTCCAATCCGAGATTGTTCGAAATGCGAGCTGCCATAGGAACAGCACTCACACCTGCGTTACCAATTAGTGGATTCAACTTCTTGTCCTTTGGCAGGAAGACGTTCATCAACTTGACGAACAACACACCGCTCATGGTGGCAATGATAAAAGCACCAGCACCAATAGCGAAAATATAGATAGTGTTCATTGTAAGGAACTCTGAAGCCTGTGTTGAACAGCCGACGGTCAGACCCAACAGCATGACGACGATGTCGTTCAGCGCTGCACCGGCAGTCTTTGCCAGACGGGTAGTCTTGCCCGACTCCTTCAGCAGATTGCCAAAGAACAGCATTCCCAGCAGGGGCAAGCCGGAAGGCACAATAAATGTGGTGAGCAGAAGTCCTACGATAGGGAATAGAATACGCTCTGTCTGGCTGACCTGACGGGCTGGCTTCATCTTGATGAGTCGCTCCTTTTTGGTGGTCAGCAGTCGCATCAAAGGAGGCTGAATCAATGGTACTAGAGCCATGTAACTATAAGCACATACAGCGATGGCACCCATCAGGTTAGGCGATAGCTTGCTGGACAGAAAAATGGCCGTTGGACCATCTGCACCACCGATGATAGCAATACCCGCAGCCTGATTGGGCTCAAAGCCTAATGCCAAGGCGAACATGTAGGCACCAAAGATACCAAACTGTGCTGCTGCGCCAATAAGCATGAGCTTAGGATTAGCCAGCAGGGCCGAGAAGTCTGTCATGGCACCAATGCCTAAGAAGATGAGTGGGGGATACCATCCCTGTCGGACGCCCTGGTAGAAAATGTTCAGCACGGAATTGTCTTCATAAAGACCAATCTCCAGGCCGGCATCAGCCCGGAAAGGTATGTTACCTAGTATAATGCCAAGTCCGATGGGAACGAGCAGTAGCGGTTCGAAATCCTTCTTTATGGCTAGCCAGATGAAGAAGGCACCTACTGCTATCATGATGAGGTTTCCTGCTGTCACGTTGGCAAAGCCTGTGTAGGTCAGGAACTCATTAAAGTTATCTATGATAAATTGCCACATAATTGTCAATTTTCTAATCGTTTTTTAAACGCTTTGTACCTTTAGGTCAAAGAATTACAATTATCAATTCAGCCAATGGTCAGCATGACGGCACCTTCCATGACGGAGTCACCAGGATTAACAAGAATAGATGTTACGGTACCGGCATTTTCAGCCTCAATGTTGTTCTGCATTTTCATAGCTTCCAGAACGATGACCACATCACCTACTGCTACGGTATCACCTACCTTCACGTTAATGGCATTAATGGTGCCCGGCAGGGGTGCCTTAACTGGAGTGCCTGCTCCAGCAGCAGCTGCCGGTTGCGCAGGCTGTGGTTTGGCGACAGGCTGAGCGGATTGAACAGGTGCTGCAGGAGTGACGGGAGCAGCAGGAGCCGTACGCTTCGTAGCGGCCAAAGCTGGGTGCTTGGCAGCATTGATGGGTTTTTGCATCTCAATCTCAAAGGGAATGCCGTTTACATTAACATGGGCTATCTTGCCTTCAACTTCGGCGATTTCTACCTCGTAGTCCACGCCTTGTACTTTATATTTATATGTCTTCATTGCTATAATATCTTTTTAGTGCAGTTCTGGAGTTGTCGGAATGTTGGGAGCATTATGCTTGGAGGGGATAAATGCCTCATGCAGATGAGTCATCTGACTATATTCGTCATCCCATCCTGTATCTTTAGGCTTGATGGTGATAACACCACTCTCCACATCGTGTATGTCATCTTCGTATTGTCGTAAAGCCAAACCAATAACAGCCATATATACCTCTTTGTCAATACCCTTGGTGTCGAAGCCTTCCTTCAGGATGACACCTGTCTTATGGCCAACCTCCATTGTTTTTTCTACTGTTTTGGTGATAGGCTTGATAGGTTGCTTGTTTGCCACCAGTTTGGCGGTATCCATGTGACGCATCAGCATTCCAAACAAGGAGAATGTAATCCAAAGGAGAGCCAGGCAGAAGAAGACGATGCCCATTGCCATCAGCGACATGCCGAAGCCGTAGGGGTCCTCGCGCTTGAATTTCTCAACCTTTGACTCGCTGATGGTAGTAACATTGGAGATTCCAGGCGTTACACGGTCGGCCGACTTTACTTCCCAATCCTTTGCTGTTCCGTTATTGGCTATACGGGCAAATGACTGGTCCTGTGCCAATACCGGTATGGTGATAGAGTCAATGAGTTGGGTAGCATTACCATTGTAAAGTGCAATCCATACAGGTTTTGTAGCATCAACGCTGGCAGTAAGATGAAGTGAGCCCAGATGAGGCTGACTGTTAAGGAAGAGAACCAGGTGCTGATGACCGCTCAAGTTGGTACGCTCATCACCATTGGGGATGATGCTCATTCGCTTGATACGCTCAGGCACACTCATGTTTGGACTTAATACGGAACGATCCGTGGTAATATACATTCCACGGATGTTGTAGGTGGAGTGCGAGATGTTCTCAATCTCCAGCCATGCTTTGTGCTGTCCGTATTCGTCCTGTAGGCTGGTACCATTATCGGTCATGACCTCGTTCAGTTTGATGCTTGCGTCCATTTGGGCGAACATCGGAGAGGCAAAGGCCAGAAACATGGAACCTAACAGTAATCCGAATTTGTTCATTTGTTTTATATCGTGTATTATTATTTTATGGGGCTAATGAGTCTTATAGGGTTTGAGTTATCCGCAAAAGAAGAGCACCACAATTTGCGCTGTGAAGATGCGCAGGAACATGGATAGGGGATATACCGTAGAATAACCTACAGCAGGAGCCTCTTTAGAGCAGATGCTATTAGCATAAGCCAATGCGGGAGGATCGGTATATGTACCTGCAATCATACCCATAATAGTGAAATAGTTGAACTTGAATCTTAAGCGAGCAATGGGGCCAACAATTAAAATGGGGATAATGGTAATCAGGAAACCGGTTAGCACATAGAATAATCCGTTACCCTCGACTACCGTTTCAAAGAAGTTGGCGCCAGCTTTTATTCCCACCGAGGCTAAGAATAATACCAAGCCTATCTCACGGAGCATCATGTTGGCAGATGTGGTCGTATAGGTTACCAAATGGATTTTATAGCCGTAGCGTCCAATAAGAATAGCAATAATCAGCGGTCCGCCTGCAATACCCAATTTCATAGGAACGGGCATTCCTGGAATAGCAATGGGAAGCGAACCGAAAATGATACCGATGATGATACCAACAAAGATAGTGGCAATATTAGGAGCATCCAAGCGGCGAAGAGAGTTACCCATCTGGTTGGCAACACGGTCAACAGCATCCTCTGGACCTACCACCATGATGCGGTCACCCACTTGTAAGGGGAGTCCTGCAGAAGCGAAGATATCCATGCCTTGGCGAGTTACCCGGGTAACGTTTACGCCATGAACACTCGAGAAATGCATGGAAGCCAGCGACTTACCATTTATCTTTGGGTTGGTTACTAAGATGCGCTTTGATACCAAAGGCTGGTCTTGCTGTTCAAAGTCGATGTTAAGGACTGGACCGATAAATGCAACAATAGCTTCGTAATCAGCTTCAGCGCATACTATCAGCATCTGGTCGCCAACATGGAACACGGTATCACGATTGGGAATAGAGAGCTCACCATTATGCACAATGCGTGAAACCACAAAGTCACGATTCAAGAAATCGTGGACCTGTAGCAGGGTTTTGCCTTCCAGGTAGGAATTGGTAACCTCCAGATGCATCTTGTGAGGCTTTTGATTGGCCTTAACACCCTCCAGCGTATTCAGTTGCTCCTCTTCCTTTTCCAACTTCACGTTGCATATATACCTTATTAATATGGTGGCACCAATAATACCCAGTACACCAAGAGGATATGCACATGCGTATGCTGATGCTATTTGTGGGGCATTGTTGCCAAAAACCGAACCTAATGCTTCGTTTGCAGCACCAAGTCCGGGGGTATTCGTAACGGCGCCATAAAGTGTGCCCACCATCATAGGAAGGTTTGTAACGTTACTGGTGTCGAAGAATACGAAGTAGCAAACAAACATGACGAGAATATTCAGCAGTATGCCACAAGCGGCTAAACCATTTAACTTGAGTCCTGCTGTTCCAAAGCTCTCAAAGAAACCTGGTCCTACTTGCATACCGATCATGAATACGAATAGTATCAGTCCGAAGTCTTGAACGAAAGTGAGAATAGGGGTGGGGGCTGTGAAACCAAAGTGTCCTGCTACGATTCCAGCGAACAGTACGAAAGTGACACCTAGGGAGATGCCTCCAATCTTAATTTTTCCCAAATATACACCAGTAGCTATCACTATAGCATAGAGCAATGCTATATGTGCCACCGAGTCGGTAGTTGTAAACAAATTAGTTAACCATTGAAACGTTTCCATAATTTATACTATGTAGAAAATTTGTGCAAAGGTACTAAAAAACCGCACAACTCAAGCATTTTTGTGCAACTATTTTTCATAAATATGAAAATATTATTAAATCTTTCGTTGTTTCAGAAATAATGCTTATCTTTGCAAATTGTAAATTGTAAATGTGCGACTTAAAACACTTATTATAATAATACTGATTTAATTTATGACAAACAAAGAGAAGCTCTTTACTGAGTTTACCGCTCCAACTACACAAGAGTGGTTGGACAAGATTGAAGTGGATCTGAAAGGTGCCGACTTCCAAAAACGCTTAGTATGGAGAACAAACGAAGGTTTTAATGTACAGCCCTTCTATCGCCGTGAAGATTTGGCGAATCTGAAAACGCCCGATTCCCTCCCAGGGGAATTTCCTTTCGTGCGTGGTAATAAGAAGGACTCTAACGAGTGGTATGTTCGTCAGAACATAGTAGTAGATGATGCAAAGGCAGCAAATGCCAAGGCGCTTGATATCCTGAATAAGGGTATCGACTCCCTTGGATTCAAGCTACCTGGCAAAATGGTTTCCAAGGAGACTGTTGAAACGCTGCTTGAGGGCATCTACTGTGACATTATTGAGGTTAACTTCTCCACCTGTCCCCGTCACTCTGTCGAGTTGGCTGAGATTCTGGTTGATTTCTTCCAGAAGAAGGGCTACGACAAGGAAAAGGTGGTAGGCTCTATCGAGTGGGACCCCATGCAGAAGATGGTGATGAAGGGTAAGGATGTTACTCCTGTCCTCGAGTTTGGTCCAAAGCTCGTTGAAGTGCTGAAGGATTATCCTCATTTCCGTTGCATCGCTGTCAGCACCGATGCTTTGAACAATGCCGGAGCCTATATCGTTCAGGAGCTTGGTTATGCCTTGGCATGGGGTAATGAATATCTGCAGCAGCTCACCGATGCAGGTGTTGATGTTGATCTGGCCGCTAAGAGCATTAAGTTCAATATGGGCGTTTCCGAGAATTACTTTATGGAGATTGCCAAGTTCCGTGCTGCCCGTCTGCTTTGGGCTCAGATTGTGAAGCAGTACGAGCCAAAGTGCGATTGCGCTTGCAAGATGATTATCAACGCTACCACCTCTACTTATAACCAGACCTTGTTCGACAGCTATGTGAATCTGCTGCGTTCTCAGACCGAGGCAATGAGTGCTGCGTTGGGTAGTGTTCACTCGATGGTGGTTACCCCGTTTGATGCTCCTTACGAGGAGGCTACTGATTTCTCGGAGCGTATTGCTCGCAACCAGCAGTTGATTATCAAGGAGGAGAGTCATTTCGACCGTATTGTTGACCCAGGTGCAGGTTCTTACTATATCGAGCATCTTACCGATGCATTGGCTCAGGAAGCCTGGAAGATTTTCCTGAAGGTAGAAGAGGAGGGTGGCTTCTTGGCTGCTGTGAAGGCTGGAACCATCCAGGATGACATCAACGCTACTAACGTGAAGCGTCATGGTGATGCTGCCAAGCGCAAGGAGTTCCTGTTGGGTACCAACCAGTTCCCCAACTTTACAGAGAAGAGTGAGGGCAAACGTCCTCAGGGCTGTGGTTGTTGCTGTGGAACAGCAGCACACGAGAACTGCGAACCTACCTTCAAGGCTATCAATAGCACTCGTCTGGCTGCCGACTTCGAGGATTTGCGTATCCATACGGAAGAGACGAAGGTGCCTACTGCCTTCATGCTGACCATTGGTAATCTGGCTATGCGTCAGGCTCGTGCACAGTTCTCGTGCAACTTCTTGGCCTGTGCTGGTTACAAGGTCATTGACAACCTTGGATTCAAGACCGTTGAAGAGGGTGTTGATGCCGCTTTGGAGGCAAAGGCTGATATCATTGTCATCTGCTCTAGTGATGACGAGTATGCTGAGTATGCCATCCCTGCTTTCAAGTATTTGAATGGACGTGCGATGTTTGTTGTGGCTGGTGCTCCTGCTTGCATGGAGGATCTGAAGGCTGCCGGCATCGAGAACTTCATCCACGTGAAGTGCAATGTGCTTGAGACTTTGAAAGAATATAATCAGAAACTTGGTATTTAAATGATAGGAGACTTGAATTATGCGTAAACAATTTAAAGATATTGATATCTATGCAGGCATCAAGGCTCAAGATGGTGCCAAGTGGATTAAGGACAACCATATCGATGCTAACTGGAAGACGCCGGAGCATATCGAGGTTCGTCCTGTATATACAAAAGAAGACCTCGAAGGTATGGAACATCTCGACTTCACAGCCGGTATTCCTCCTTATCTCCGTGGTCCGTATTCGATGATGTATCCCTTCCGTCCGTGGACTATCCGCCAGTATGCCGGATTCTCTACTGCTGAGGAGTCAAATGCTTTCTATCGTCGTAACCTGGCTTCCGGTCAGAAAGGTCTTTCTGTAGCCTTCGACCTGCCTACTCACCGTGGTTACGACCCCGACAACGCTCGTGTTGTGGGCGATGTAGGTAAGGCTGGTGTATCTATCTGCAATGAGGAGAACATGAAGGTGCTCTTCTCTGGCATCCCCTTGAACAAGATGTCTGTGTCTATGACCATGAACGGTGCCGTGCTGCCCATCCTTGCCTTCTACATCGTGGCCGGACTGGAGCAGGGCGCAAAGTTGGAAGAGATGGCAGGAACCATCCAGAACGATATTCTGAAGGAGTTCATGGTGCGTAACACCTATATCTACCCGCCCGCATTCTCCATGAAGATTATCGCAGATATCTTCGAATATACCTCGCAGAAGATGCCTAAGTTCAACTCGATTTCTATCTCCGGTTATCACATGCAGGAGGCTGGTGCTACCGCTGATATCGAGCTGGCCTACACCTTGGCCGATGGTATGGACTACCTGCGTACAGGTGTGAATGCCGGTATTGATGTGGATGCTTTCGCACCTCGACTTTCGTTCTTCTGGGCTATCGGTATGAACCACTTCATGGAGATTGCCAAGATGCGTGCTGGTCGTCTGCTGTGGGCTAAGATTGTGAAGAGCTTTGGCGCTAAGAATCCTAAGTCGCTCGCTCTGCGTACTCACTCTCAGACCTCTGGCTGGTCACTCACCGAGCAGGACCCCTTCAACAACGTAGGTCGTACCTGTATCGAGGCTATGGCTGCCGTGCTGGGTCACACCCAGTCGCTCCACACCAATGCCCTTGACGAGGCCATCGCCCTGCCTACCGACTTCTCGGCTCGTATCGCTCGTAACACGCAGATTTACATCCAGAACGAGACGAAGGTTTGCAAGCAGATTGACCCATGGGCAGGTTCTTACTATGTGGAGACCCTCACCAACGAACTGGTTCACAAGGCTTGGGAGCACATCCAGGAGATTGAGAAGCTCGGTGGTATGGCTAAGGCTATTGAGACAGGTCTGCCCAAGATGCGTATTGAGGAGGCTGCTGCCCGTACTCAGGCTCGTATCGACTCTGGCACACAGACCATTGTTGGTATTAACAAGTACCGTTTGGAGCATGAAGATCCTATCGATATCCTCGAGGTTGACAATACCGCTGTACGCAAGCAGCAGGAGGAGAGCTTGAAGCAGGTTCGTGCTACTCGTGACGAGGCTGCTTGTCAGGCTGCCCTGAAGGCTATTACCGATTGTGTGCGTGACTTCAAGGAAGGTCGCAAGAGCGAGAACAACCTGCTCGACCTGGCTGTCAAGGCTGCTCAGCTGCGTTGTACCTTGGGTGAGATTTCAGATGCCTGCGAGAAAATCGTAGGTCGTTATAAAGCAGTAATCAGAACAATTTCAGGCGTGTATAGTTCAGAATCAAAGA
>CAMIVY010000023.1 GCA_946402275.1 uncultured Prevotella sp.
GGTCCCGTAGCTTAGCTGAATAGAGCGTCAGATTCCGGTTCTGAAGGTCTTGGGTTTGAATCCCAACGGGATCACAACCATTTGATTATCGAGAATCCCAGTAAACAAAGGGCTTCTCGATAATTTTCATTCTGGGGTATGGACTTCCAACTTATTGGTCTGAGACCAACTTTTAGGGTGAAAAATCGGCGCAAAATCAGCGCAAAATGCCAAAATCGGCGCAAAATCGGCGCAAATTTTTAGTTAAAATGGCAACGATTACAACTGAGTACGGAAAGCTAAGTAGCAACAAGACAAGAACCGTCTATCTGAGAATCAGAAACGGCAAGACAGAGAAGCGCATCAACACGCAGATCAAAGTATTGGAATCCGAGATCTCACCTCGCACCAAGAAGATTAAAGACTTTAGCAAGGCGAGGCAGATAGAGATGATGCGTCTGGACTGGGAAACCAAGATCAACCAACTAGGAATTGAAGCCTTAGGTGTCAAGGTGGATGCTCAAGACATCACCTCTGCCATCAGCAAGAAAGAAGAAGAAACGGATTTCTTTGCCTATGCCAAGAACTGGCTGGCACACACCAGCATCAAAGGTAAGAAGAACTACCAATGCATGCTCAACACCTTTTCCTCATTTCTTGGCAAGGAGAATCTTCTTTTTTCTGACTTCACCTACACTCTACTGAAAGAGTTCGAGAATCATCTGTCAAAGAAGCCCAGAGCACAGTCGCTTTACTTGGGCGAACTACGTCATCTGTTCCGTGAGGCGATGCTTGAATTCAACACAGAAGAAAAGACCATCATCAAAAGCGATCCATTCATCCGCTACAAAGTACCTAAACAAGTAATGAAGAAAGGTGTCCGTGCACTCACCTTAGAAGAGCTGATGAAAGTCTATCACTATCAAGGCAAACCAGGAAGCCGTTCCCAACTTGCGCGTGATACCTTTATATTATCGTTCTGTCTGATGGGAATGAACTCCGTAGATTTGTTCTCAGCAACGAACTACAAGAACGGCTTCATCAAGTACAACAGAACGAAGACCAAAGATCGCAGAAATGATGAAGCCTACATCGAGGTAAAAGTCCACCCGTTTATCAAACCGCTCATGAAGAAATATGCAGGCATCAAAACCGTCTTCAATTTCTGCTCACGTTACAACGACTACGAAGGCTTCAACAAGAACCTGAACATCGGTCTGAAAACTGTTGGCAAAGCTGTCGGCATTAGCGACCTCGAATTTTATCAGGCTCGCCACACTTTTGCTACCCTATCCAGAAACCTGATGAAGTTTAGCAAAGGCGACGTTGATGAAGCCCTTAATCATGTTGGCAGTTTTGAAGTGGCAGACATTTACATTGCGAAGGACTTTTCCATCATCAACGACAACAACTTTAAGCTCATCAAACGAGTCTTCAAAAAAGAGCTTGCTTGAGTGTATCGTTTTTCCGTTGGGGCAGCCTAATACCCCTGAAAGTAACATTTCAGGGTTTGGGCGGGCTGTTAAAGAGCAAGCTCGCCCTCTGTTTATAGGCATTCTCGCCAATCAGTCTGATGTATCATTCCTTCGAAACAAGAAAGTCGGCATTAGACAGAAAAATAATCTGAAAAGACGGCCAATATTTGCCAAATTATTAGTAACTTTGCGCTAAAATATAGAGCACATGAAGTATTCAGAATTCGAAGATATTATCTCTCAACAACGCATGCGCAAATACTTGTTGGCATGCAACAATGAAAGCAAAAGAGCAATGACGCTCTATCGTTACAACCTGAAATTGTCTCAGGAAATGTTCGCCCTCATCAGCTGTTTTGAGGTCACGTTACGCAATCGTATTGACAAGGAAATGAAGGCTCATTTCGGCAATGACTGGCTACGAGATTTCATCCTTCCCGGAGGCCAATTCCACTATGATCCTCGTGTAGAAGGGACACGAAAAATCATCGAGAAAGCATACAATGGACTCATGAGAACACATACCTATTCTCACTCCAAATTGCTTTCAGAATTAGAGTTTGGCGTATGGAAATTCATGTTCAACAACGTGCAATATCGATTGGGAGGACGCTGTTTACTTCACATATTTCCTAATAAGCCGAGGTCAACTAGGACAAATCGTATCGACAATTCCAGAATCTTTTTGGAACTGGACTATATCAATAACATCCGTAATCGCATAGCCCACCATGAGCCGATATGCTTTGGTTATCCGATATGCATTGACACCACATACACCCTCAATAACTACACAAGGATGATGACATTATTCCAATGGATGGGTATAGATGCCAACGATTTTCTATATGGTATAGACCATGTTGGCAGAGAGTGCGGAAAAATCATGTGTATATAGTATTCAGGCAGTCAAATTGACAAGAAAAGAGAAAAATTGATGGCATATATGCAGATTTATGCACAAATATTTGGATAAATCAGAATAAATGCCTATCTTTGCACCGTTCAGTCCTGGTAGTCCCTGAAGCGATTCAAACTATCAGGTGTTTTTTTGCCCATATGTGAACAACATAGCATCCACCAAACATGTAAAATCTTACGGAGAATTCTCACTTTATCCGTAGAATCTTACACATTTAACTATCAAAACGCGGTTCAGCGGATTTACCCGGTTGGTAAAGCTTGGCTAATCAAGAATAAAGTTGTATCTTTGCACCGTTGATTCCCGGCAGCCTCTGATTTATCAAGCTGTCGGGTCTGTTTTTTAAGAGTTGTCTAGGATTTCCTAATAGCTGAGAGGTTACCGACCTAAACTGATATCATTTATACTTTTGTCCTTGCGAAAAACATTTATGTCCACATTCTTAGCTATACCAGCTAGTCTTCCTGTTTGGGATTTCTGCCATATCGTGTATGTTCCCCTGCCCTTGATAAAAGGTTCTTCATCGCCGTATCTGCCAATCATCAGATGGTAATTATTAAACCTTGGGGCGCAATATCTGTTGTAGAAAGTATTAACGGAGTAAATCATTGGCGCCTTGCCATAATGCGACTTGACAAGTTGAATGAATCGAATAAGACTGTCTTGGAATTGCGTCGTTGGCCATTTCTTACATTCTTCTACGTCCACCATTGGTATCAAGTCTATATCACTCTTCTTGACATGCTGCTTATAGTTCTCGAACTGCTTTTGTACCGAACTTGTTGTCCTAAAGTAATGGTAAGCACCCACTCGAAGCTTCTTTGCCTTGGCTCCTTTTATGTTTTGCCGGAACATTGGATCTACATAAGTAGCACCTTCAGTAGCTTTGATATAGACGAACTCCACATCAGGGACTTGCCCCCAATTAATATTCCCATTATGATGTGACACGTCAATACCAAAAGATTTTGGGAACTCCCTATCTGAGCTACTGGCACAATTTGACAATAGCACAAACAAGATGATAGTTGATGATACAATTACATTTTTCATGGAAAAACTGAGTCTTCATACGAGTCATCATCAAAATATCATTCCTTTGGTTGCCATGAAGGCGGAATCAGATGAGGTGCTACATAATTCTTCAAATGCAAGTAGTCCTTTCTCATATAGTACTCTGCCCCAGAAGAGCCATCGCTCGATTTAAGAATCTCGACATGTATGAGACCTCTTAGATCCCGGCCACTCGGATCTTGATAGAGATGATAGCTTTCATAGTCGCATAGTCCAATAACAATATCGCTGTATTCATTGAGATAATCTTCACCTAGGTCTTTCAAACGTGGCAAGATGCCCAAAATGCCTTCTCCACATACAAATTGGTTTTCAAGCAGAACGATGACAATCCCCAATTCTCTGGCCAACAATCTCAAACGAAGTGCTTTACCCTGTCCTCCTATATATAAATAATGTAGAAATACTATCTTCACGCCGAACTCTTCGACATGTTGCTTACAAATATCACAAACTTCATCTATCATAACAAAAGGTGCCTGATAGAGGTAAATCGGCGATTCTGCAATTTTATTTTGTTGAATCAATATCTCCGTATCCACAGAATCCTTTTTCACTTGAAAGCTACGATATGGTATCGAGCATCGATAACCAATAAGCCGATGAATAATGCCCTCAGGGGTATCCCTGACACAAAAATAGAGAGAAGGAACTTTATTATCTATTGACTGGTAATCAAGCATGCGAATCGAGAGAGCCGTCTTGCCAGAGGCAATATCACCATATAAAACGCATAACTCTCCAGGGCTAATACCTTCCAGAAGTTTACTAATATCATCCGTTCCTAAAGAATATATTTCTTCGATTTCTGTTCTCTGTTCGTCATTTATGAAATGACTGATATGTGTATCCTTGCTCATTGTATATCATGTATTTGTTCTTGAACTAAAAAGGCAACTGATCTCCATCATCCATACGGAATGGATCTTCCACATCCAATGTGGGCGCATCAAACGGAAGATCGCTGATTGGTGGCAATAGAACGGGCTGTGACGGCTGCGGTATCTGTTGACCTCGGATTACGTTATATGCTCTGAAGTCATTATACCAGCGTCCGTTATATTCCCTTGCATCGATATCAAACTGAACGGTAAGGTCTTCACCATTCTGGATATTCAACTGTTTAATCCTATCCTCGCCAAACACAGTGAAAGCACAATGCTTTGGGTATTGCCCAGGCACCTCAATTACATACCCCTGCATCATCCACGGATTGTCCGTCTTTGATGATGTCCCACTCTTTGCCTCCAATACGGCAATAATTCTTCCTGTTAGTTCCATACTCATTCACGTTAATCTTCTAAACAATAGAGTCCTTGGTTTTCAAGTTCTCCACCACATTCCTGGCAGCCATCGGCCGGTTTCCAATGTACGGTATGAGAACTTCCACATTTTGGGCATATCTCAGGATCGTTTACAACAGATCCCATATCGTAGCTGCGACCGAACACTTTATTACAATCAAGACATTTGAAATAAGCCACAATGCTGTCCATATTGACATCCGAACCTTCTGCAGGTGCACAAATACTCCAACCACAATTTTTGCATACAAATTCTAAATACTCTGCCATGTTCTTTTATTCATTAAAGTTTTGCAAGGCAAAGATACTACAAAAAACAATATGAACCAAGCGCTTTTCATTTGCAAGCCTTGCAAATGCCCCCTTATTTTCTAAAATCAAAAGTATGGCATAAGTTTTTATTTAAACCAATTGCCTTTATTAGGTTTAATACAGAATTCACATCTTCAGGTTTTTTGTAAATGGAAAAATGCCATTCCGCTGTATTTGGAATATTATTTTTGATTTCATGAAAATAAGGCATATCTATTTCTCCTAGTGAACAACCATAAACAACAACTCTACTTATTTTAGATTCTTTTATTCTATCAAAGAAACACTTATTGTTTTGGATTTGCTTGTAACAATCTTTACTAAGGCCAAGATAACACTCTTCGATTTTGGAAAATGCATTGTCATCAGCAGAATTGTCTCCTAAAATAGCATCTTTTTCTGAATTATGACCATAAATATATTTTTCAGAAGAATGTCTTTTTCCATGTATATGACATATATTGTTTTCAGATACTTTATATATATTCTCTAGTGTTTCTGTATAGTTAAAACTGAAATACAAAGCACTCCTGTCAAAAAAAGGGATAGTGGGGTCTCCTCCATATATTGCTAATGAGTTTACCCATGCGTGAAAACATTCATCTAACTCGAATAATACTGGGGTCAAAAAAGAAGAAGGGCTGTCTTCAATGTCGTAAGCGTAGCGATATATGTTGTCATAATCTCCAATATTAAAACCCAATTTACAATATTCTAAAACACCATCTTTATCCATTTTTCCTAACGCGCTTTCAAAATCACTCCATAGTAAAGAGTCTCCATTATTATCTAATGCAGGAAAGAAATTTTCTAGTTGGTTAGATAGGTTAACGCCATCAGACCATTGTTTAATCATATACCTATGGAAATCTGAGTATGAAGACTCAATGCCTAAATATAAATCGAAACCATTTCCTATTATAAACAATGTTCTTATCATATCAATTTTTCTCTTTTACAATAAAACATCGTCAATATATTGAGTAAAATAAGCTTTAAAACCTGTAATATATTCACGATCAGCCTGAATCCTTATTAAACCATAATCCACTGTATAATCGCCATTGCCATTCGTATGGTTTTGAAGATAATCGCTCGATTCTTTATCAAACAGAACCATTATTGAAACCTCAAATAACAATGCATATGGTGGTTTTTCTCCAACAATACGGCCTACTCCAAAGAAAGACTCAAATGCTGATAAAGAGAAAACAGAATTATCTACAAAAACTACATTTTTGTACGACGAAAAATGATTCTTATACTCATGGTAATGACTATGAGGTACAAACAAACACGGCAATGATTGCCGACAATCAAAGGAATTTCTGCCTAATCTGACTATTCTTTTTGGGAAAAACACCGTACAAAGATTACTACAACCGCTAAAGGCCAAGTCATCTATACGTAATATGGAATTTGGAAAAACAATATGTGTTAAAGATTCACAACCTGCAAATGCTCCAAAACCTATTACTTGCAAATTATCATGGAATAACACTTTACTCAAAGACATACATTTTTCGAAAGCGTAATCTTTTATATACAATACTGATGAAGGAATCTCTACTCCAATAAGACGTGCGCAGTCTGAGAAAGCACATTCGCCTATTGTTTCTACGGTATTAGGAACAATAACATACTCAGCATTTGCACGACAATGATATAAAATTTTTAAATCAGAAGATAATAGTAAATTGACTTTACAATAAAACTTAAGAGACTTGCTTTCAAACCTACAAAAACAACCCGAAAAAGCACCAGCCCCAATAGATGCTAGCTGCTTAGGAAGAATAACAAACTCTATTGAGATACAGTTCCTAAAAGCATCTTTTCCGATTTCTATTAGTGACGAAGGTAGATGGACTTGTTTAAGTTTCTTGCAATTATGAAAGGCTGCAAAACCTATCTTAACAATTGTTTCAGGCAAATACACTTCCTCCAGATTGTTAATTTCGAACAGATCACTAAAAGCTTTTTCACAAATAACCTTAGTCCCATATTTAACTTTATACGACCTTATTGTAGAGGATGGCCCTTGGATTAATCGAGTATAGTCTTTGTCGTATTTCGCTCCATACTCATCCACCACAACGTTGTCTAATTCTCTATCACGAATTTGTGTGGTTAGATGTTTTATATCATTATCTTCGTTATCTTGTTTTCTTGTTAATTGATTCGTAACTTTACTTAAATGATTTAAGTTATCAGATGCTTTGGCTATATTTGTTTGTTGAACAATATGTGATGGGGAATTGGATGCTTTTGGTTTATTATAACTATCTTTAAGTTCGTTTTCCTTAACACTAGTTGCTTTCGTATTATCTGTTGTTTTATTCTTTGGTGTTTTTCGATCAATTCTATTTAAGAGAAAAAGAATACCCAATAGAAAGATCATTATAAAAAAGTTTATCTCAACTTTATATTTTGCAATAACAGCAAAAACAGGACTTAATAACCATATAATGCCAAATCCGACAAAGATTACAATAGTAATAATCACTACTGAACACCCATTCATATTAGGCTGACCGTAATATTCTTCTTTCATTTCTATTGTACAATTAATCAAATTTTATTATTTCTCTGTTGATTCGGATTGCGAACACTTCGCCTTTACTACCTGTAGGGATAAAGTCATCGATAGAATGATTGTAATCTTCAACAGCATCTCTAAAAGCTTTGCCTATTCGAGATATCTTCTCATTGGCAGAGTTATTGGTGGGGTCAGTCAGATCATCTATACTCTTGTCGATTTTTTTACGATTAGAGAGCTTGCGATACCATGACAGCAGCTCCTCACGATAATCAATGAGATGTTTAAGCGGGAATCCTTCTGGGTGATTTAGGAACACAAGGTAAAGTGCTTTAGGCAGAGCTGGCATCTTGACTTCTGCTATTGGTGTTCCATCGTCGTACTCTACGAAGATGCGATATTGTTCATCTATCTTTAATATCAATTCTTTGGGTTTCAACAGTGCCAGATAGTTTGTACGCTCTTCCACATCGAGCGGGACTAACCGGTTATCCTCAGGCAACCAAGGTGTTGGCTTTTGACCATATGCACCAACTGGTCTTGGCGATTGATTATTTTGACAGAAAGCACTGTCAAGTTCAGGCTCGTGCTGTTGGATTATGATATGTTTGACCCTTTCTTCGTATGGATAATTAAGCAAGGATTTGCAAGCGTCCAGATTGTCGAGCAAGTTTATTGCCCCTTTATCTTTCAGCAATTGAACTATTTCCTGACGATGCTTCATGGCGTGTCCGAATGTATAGAGTGCAGAATGACAGCAATTAGCCTCAACAAACATTGTTCCATAGTTGATAAAGGCATAAAAACTATGGAATTCCTTGATAGCACGGCGATAGAAATAGGCAGCCTTTTCATAGTTAATCTCTGAAAGTGTACCATATTGAAAAGATATGCCAGCTATTATCATACCTAACTCGCATCCTTTCTCAGCACCTTTCTCAATCCATTGCCACCCATCAGAAACATGCCCCTTCAAACACATCAGCTGTCCATAACCTACCATACACTCAGGGCTTTCGCCCACTGCTCCCAGTTTATATTGGAAAAGCATCTCCTCAACGCTGCCAACAAGATGAGCCAACAATGAATAGGCTCCATTCATGCTGAACACAGTAGATAAGAAGACTAAATCCTCGCGAAGGATGTTAAGCGCTTCTTCATTACCTTCCTTCATGAACCACTTGCTATCAAATGGTCTAAGATGCTCAATAGCACCAGGTATATCCTCATAATAATCAAGACCAATCTGTCCTTCTGGGTCAAGAATCTCCTTGTCAAGAGGGGATGTGTCAAGAGGATAGAACCAAGATATGAATTCTGGTCCCAACCTGTAGAAGGTATATCTCTGAGTTTGGCCTTTATCATTCATGGTTGCAAAAATACACATTTTTCGTGAAATTAGCAAGTTGATGCATAGAAAAAGTGTATTTGCAAGCCTTGTAAACTATCAATTAACCATTGAGGAAACTCCAAATTTATCGTATACCTATCTATGTTCTTGTTCATGAGCAGCTATAGTCAACATCCGTTCTTCGAGAAATGCCTTGAAACTCCGAATGATGGTCTGGGTATCAAAGTAACTATAGAATCGCTCATAGAAGCCTGCCTTGAAGTTGAAGAAGAACAACATCACTTCACTGGCCTTTAGCCAGCGGTATCTGCTGAAGATAGCCATTGCTGTGAACTGAAGTTGATCTCCTGTCACATCTTCCTTTAATCCACAACTCAAACTGGCATCTGCAATCAGTGGAACAAGCCACTTGGCAGAAGTGAACGGACCATACATGATATCAACCTCTGTCAGCGTTGGCGAGGGGCCGAAGTAGCAATATGTTGGATCCTGGCAAATAAACAGTTGCCTTTGTGGGCTGAATATGCGAAAGAAGTATTCAACTGTCGGAAATCTCTGTAGCAACCACTGTCTCTGCTGGGATAGCTGCAGTTTCTGCGATGAAGTTGATATTGGCAATTGCTTTGACTGCGTTTTGACATACGTCCCGTTTTCTTCTTTCCGTTCCGTTAAGAGTTGGGTAAGTGTTGCTGGTTGTTTCATTTTGAATGGTGTTTAATGGATGAGTCTCCCAGTATCGCTCTGAGAGGAAGTTGTCAAAGTTCTTTCTGTATCTGACTTCCGGCGTTGATGCAACGTACTGGGGAATGTACGAAAGGATATTATCCTTATTCTTGGCAGACAGGGAATTCCATTTCTCTTTTAGGACTTCAACATTCCCTACAGGCTTTCCATACATCTCCCAGACTTTTTCAAAAGAATAGTCCGCCCCACTCCCCTCACTGATGATAAGAGCGTTAGCGTTATCATCATCATTATCAGTATTATTGTCATTATCACTATTATTATCATTATGGCATGCGTTCGGATGCGGTGGCATGCGATCGCATGCAATCGCAGGTGGTTGCTCATCCTGATGCTGCTTCTCATACCTTTTCTTGGCATTCGTAACATTACGTTCACAACGTTCTTCATACTTCTTGTGGTCACGATCTATCTGCGTGCATAGCATCGTAAACAATGCAGTTAATGCAGTATCTGACGATTCGAGCATCTGTCCATTCCTACCATAGCGCAGCACCGCTTTAAAAAGAATACCAGCCTGTTCGTCTGTCAAATAATCAATAGCAACGGCGCTATCAAGATAGAGAATAATACTCTTGATTTCTTTCTTAACCATATCAAAATACAATTTCAATTTTTGGCTGCAAAAGTAAACCAAGAAAGTGACGATACAAGTGATTATAGCAAAATCTCAAAAATTTAACATTTCAAGGCGACATTGTTTGCCATAAAATGATTACCTTTGCAACCGACAAGAGAGTATTAACAAGCCGAATCGGCGCAAAATCGGCGCAAATGCGTTTTTGAGGAATGCCGAAGATGCCCATAAACAAAGGGATACTCAAAGAAATTGAATGACAGATTCCGGTTCTGAAGGTCTTGGGTTTGAATCCCAACGGGATCACGAATAAGATAGTTAGGAGCATAGCTCAGTTGGTTTAGAGCGCTTCAGTCACATTGAAGAGGTCTTGGGTTCGAGTCCCAATGTTCCTACCTTTATTTACCTAAATCTTCTATCAGTTTGTCGAAGTCTGAGAGGAAAGTCTGGTCTTGAATCCTCCAGAATTTCTCATATTCCCCCAACGCTTTGTCTTCAGCTTCCTCGTGAGTCACGGAACCTGCATCGGGCAGGATGTCTGCATCCGACACTTTCAGATAGTGTTCCAAAACCTGTTTCCATTCAGCCATCGTTGTCAAGACATGCCGTCTGGCTCTTCGCTCTGCAATTTCGAGGAAAGCCGTCGTCAGCAAGTTCAGTTCATCCACTTCCTTCTCTGAAAGATAGTTCTTGGCTATCGTCACATCACTTTTAACAACTCTGCCATCAGGTGCATTCTTCCACGTCATCAGTCCCATGTGAGGTTTCTCCGCATCAGCACGGTCATAGACAATCTCTGCTGCCGTCTGATGAGTCACGGCATAGTGCATCATGTTCTGTACAGTCTTATAGAAGGTACGTGTTATCTCGCTATTCTTGTCATAGTCGCTGCTGCACTCGGCATAGATGTCCGTTATCTTCTGATAGTAGCGACGCTCTGAGGTACGTATCTCACGGATGCGATCCAGCAATTCCTCAAAGTAGTCAGCCCCAAAGGGATTCTTTCCTTTCAGCCGCTCATCGTCCATCACAAACCCTTTGATGATATACTCCTTCAATACCTCTCGCGCCCAGATTCGGAATTGGGTAGCCTCGTAACTATTCACACGATAACCAACGGCTATAATCGCATCCAGATTATACAGCAGAACGCCCTGTTCATCGCAATTGTCCGACGGATTCAAAATTTTTTTGATTGCTGTGGACAATTGCAATTCTCCCGTATCATTGATTTGCAGCAAATGATAACTGATATCTTGTATTGTCACGTTGAACAACTCAGACATTCGTTTCTGGGACAGCCAAAAGGTTTCCTGACTGAAAAGCACGTTCACATTCACCTTACCTGTGCTCGAACGATATATTAACACATTACCTTCAACGCTTGTAGCCAGCTCCTGAGCGTTCATCTTACTGGTGAAATATTCCTTAGCAGCTTTTAAAATAGGTTTCTTCTGGTCTGCATTCAAGGCTATAGCAACGCAGGCAGTTCTTGAAAGTCTGATGGATTTCACTTGGCGATAACCACCGTTATTCAGTTGCGCCATCTCCTCTATCTCCACCATGTGCTCCTTCAGATCCAAGCCCTTCTCTTGCTGTAGGAAGGTGGCAACCTTGTCCATCAACCGTTCGAAGTTCCAGTACTTCTGGTAACCCATGAGTCGAGCTAACTTGCGCGAGTTCCACCATTCACGCCCTTCGACATCCGTCTCTTTGATAGCCTCAAAGGGCGACTGCATCTCTCTGGGATCAAACAGCGTGTTTTCTTCTTTCATATCCGTATTCCATTATTCATGATAACGTTTTAATTACTCACAAATGGATCAGAAGAACCGTCCCGGTGAGTCTTTGTTGTAAAACGAGGCAAATTTACTCATTTCTGCCCGATTTTCACTACTTTTGTGCCAATAATTAGGATTGTTTATGAAGATATGATAGAAATTGGACTAAAACATACGAGCGAATTGACAGTTACAGATGATTAATCATTGAAAAGAAAGTCCTGCAAGTTGTTTACTTGCAGGGCTTATCTTTTTACCGAATGGTTAGCCAGACGGCCTCTCCCCTACCCTTGGCCTCGACGATCTTTTGTTTCAGACGATGAACCCAGATGCGACTGTCGAGCACTTTGCCGACCTCACGGTTCTTACCTACGAGGATGCAGCCTTCGGTGTCTTCCGAGCAGTTGCCGGCATGGATGCGGATGCCCTGCCATTTGCGGTTGAACTCAGGGCCACCAAGCAAGATGGGAAGCCATGCCTTGAATTTCGGCGAGTACGAGATAACCACCGCGTAACGACCTTCGGGAATGGCCGAGCGACCTTTCACCTTGTAGGCACCGTTCTTGTAGTCGCGCCAAGTTGGTTCCAGTGTGTCGCAGAAATATCTCTCGGCTGTGCCAGTTGAATACTCGTCGATGACCTTTTCGAGGATGCAGAGCCTACCGATGGTGTAGGTCTTCTTCTTTGCTATACGTGTCAATAATAATTCCATAATTCTACTTGTTTTTAAATTATACCTTAATGGGACGTTGGGACGATGGGACACTGGGACGTTTTACTCCAATGGTGGCGGTCAATGGGTACTATCCAGCCATCGCGTTTCCAACGCATAACGATGTTACGAAGTCCGCTCTCAGTGGTGCCTGATTTCAGGGCACGGAGATCGTCGCGAGAGAATGTAGGAGCCAGCTGGTCAAAGACGCTGTGATTGGCTCCATAACGCTGACATTCGTCCTGAGCACTGATGTACTCGTTTCGCAGAGCCTCGCCAAAAGCCTTCATCTGTTGCGAAAGACAGTACTCGGCCATCATCAGCGCAAAGTCGAGACAGGCCTTCGTTTCCTTCTTGGCATCAGAAAGCAGATGGAAGATGACGCCGCAACGGAAACCAATCACGGCAGCACGTTTACGATAGGTGTCCTTTACGTGGTCGATGTCCTTGGCTGCTTCCACACGTTTCTGCTCTACCCATTCCTCGATAGCCTTGCGCAAACGAGGCGTATCAATGAGTCCTGAGAATGCACGCAGACGAGTGACTGCCTGTTGGATACGAGCCTCGTCTTCGGCAGAGCGACGACCAAACTTAGGCATCTTCGAGAAGCTGCTGTCGGGCATCTCGGCAACCAATATTCGAGAAGAAAGTCCGTTCTCGATATTGTCCGACTTGAAGCACTTCCTCATGGCTCCATTCGTGCCGAGCATCGTCCAGTTGTAGGCAACCTTCACAACTCCCGATTCAGCTTGGTCGGAGTTGTAGTCCTGACCCCACTCACCTTGATCAAAGCTCAGTCGGTAGATGTCGTACTTTGAACTCCAGGAGCCGGCACCGTTGGTTTTTCGGAGGGTATCCAATTCCTCGCCAAAGGAATAAATGCAATGTCCGTTGGCATTCTTGAAACGCTTCAAGAGTGTTGAACAACTGACCGTTACAGGCACCATCCTTATCAACACCTTCGGGTCTTCAGGAGCCTTCTCGTTGGCCTTACGACCCTTTTTTCGCTCCTTCCATTCCTCTTCACGTTTGCGTGCCAGGGCATCCTCCTCGTCGAACTGACGCTTCCAGACATCAACGGCATTCTTCACCACCGATTTGTTAGAAGCCTGCTCACCACGGATAATCGACATCAACCCCAAGTGCTGCAAGTTGCCGTCGCAATACTCAATTTGAACTTGGTCGGCATAAGCCGCTGCAATCGGCAGCACACCACAGAGCACGGGCATGTGCATCGTCACAGGCACACCTGCCAGCGATTCTTTCAAACCGATTGGCAAGGCTTTGACATTGACTTTCACGCCTGTCTCAGCAGCCACAGCCTCTGCATCCTCGATTTCATCTGAGGAAATACCCATTTCCAGCGCATTAACTATCTGGTCTATCAATCGTGAACCCTTGGTGGGTTCCTTGCAGGCCGAATGGATAATGCTCTTCATTTCTGCTTCCGACAGTCCGAATCGGGGCATCACCTCCAGCAACCACTCCTCTGAATTATCACAAATAGCTCTCAGATTTGCCGCCAACTGATGGAGCCGCTTATTACGCTCACCCTCTGAAGGTTCACCTCCAGTTCTGCGCCAATACTCACATATAATAGAGGTATAAGCCACGCCCTTGAATTCCTGCGGAAACTTAGTTTCAGCCTTCTCTGCAGGAGCATCGGGAGCAAAGGCAGGTGCTACGGGTGCAGGTGTTGGTGCATCACCATCATCCCCTGGGTCATAGTACGAGCCATCCTCAGTACGACCGTCAATGCTCAGACCTCTATCTGTATAGGCCTTTCTCCTCGCAGCCACCTCTTCCTCTGAAAGCTGAGCGTACCAGCCATCGGCACGATAGATTTCAAAATCGGCGGGCGAGATATAGATAAACCTCTCAGGGGTAAAGCATGATGTGTCGCAAGCAACGCCAAGAGCCTTACAATACTCACGCTGAGCCTCGGGAACAGTCATACCCAACGGCAGACGAATATCAATGTGCAGTTTGCGACGGATGGAGTAATCCTTATGAAGCATCAGCCCCTGCCAACGTCCACCTATCTCAATATCGAGCCGTTCAGACATCTCGTTGGCCTTCTCCACCAACTCAGGGTCATCAATGTCGATGCAAGTCTGCCAAGTGAACGACTCAGCTACGATATGCTCACGATCCCGATAATCATCACGGAACTGTGTATAGTGCGGACAGCGGAACGGCAACCACGATTTCAATTTACGCTGCTGTTCGTCATCATCAGTTGAATTGATACGTTCTGCCATCTGTTTCAGTCGAGGTGACTGAGTAAGTGCATCGTAGTCCTGGAGCGGGCATTCTTTTACGAATGCCCTGGTCTGCTCCTTAGTCTGACGTGCGTTGAGTGCTATCAATCGCTCCAAAATCATTTCCATATCGTTTCCTCCTTTCGTGTTTTAAAGTAAGACATAATCTCGTCGGCCTCCTCTTCGTAGAGCGCCTTGGTTAGAGCCAGTCCGTATTTCTTCGGGAACTTGAACATGACATAGACAAACTCATGATCCATTCGTCTCTCACCGGCTTTGTGACCGCAGCTATCACTTTTACGATAGATAGGACGTGTTATCTTCACTGCCCCGTGGGCCGTCTCATAGAGAGTCTCGTGGAGTGGCCCTTTGCTGCCATCCTTGTAACGCTTCACTCTGGTGCGACCGTCGGCATCCACCTCGATACCACCACGGTAACGTACACGCTCACCGTTAGTCACCTCCTTGTCATCTTCCCATGGGCACGGCACTATCAGCATGTTGCCGTTCAACTGGAAGTTAACACTTGCGTCCATCTGGACTGCATTGTTCAAAATCTGTTCTTGGAATTTCTGTGGATTCATTTTCGTTCTGAATTTTGGTTGAGCGAAGCTTCAGAAGGGTGGCCACCTTTCGATTTGTGATTGAAATCTCGCGAGACTCCGTTCACCTCAACTCAGAGTTAAACTTGAAATTTGTTAGCGGTTAAGAAATGTTACGTAGAAAGGCTGGTTAACCACTCCTTTGCCTCCCGTTTTGCGCATCCGACATTTGTTCATCAGAGCCAGCTGCTGGCGAGCCTGATTCTTCATTCTGTCGTAGATGCGCTTACCTTGC
This sequence comes from uncultured Prevotella sp., assembly GCA_946402275.1. Classification (GTDB taxonomy): domain Bacteria; phylum Bacteroidota; class Bacteroidia; order Bacteroidales; family Bacteroidaceae; genus Prevotella. The sequence goes on from CAMIVY010000023.1 coordinate 15,866, forward strand.
ATTAAATCTCGTGCCATATATTTCTTTGCTCCCGCTTCTCTAAGGATAGCCCGCTCACTTACCGGCTGCATATCTCGGAAGACGTTGCAAAGGTACGGTGAATTTTGTTACGTTCCTAATTTTGGTTAGTGTAACAGTCTGATATACAAGTAATTACAAGAAATTACAAGTACCACACAAGTATTTGAACAAGTACTGGTACGAAAAAGGGGAACCGGCAGTGCCGATTCCCCATTTTTGAGTGGTTTAATGTGGTGATTACTTCACCTGCATGTTCCAGTTTGACTCTGACCTTTCATAGACGCCACAGTCGTGGAGCACCTTCCAAAGATCTCGATGCTTTGACATATCAGAGATTTTCTTTTCGCTTACAAGCTGATTCACCTTCTCTGTAATCTGAGTTGCCTTCATTCCCTGAATACTCACTAGGAAAGCCTTTGCTTCCTCTTCAGAGCCGTAGAACATCGGCTTCAGTTGGTTTATGACTTCTTCATCCTTTTCACTCAGGCTTTCGGTTTGCCGCCCCGTTTGCTGAGTCACGTTAGCACCAGGCATCGCAAACACACAACCGCTAATCGGGCCATTGAATACTTGGGGATTTGACCCCGGCTCAAAATGGTTGACTATCCCTCCATTGAGTTTCTCTTCTTTCATACCTTACTAATTTTTCTTATTAAATTGTCCTGATACGGGGCCATTAAACACTTGGCAGCCACTGTTTGCTCCAAAATGGTTATGTATCTCACTCGGTTTTATGCCCAGTTTGTCGCATAATAGGGCTATATGTTCATCGAAGGCGTGATCGTATTCCAGATTCAGCGAACTCAGAACTATGAGGGTACTCCTGATTTCATCTGGGGTAAGTGCCAAAGTAGCCTGAGTGTATTTGTTCATAAATGCCTTTACCTCTTCAGACCCACCACCATTCAGCTCAATCTCCTGCAACTCGTAGTTCAGAAGGTTTGTCTTCTTGCCTTCCAACCAACGGGCATCTTCTTTATCGGTCATTTGCTCGATGAGAGGCCATAGCAGATCATGACCGTCTAAACGCTCGTAGATGTGTAGGATTATCTTTCGGATGTCTATGCCGACACATTTCTTGCTTCGTGCTTGCAACTGAGCTGTAGCTAGTGCCATAATGAGCATGGCATCATTTTCACCCTCGACTTCATCTTCCAAATCGTCTATCTCGTCATCCAAGCCCTCCATAACATCTGGCAAAGCAAGCAACGTCTCACAAAACTCCTGAGCAGAGAGGAATAATTCTACCGGCGACAACTGTGTATGCCCGTCCTGTTTCATCTTTCTGAGTGCGTCGTGGCTGATGACATACACCGGATCAGCGAGCAACTTCCTACGGGCTGATTTTTGCTGCTCCTTTTCTAATCGTACTATCATGCAGCCTGTTCCTCCTCTTCATCAGTCACTTCATGCTTCATGCTGTTCATCAGCCCTACCACCTCTTCCTCGGCTTTCAGACGGTCTTCGTGCTCTATCTTGCTGCCATCTTTCTTCTTCGTCTTGAAAAGCATCTCCAAGAAGTTCTCGTTGAACTCATGACTGACAATCTTATCTGTATTGTCTTCATCGTTGTCAATAAAACAACGGAACGTGCCGCCATCGTTGGTTATCAGTTCCACAGGCTCGTCAAGTGCATCGGCTAATGTCAGCAGATTACGCATATACACGCTGCTCTTATCAACATAGAGGGCCGCCTTCTTGTCTTCCGGCATCACCGTATAATGCCCTTTATACTTAGCCTGCTTCTGTGCATAGAGCACCTCCAGGAGTGCCCCCATGATGGAATCGTCGAAATAGTCGCGGTTCTTGGCCTTCAATGCCTCCACCTTCCTCAGAATCTCGTCCTTCTCCATCTCAGGCGTTCCAAAACGCATCTGCTGGGCATGTGCTTGCTGTTGCTCCCATACTTTGAAAAGGTCAACGGGATAGTAGTCTGGCAGAATCTCGAATCCATAACAATGATCCTTGAACAACTGCTGGTCTATGACAAAAGACATGATCTTCGCCACCTTGTGCGTATTGCTGAAAGCTTTCTTACGTTTCTGGATAGCAACGGTGCGGAGATGGTCGCGATTGTCGATGATGACAAAACATGAAGGTTCATCCTTGGCCATCGCAGGTTCAAAGTCGCGCTCTACGGGTATGTCAATATCATTGGCAAATCGCATCACCGTAATACCTGGTGCTGACTTCAAATGATACACCCTATGCTTGTAAACCTTGCGGTCGGTACCTTCTCCCAAATAAAACTCGATGCTCTCATCCTTATCGAAGAGAGTACCAAGATGCTGTTGTCGCTGTTCCCAATCATAACAGCCTGCATCGTGCTTGTATTTTCCGTAATACTGTGCGAATCTTGACATCTAAAATTTCTCTTTATTACTCATTAAATTTCCCATCGTTGTATCCGTGAACGAATGCCAAATCTCCAATTCAACAGGTTCATAATCCTTGAAGAGTTTCTTTACGAACTCTATCTCAAAAACAAGTCGGAAGTCATAGGGGTCATTATCCGGCTGGCCCTCCTTACGAGTACCCACACGAGCAATCTTTATAAGGTACAAGTCACGGATTCCCTTTTTCTTGATATATGGCATGAAGTAATATAGTTTGTTCAGAGCTACAGTTGACGGGAATCTCTTACCTGTGTAATATATCTTTGCAGACTGGTCTAGATAGCGCTCTACGTTGTCGTTCTTTACAAGGCTAATTAGAACATTTTTATCCATTTCCACGTCAGGCTCTTGCTTCTTAGCAGGCAGAACAACAGGAGCATTTTCTATGATATTCTCAGGATACTGCTGGAGCACATCGAAGAAGTTGAGCTGTTTTATACTAAGTTTGGGGGTACCTTCACTCTCCATACCTATTCTATCAATATACAATTTTGAAAACAAATCATCTAACTCTATCTTGGCCACAGAGACATCGTCACCTTCTTCAATTGATGTGATAATTTCTTTGACTAAGTTTTCTACCTTATTTCGAATATCATTATCCGGTTTTACAAAAGGTATTTTCTTGATGTAGTTCGCTGAATTATTGGTAGAAGGATTAATTGCATTGATAAGTTCTGAACAAATTGCAGAATTGATAAACCCCAGGAGATACAACGTCCACGTTTCATCTTTTGGAAATACCCCAACAATTGATTGGTCAAACAATCTTCCATCAATAAGTGCTCCTGTTAATTTTGAAGAACGAATCATAGGAATACCAATACCTTTTCTAAAGTAGAATGTAGAATTTTGGAACCTACATTTTTTGCTATTTCGGTATTCATTAATTGCTTGGATTGACCAATCCATAAACCAATTATTAGGTTTAATATACTCGACGTTTCCACCTTTAACAATTGGAACCAAGTTCTGTTGAGAATCAATTCCTTGAGATTTTTCCTCATCTGTTAAAGAAGTTATTCTTATTTGGCTCTCGTGAGCACATGTATATTTCTTGGCGTTCTTAATTGATTCATCGATAGGGTGAAGATATTTCTTGTCATTACCAGAATAGAAACCAGTAACACAACTTGCAATATCACCTATCTTCTGTATTGAGGCGTCGTTTATTAATTCAGTTAATCTATCTGTTGAATTAAACATAAAGGCAGAACCCACTCCTTCATAAATATTCTTTTGGGAAATACGTTTTGTCGTGCCAGCATGACTATTTTCCAATTCCTCGACGGAACTAAAATCAGTTCTTATTGTTATGGTATTACGCATATTCTTGTCTATATCAGACGATTTTACCAACGTAATAATACACAAATTAGCATATCCAAAATTAACACCAGGGAAGAAAGAGGATGGGAATAAAGCCAATTCACGGATTAGTGTATTGGTAAGAAGGAATTTTCTTATTGCAAGATGTCTATGTAAAGACAAAAAAGTGTCTGGAATAATAAAACTCAACTCACCATTTTCTTTAAGACAGCGTGTGCATGCGTAAAGGAAAAGGGTATAACTCTCTTTTGTATACAAATCTGCATATAACCTATTGAGGGCAGCTTTTTTGTGTTCATCGTTGCGTGCGCCATAAGGTGGATTGCCTATGATCCTGTCATAACGATGACTACACGATACGACATCACCGTCAAGCAAAGTGTCTGTCTCTTTTACAAACACATTACTATCTTTCTTGTATTTACTACGTAAGTTGCCAGCTGCCACAGGATTCAATTCGTAAATAAAGATATTCGAAGATGGTGACTTTTCCAATATCTTGTCGACAAACACACCGTCGCCACCACATGGTTCTAAAACAGAATCCTGTGGACGGAAATGAAGCATGCCTATCATGTAATTAAGAATCGGATCAGACTTCGTATAATATGCTTGATATGTTAAAGCTTCATTCATACGTTTTTACCAGATTAAATAATTCTGCAAATTATTGTTGGTTACCATTTCGCGCATCTCTGGTGAGAAGTCGTTCATCCAATCTATATTGTTCTCTATCCAAGAATGGATGTCAAAACCCGTATAGTGATGTATCTTATTATATGTATCAACACCGCAAGAAGTATCCCATACTCCAGAATTCTGGAGAGTTGTTAGATAATGATTGTTCTCTGTAGAACGAACGAATATCATACACTGATAATCTTCTACTTCAATGTTCTTATATATACTTCCTACTAACAGGAGTCTATTTGTGTTTCCCTTCTCGTTAGAGCCAAAACCACTTTTGAAGTCAACTATGTATTTCCTTGTGCCGTCTGTAAAGTGAAGGTCACATTCTAATTGGATTTCACCCGATGTGACAAGATTCCATACTTTGTCATAGTACTTCTTTAATTGTTTCTTTTCGACACTCTTTATTTTCAAACCATCAATATATGTATTGATTTCCGTTGTCAGATTTTGCTTAACCTCAGAAAATAAAGGAGGAACAAAAAGCCTTATGTTTGTCAGGGGGTAATTGAAACAGAGTTTGCAAAAGGGCTCCCAAAGTTCTCCAACTCTACGTGAGAAAGCCATATACTCATATTCCCAAACAGAGTTTCTGGATTCAAGCATAACAACATCATTTGTATATGTTATCATGAGGACACATTCGAGAATCTCTCTGTTTGTCCATTTCTCATTTCTTGCTGTTTCTAGAAGAATAGACAGAAGATTGTCTTTGCTTTTTATTATCTCTTTATTGAATGCAGATGCTTTCTTCTTATAATCGGAAGCAGAATATTGCAACGCCAATTCACTCAATATCTCATTCGAACGGTTCCTGAAATACTCCAGCAACTCATTCTTTTGACACCTTAAATCTTTTGTTATATCCATAATATTTCTAATTTGACAAGTAACACTTTAATTCCAATCCCTCAATATTCTAAGCTTGGGACGTACTAACTTTGTTTGAGGAAGAATTGTGTCTAAATCCTCGTCAGACAAACCTGTTATGTTCTCAAGTTCTTTTTTAGTATATTCCAAATCCTCTAAATGTACCTTTACTATTTTTTTCAGAAGCGAAGGCTCATCAATGTCTATATATTCTATTTCTTTTTTACGCTGACCAGACTTGCTAAGTTGCATCATATAATATCTGTACTGAGAATCGCCTAATAGCCCCATCTCCTTTGCTTTATAGCAAATAGCAGCCTTCGACAACTTCCAATACATCTTTACCGTTGGCAAGTCCTTATATTTTACATTCAGGAGGTCGCGCCGACATTCTTGCTCTGGCATATTGAATTCAGAAGAGAATGCATCAGCCTCTCTATCCATGTCCTTTTCGTCTAATGAATATACATCTTGACGTAAATGCATAACCAAATGTCCCAATTCGTGTCCTAAAGTGAATCTCTTGTTATCACCAGACTTATCAGCATTGATAAAAATGACAGGGACTGATTTGTTGGTGAACATTGTGACACCAAAAAACTTTTCGGGCGCTCCTTCAAGGAAAATGATGATAATGCCGTGACGTTCCATTGTCTTGACAAGGTTATCAACAGGTCCTTTAGGGATTCCCAAAAATAGGCGCATTCTGCGAGCAACTTCTTTTGGTGTGAGACTTCCATCTGTAGCGATAGAAGGAATATCAAACTCGGGTATTTCAACAGAGTCCAACAGTTCATCGATTGCCATACGGGCTGTATCAAATCGGGCTTCAAGCATAGTCAGCTCTTTGTTGGCCAACGTTACTCTTTTCCTGTAGAAGAATGAGTTTACCCTTCTGTCTTGACTTTCCTTGTAGAAAAAAGAAACAGGATAATCAAGGTGTTTTGCAATGCGTTCTATCATGTCATCGGAAACAGGTAAAATACCTTTTTCCATTTTTGACAGATTGCCTTGGTTTAGCCCATCTATAGCATCTGCCATAGTTTTTTGGGTTTCACCTCTGCTTTCACGTGCTAAAAGCAAATTCCTGTGATTGATCTCGCTATTCATAATAAATCCTTTCTGTGTGCCAAATCTTATTCTCCAGCATTTCTTTGTTTCTTTCCAGTTCTACTAAGTTTATTGGCCTTGGGTACTACCTCCAAATCATCATCTTCCGTGAGCTGAGTATAAAGAGGTATACTTTCCTTATTTATATACACAAGTTCCGATAAATCCGAGAACCATTCAATCGTTCCGCTTACTATGTGTACAGCGTAAACTCCTATTAGTTCCGTAAAAGAGGAAGACACTTGGTAACCTATATAAGTAATAGGTAACGTGTCTTGAGTATTGTCAGACAGTTGTTCATCATACATTTGTACTGTTTTGGTGATGATGTTTTGAGGTTTTAGTTTATTATCAACCTTCTTGAAGAATAGCCTCAAACCATTAAGCTCTACATAAAACCTTCTACCTTTGCAAAAGCTGGAATTATTGGGAAATTCTTCTGTCATATACCCCTGAATGTTGCAGTTCCAAGTATTTGATTTGAAGTTCCTGTTCTGAAAAGAGGGGGGAGTACTAATAATAGTATTCTTACTTTTTTCAGCACCATTTGCACATGCACTAATGATTTTTAATGCGTTTTCTACACCAAGTCGCTCTTCGAACTCTTGCTGACTAACATTTTTTCTTGCAATCATTTCGTCATCTCGAAATAATTGCGTACCTTTGTTCTCGATGATGGAAATCTTGTCCATTGTCATAAAAATTAAATTTTACATCTGGCTCCGGCTCTGCCAAGCTGGAGCCTCTTTTGGTTGCAAAGGTACATATTTTAACTCATAAATTCAAAATATTTATGGTTAAAAAATCAAAATAACATCACAACCCGAAAACGTCCCATGTCCCATCGTCCCACCGTCCCATTAAGCATCTTCCGAATAGAAAAATAGGGAGAATTGACTTTTATAATAATTATATTATTATAACCCTTAATATTAACTTGTTTCCGCGTCCGCACCACCTTAATGGGACGATGGGACGGTGGGACGCGGGACGCACCTTGCTCGTCAGCGACGAAAAGTAATACACGAGGGTCGAAAATTACGGATTCGAGGGCTTGAAATTACGGTTCGTTCAAATTCATCAAATTCGTGCTTAAAATCGTCCCAAATCGGAGGTCAAAATTTGGAAGCGCACGGAAAATGTTGTAACTTTGCATTGTCAAAAGTTGAGAGCAAGAGCTGATGTTGAGAGAAGAGCCAACGACTGCAGCGGAAGCAAATTTTTCACTTTTCACTCTTCACTTTTCACTTTGATTTGCGGGAAGTCGGCCACCCGATGTAGCTGGTCGCAACGAATCTAATACCATGTAAAACACACACAACTATGGCAAAGATTTTGTATGAAGTAAAGAAGAACCAGAACTCGCACTCTGCGGCTTTCGGCAAGTGGTACGCTCAGATTAAGAGTCTGGAAACGTTGAACACCCGAAAGCTGGCTAACCACATCTCGGAGCACGGAAGCATCTACACCCCTGATGTCGTTTACGGCGTACTGGAGAAGTTCCGCAGCTGCCTCGTTGAGATGCTGCTGGAGTCGAAGAAGGTAAAGATTGAGGGCCTCGGCACCTTCTACTGCACCCTCGAGAACCAGAAGAACGGCGCGCTGAAGAAGGAGGATTTCAATGTGAACAAGCACCTGAAGGCGCTACACATCCGATTCCTGCCTGAGCAGACTACGGAGGAGAACATCTCCAGCCGCCAGTTCCTGAAGCAGGCCGAGTTTATCAACATCGAGCAGCTGCTGAAGGGCGACGAGAGCGAGAACGGAAATGGCTCTACTGGCGGAAACAGCGGCAGCGGAACAGGTGGCGTAACACCAAGCGGCGGTGACAACAGTGGTTCACAAAACAGCGGAAGTCAGAGCGGCGGCTCCGGGGGCGACGAAGGTTAAAGAGTGGCGCCTAAAGGCGCACTCTTTTCAGGAACGAAAAATGTATAACCTAATTTAATGAAAAACACCATGAAGAAAGAAACTTGGAAAACCGTCATTCAACTGATTGTATCAATCCTCACGGCAGCCCTGACTGCCCTCGGAACGACCTCGTGCATGGGCCATGGCCCAATCATTCTCTGACGAATTCAGATCACCACTAACGGCCTGCAGGCACATTATCTTGATGCCTGCAGGTCGTGCCGTCTAGTAGAGGCAGAACATAGGTTCCATCATTTTCCACTTCTCATCACTGGTAGCACCTTCACGACATTGCTGGAACATGGCCATATAGTCTTCCCACTCCTGCTGGCGGGGTAGTGTGGCCAGCTGTGCCATTGCCGTGTCCCAATCGAAGTCGAGTGGTGTTTCGACTATCATCACCAGTCGGGTGCCCAGGATAAACAACTGCATATCAAGAATGCCCACCTGACGGATTCCGTCTAGTATCTCAGGCCAGGCATTCTCTTTACTGTGCCTGCGTCGATATTCTGCTATCAGTTCCGCATTATCCTTCAAATCCATAGTCTGCACATATCGTTTCACAGACTGGCCGTAGTTCTTTACTGGAAATCCTTCGTTCTTCATCATCTTTTCGCATTTGTATCTGCCTGCAAAATTACGAAAACTGGCGTAAAGATTTGCTTTTTTCAATGGAAAAGTTTAATTTTGCAGCGGAAAAATTAGACTGAGATGATTAGACTCTTATTTACATTACTCTTTGTTGGAGCATTAGCAGCAAAGGCCCAGCCTGCCCAACAGGACTTGGACGACAAGTATGCAACGGAGTTGGTGAAGGTTGGAGCGACAGCGCCAGACTTCAAGATGAAGACACCCGATGGCAAGACCATACAGTTGTCGAAATATGCCAAGGGAAAGACCGTCGTTCTAGACTTTTGGGCATCGTGGTGTCCTGACTGTAGGAAGGATGCGCCAGAGGTGGTTAGGATGTATGAGGCCTATCACCCTTATGGCATCGAGTTCATCGGTGTGTCGATGGACACCGACGTAGAGGCATGGAAGAAAGCCATCGAGAAGTATGGCATCAAGTACCCACAGGTGAGCGAGTTGAAGAAATTCAAGGAAACAGACATCTCCAAGGCTTATGGTGTGAAATGGATTCCATCGATGGTGGTCATTGGTCCTGACGGACAGGTGAAGCTCTCGACAGTGGTTATCGATAAGGTGGACAACTACCTGAAGGAACTGATTAAACAACTAAAATAACAGAAGGATATGAAGAAAATCATGACATTAGTACTGCTGGCAATGGCATCGCTAGCAGGAATGGCTCAGGAAGAGACATACAAGGCAGAAATGGACGTGCTTGATGCCCAGGGTGAAGCTATTGTGAAGCAATATAAAGCCCTGATGGAGAAAGACCCCAAGAAGGAACTTCCCACCACCAATGCACAGATTACATCATTCATGCAGATGCTCGACTCCATCAGCAACCTTCAGGTACAGCTGATTCGTCGCATAGCACGGGAGAACAAGAAGAACCAGATTCCCGTTCCTTATATTAAAGAGGCGATGTACGCGCTGGGCTACGAAGGACTGAAAGAAGTGCTGGATCCCCAGGCTGCCTACTATAACAATCCAGAGCTGGCCAATGCCAAGAAGTTGCTTGCAGGCTTTGAGAAGCGTGCTCCTGGCAAGATGTTCCAGGAATTGACGATGAAGGATATGAGCGACAAGGATGTAAAGCTGAGCCAATGGGTGGGTAAAGGACAGTATGTGTTGGTTGACTTCTGGGCTTCCTGGTGCGGCCCCTGTCGTCAGGAGATGCCCAATGTCATTGCCTGCTATGAGAAATTCCACTCCAAAGGTTTCGATGTGGTTGGTGTTTCCTTCGACCAGAAAAAGGAGGCATGGGTAAATGCCGTTCAGCAAATGGGTTTGTCCTGGCCTCAGATGAGCGACCTGAAAGGGTGGAAATGTGCAGCAAGTGAAATCTACGGTATTTCCTCCATCCCCAGCAACGTCTTAGTTGACCCACAGGGAAAGATTATCGCTATGGACCTGCGAGGCTTTGAACTGGTAAAGAGGCTGAAGGAAATCTACGGAGAATAAGTAAAGGCAACAGAAAAGTAATAAGGACAGCAGCTGAGAGCATCAACCCTCAGCTGCTGTTTTTAGAACCTCACTCAAAGTGGGGTGGATATGCACCATATCGCGCAACTGGGCAATGGTGGTATCACGACACATCAGCACACTCACTTCCTGAACAAGATCGGCAGCATGGGCGCCAAAAGCATGACAACCCAACAGGCGACCCTCAGTATCGGTAAAGAGCTTCAGCAATCCCTCCGTCTCGTTCATCGCCAAAGCCTTTCCGTTGGCTCGCCAGAACGACTTGCGACACTGGTATGCTACACCATCGGCCTTCAGCTGGTCTTCACCAGGGCCCACACATGCTGCCTCCGGTTCTGTAAAGATGGCAGCAGGCATAATGTCGAAACGGATGCCGTCGGTTTTTCCAACTATCTGATTGACCACCCTCATAGCCTGCATCTCAGCAGCATGAGCCAGCATCTGGCGACCATTGACATCACCAATGGCATAGATGTTCGCAGCACAATGGTAATTATCGTCAACAGGAATGGTACCATTAGGTGCCAAGGTAATGCCTGCAGCCTCAAGGTTCAATCCTTCTGTATTCGCTTTACGACCCGTAGCAATCAGGATGGCATCGGCATCGATATCGGCAATATTCTCTACAGCCGTCTTCATCTTAAACTCGATGCCTCGCTTCTCCATCAACTTACGCAGGCGTTTGGCCACATCACTATCGAGCATCGGCAAGCACTCCTTCAGGAATTCCACAACCGTAACCTCCGTACCGAAACGATGGAAAACGGAAGCAAACTCCATACCAATGACACCAGCACCTATGATGCATAGCCGTTTGGGCTGCTGACTGAGTTGAAGCAGTTCGGTGCTGGTCATCACGCGAGGATCGCCAATGCCCTCAATAGGAGGCATCTTAGCACCACTGCCCGTAGCAATGATGATGTTACGAGCCTCTACCGTTTCGCCGTTTACCTGAACAGAATGATTATCTACAAACGTTGCATGCCCGCGGAGAAGCGTGATGTTTGGCTGCGAGAGGATAGCCTCTACCCCACTCCGCAGCTGTGCCACCACCTGCTGCTGACGCTCGAAAGCCTCAGCAAACGAAGCACTGTGGACATAGGTCTTGGTAGGGATGCACCCACGATTCAAGCAGGTGCCTCCTACCTCGTCCTGTTCTACTATGACCACCTGCAAACCCTCGTGGGCAGCATATTCAGCGGCTCGGTAACCACCAGGTCCGGCACCTATTATAACTAGGTCAGTATTCATAATTAGAAATTAGTAATTAGTAATTAGAAATTATGATTACTCTGCTAACAGCTGGCGATACGTTGTCACCGGATGCTTGGCAGCCAGCACATCGTCCACACGTCCAATCGGTGTGTTATGAGGAGCCGACTTCACCAATTCCGGATCGTTCTTTGCCTCTTCCGCAATCTTACGCATTACGGCTATGAAGCCATCTATCGTATCGCGTGACTCATTCTCCGTCGGTTCAATCATCAAAGACTCATGGAACAGCAACGGGAAATAGATGGTGGGGGCATGATAGCCATAATCCAGCAAGCGCTTTGCCACATCCATCGTGGTGACACCTGTTGACTTGTCTTTCAGCCCGTCGAACACGAACTCATGACAGCAGAGTCCTTCGATAGGCAGTTCATAGACATCCTTCAATGACTCCTTGATATAGTTGGCATTCAACGTAGCCAACGGACCTACCTCCTTCACATGGTCACGACCCAGTGTGATGATATAAGCCAAGGCACGCAACATCACAGCAAAGTTGCCATGATAAGGTGACACAACAGGGAAGAACTCCTGCAAGCCCTCACGAACGCCCACAGGTCCACTTCCAGGACCACCTCCACCATGAGGTGTCGAGAAGGTCTTATGCAGATTGATATGCATCACATCGAAGCCCATGTCGCCAGGACGGCACACTCCCAGCATTGGATTCAAGTTTGCACCATCGTAATACATCAGTCCGCCACAATCGTGGATAAGCTTGGCAATTTCAGGAATCTGGCATTCAAAGAGTCCCAGGGTGTTGGGATTGGTCATCATCATGGCTGCAATATTTGGGCCTTCCTCGCTAACCAGTCTTTCCAAATCGGACAGGTCAACGAGTCCATTGGAGGTAGATTTCACCTCAATAATCTCCAAGCCACAGACAGCGGCAGAGGCAGGATTGGTACCGTGAGCAGAGTCTGGAACAATCACCTTCTTGCGCTGCAAGTCACCCTTTGAGCGATGATAGTTGTCTATCACCATCAGACCCGTCAATTCACCATGAGCACCTGCGTAAGGCTTAAAGGTGAAATGAGCCAGTCCTGTCAGTTTACACAACGAACGCTCCAAGTATGCGATAGCCGCACGGGCACCTTCCACAGTATGGGCAGGCTGCAAAGGGTGAAGATTCTGGAAAACTGGCAGGGCAGCCATCTCCTCGTTAATCTTTGGATTATACTTCATGGTGCAAGAACCCAGGGGATAGAACCCATTATCGACACCGAAATTGTTCTGCGAAAGATTGGTATAGTGGCGCACCACCGTCATCTCGTCGCATTCAGGAAGGTGGGCTTCCTCTTGGCGGCAGAGCTTTGCAGGCAATTCGCTCAACTTGTGAGCATACATGTTACGAGGCAGACTGTAGCCTCTACGACCCTCCTTGGAGAGCTCGAAAATCAAATTTCCGTATAGTCGGTTATTCATAAGGCTGCAATCTTTACAAGGTTATCAATTTCTTCCTTCGTACGCTTCTCTGTGACAGCGAAAAGGAAACCTTCTTCGAAGCAGACACCACCCAAGATGCCAGCTTCTATGAAACGCTGGTATAATGTCTTGCTGTCACCATCGTATTTCACATAGAACTCATTGAAGAAAGGCTGATTGTAACCCAACTGGAAACGTCCTGTCTTCAACAGTTCATCACACAGATAATGCGCTCCACCATAGCTCAGTTCAGCAGCCTCGCGCAGTCCCTGAGGTCCCATAAGCGCCATATACATCGTGGCATGCAAAGCCATCAGAGACTGGTTGGAACAGATATTCGACGTAGCCTTCTGCCTGCGGATATGCTGCTCGCGGGCCTGGAGTGTCAGTACAAAGGCACGCTGTCCACGGTTATCGAGTGTCTTGCCGACAATACGACCCGGCATCTTGCGAATCAACTTCTCTGTACAGCACATATAACCTACATACGGTCCGCCAAAAGCCATAGGAATGCCCAACGACTGACCGTCGCCCACCGCAATATCAGCACCCCACTCACCAGGCGTCTTCAATACTGCCAAGTCGGCAGCAACACTATCCATGATAAACAAGGCTTTCTGCTCGTGGCATGCCTCAGCGAAACCTGTAAAGTCCTCTACGATGCCATATACGTTAGGCTGCTGAACTATAACACCAGCTACACCACCTTGCGCCAAACGCTCTTTGACATCGTCCAGACAAGTAACACCATCCCTGACAGGCAACGACTCCAACTCAATGCCCTGATGCAGGGCATAGGTTTTCAGCACTTGACAAGTCAAGGGATTGGAAGCTCCCGTAACCAGCACTTTGTTCTGCTTCTTTCCTGCTGCAACAGCCATCATCATCGCCTCAGCAGCTGCTGTCGTACCGTCATACATCGAGGCATTGGAAACATCCATACCCGTCAGTTCTGCCATCATCGACTGGTATTCGAAGATGTAATGCAACGTGCCCTGCGATATCTCTGCCTGATACGGTGTATAACTCGTCAGAAACTCGGAGCGCGACAGCAAGCTGGGTATCGCAGAGGGGGTGTAATGGTCATAGACACCCATGCCTGCAAAGCAAGTTAACTGGCTATTCCTGGAACCTAACAACTGGAAAGCCTGACGCACCTCCATCTCACTGGCACTCAAGGGCAGGTCGTAATCACCACGGAAACGAATGCTCTCCGGAATTTCCGAGAAGAGCTCGTCGAGCGACTTCACACCCACCTTTTCCAACATCGCCTGCAGGTCGTTGTCAGTATGGGGAAAATACTTGAACATTGATTCTTACTCTATTGAACTAAATATTAAGACTCTTTTTTACTTCTCACAAAAAGCAGTATAAGCCTTTGCATCCATCAGGTTCTCTAACTCACTCTTATCAGACAACTTCACCTTGATAATCCAGTTCTCATAGGCATCGGCGTTAATCTTTTCGGGCTCATCTTCCAAAGTCTCGTTGACTTCGATGACAACACCAGACACAGGAGAAATCAGGTCGGAAGCAGCCTTTACACTCTCCACAGCACCAAACTCCTCGCCGGCTGTTACCTCATCGTCAACATCAGGCATATCCACATAGACCACATTGCCCAGTGCATGCTGCGCATAGTCTGTAATACCCACATAACCGATGTTGCCTTCAACCTTTACATACTCGTGTGACTCTGCATAATAGAGTCCTTCTAAAACTTTTGCCATAGTTCTTATTTTTTTATTTGTTATTGATTATAATCTTTATTTTTTGTAATGTTTGTCGTAGAATTTCTTCTTACAAACAGTACCAGGGAACGTTTTCTTGCGAATCTGGATTTCCACCTCTGTACCCAACGATGCATAGGCAGCATCTACCAATGCCATACAAACACTCTTATCCGTAGAGATGGTATGATAGCCTGTTGTCACCTCACCAACAGGTTGTCCGTCCTTCAACACGGCATAGCCATGACGAGGTATTGCCTTGTCAGCAAGCTCAATGCCCACCAATTTCTTAGGAGCACCTTCTGCTTTCTGCTTGGCCAAGGCTTCCTTACCGATAAACTCGTCTTTGTCGAGTTTGACAAAGATACCCAGTCCTGCCATGATAGGAGTAATATCCTCTGACAGTTCATCACCATAGAGTGGCAAACCAACCTCAAAGCGAAGGGTATCACGACAACCCAGTCCGCAGGGCTTGCAACGGCCTGAAGCCATCAGTTTGTCCCAACATTCGTTAATATAGGCTGCATCGGCATAAACCTCAAAACCATCCTCACCGGTGTATCCTGTGCGGGAAACGATTACCTTACCTATGGTCTTGAAGGTATAGAACACCAGTTCCTTGCATTCCAAACCTAGCACTTCCTCCATCACAGCCTCAGCTTCCGGGCCCTGAATGGCCAGTTCGCCATACAGGTCGCTTTGATGTTCCAACTGCACGTCATAGCCTTTAGCCTGCTCCTGTATCCATGCCCAGTCCTTGTCTATGTTCGACGCATTGATAACGAGGAAGAAACTGTCGAAAGCCATCTTATAAACGAGCAAATCATCTACGACACCACCATGCTCATAGCACATCATGCCATAGAGAATCTTGCCTACAGGCATCTCCCTGACATCGTTCGTAAATATATGGTTTACGTAGCGCTCAGCATCAGGACCACTGATAAGCACCTCACCCATGTGACTGACATCAAACACACCACATGCCTGACGTACAGCCTGATGTTCATCTACGATATTAGAATACTGGATAGGCATGTCGAAACCTCCGAAAGGAGATATCAGAGCACCTAATGCCACGTGTTTGTCATAAAGACAGGTCTTTTTATTTTCCATTTGTTATAGTTTATTGATAAATTCCTTGCGCAGATAATCTTGTTCTAACTGTTCTATCTCTGCCACTTCTTTGCCTGTAAGGGTCTGCTCCCCATTACAGAGCGTCTGGCGGATAATCGTTTTCACTTCTTCCAGCGAGAGGCTGACGTGATCTTTCAGCAATGTGATACGCTGGCGAACACTTTGAATCCCTTTTGACTGAAGCTTTTCTTGACTGGGGGTGATAGATTGCAACATATGCTCCATATTGGTGTCGTAGAGCAATGTGCCGTGCACGATATTACGACCGTCAAGATGATAGCAAGCTGTTCCACTCACCTTTTTCCCACCTATTAAAATATCATTATGGTGGGTACCTACAGCCTCAACACCCATGCGTCGCAACACAAGCAACATCATCTGGACAAAACGGTTGAAAGCCTGTCCTACAGAGTCGCCTTTAGAGACATACG
This sequence comes from uncultured Prevotella sp., assembly GCA_946402275.1. GTDB lineage: Bacteria > Bacteroidota > Bacteroidia > Bacteroidales > Bacteroidaceae > Prevotella. Next base: position 32,300 of record CAMIVY010000023.1, read on the forward strand.
ACAACATAACATTATCGCTATCGGCATATACACAGCCCCCTCCACTCTTTCGACGATACACCATAATATGGTGAGCCCGACAATAGGTCATGTTCACCTCATTGTCCACCACCTGGTTGCGTCCGAAGATGACACTTGGTTCCACTTGCCACATAAAGAAACCGTCATCCAAATCCACATGGCGAGCCACATACTCCTCCATGGCCAGATAAAACGACAGGTTTCTGACCTTTTGTGCATCAGGCAAGTTGATATATAACATGGGGCGTTTTAAGTGTAATCTTTTTCAGAATTTGTGCAAATTTATAAAGTTTTTATGTAAAATGCAAGGATTTTATGATTTTATTTTGCAGTTTAACCGATTTACCGTATCTTTGCATCGAATTTTAAATATAAAATTATCTTGGAAGCATCAGAAATGGGATTGTTAACCCAAATAAAATATCCTTCAGATTTACGAAAGTTGAGTGTTGATCAACTGCCTGAGGTTTGTCAAGAGTTACGCGAAGATATCGTGAAAGAGTTATCTGTCAACCCTGGTCATTTGGCATCCAGCCTTGGCGTAGCCGAAATCACGGTAGCCCTGCATTATGTCTATAATACCCCGGAGGATCGCATCGTATGGGATGTAGGTCATCAAGCTTATGGGCACAAAATCTTGACAGGTCGTCGCGAACAGTTCTGCACAAACCGTAAACTGGGTGGTATTCGTCCCTTCCCCTCTCCGATGGAGAGCGAGTATGACACCTTTGCCTGCGGACATGCCTCCAACAGTATCTCTGCTGCCTTGGGTATGGCTGTCGCTGCTAAACTGGAGCATCATGACAGTCGTCATGTCGTAGCCGTCATTGGCGATGGTGCGATGAGTGGCGGTCTGGCATTCGAGGGATTGAATAATGTATCGTCAAGCCCCAATAACCTGTTGATTATCCTCAACGACAACAACATGTCCATCGACCGTTCCGTTGGTGGCATGAAACAATATCTGTTGGGGCTGAATACCAACAAGACCTATAACGCCATCAAGTTCCGAACCACACGTTGGTTGTATAGCAAAGGCATGATGAACGATGATCGCAAAAAAGGTATCCAACGTCTGTCGAATGCCATCAAGAGCGCCATTGCCCACCAGCAGAACATCTTCGACGGTATGAACATCCGCTACTTTGGTCCTTTTGACGGACACGATGTCAAGGAACTGGTACGCATCTTGCGGGCTATCAAGGACATGCAGGGTCCAAAACTGCTCCACTTGCACACCCAAAAAGGTCACGGCTATGCTCCTGCCGAGAAAGATGTCACCACATGGCATGCACCAGGCAAGTTCGATCCAGAGACGGGTGAGCGCATTGTTGACAACGACCCCAACAAGCCTCAGAAGTTTCAGGATGTCTTTGGACATACCCTTTTGGAACTGGCTGAGCAAAATCCGAAGATAGTAGGTGTCACACCTGCTATGCCTACAGGATGTTCCATGAATATCATGATGAAGGCCATGCCTGAACGCACCTTTGACGTAGGTATTGCCGAGGGACATGCTGTCACCTTCTCAGGAGGTATGGCAAAAGACGGGTTACTGCCTTTCTGCAACATCTATAGTGCTTTTGCCCAACGTGCCTACGATAACATCATCCACGATGTGGCACTGCTCAACCTGAATGTGGTGTTCTGCTTGGATCGTGCCGGTCTAGTGGGCGAAGACGGTCCTACCCATCACGGTGCCTTTGATATGGCTTCCCTGCGTGTGATTCCTAATCTAACCATCTGTTCTCCGATGGACGAACACGAGTTACGCAGACTCATGTACACCGCCCAGTTGCCAAACAAAGGACCTTTCATCATCCGCTATCCTCGTGGTGGAGGTGTATTGCTCGACTGGCGTTGTCCCTTTGAGGAAATCAAAGTAGGAACAGGTCGTAAGTTGCGCGACGGAACAGGTGTTGCCGTGCTCTCCATAGGAGCTATTGGCAACAATGCCGGTGAAGCTGCTGAAGCCACAGGAGCCGCCCATTACGACATGCGATTCCTGAAACCCCTTGACGAAAACATCCTCCACGAAGTGGCCACTAAGTTCCAAAAGATTGTCACGGTGGAAAATGGTGTAGTCCAAGGAGGCATGGGCTCTGCTGTTCTTGAATGGATGAGTGACCATGGATACTCGCCCGTTGTCAAACGTCTGGGTCTGCCAGACCAGTTTGTAGAACATGGCACGGTGGAGGAACTCCAAAAGATAGTGGGCATTGACACCGACAACATCAAAAAAACGATACTCGGACTGCTATGAAGATAATCATTGGTGGTGCAGGTGCAGTAGGTACTCACCTGGCAAAATTGCTGTCGAGAGACCATCAGGACTGTGTCTTGATAGACGACTACATAGAACGACTGGCTGGACTGGACAGTCGTTATGATATCATGACGCTTCACGGTTCACCCACCAGCATACAAACCTTAAAAGAGGCAGGCATAGAGCATGCTGACCTTTTTGTGGGAGTTACCACTGATGAGAGTCGTAACATGACAGCCTGCATGATAGCCCATGCACTGGGGGCCAAGAAAACTGTTGCCCGCATTGACAATATCGAATACCTGGCCCCTCAGCAGAAAACATTCTTTGAAGAGATGGGCATCAATTCACTCATTTATCCAGAGGTACTGGCAGCTATTGATATCACCAATGGACTGAAGATGTCGTGGGTACGCCAGCGTTGGGATGTTCACGGAGGTGCTTTGGTGATGCTAGGCATCAAACTGCGGGAAACCTGTGAGATACTAAACCAACCGCTGAAGGAGCTTTGCGGACCTGACGATCCCTACCATATCGTTGCCATCAAGCGCAATGACGACACTCTGATACCCAGTGGTAATGATGAATTGCGTGTCAACGATATCGCCTATTTCATGACTACCCGCGAATATATCCCCTATATCCGCAAGATATCAGGCAAGGAGCATTATGCAGATGTAAAGAACGTTATCATCATGGGAGGTGGAAAGACTTCCGTTCGAGTGGCCAAGACGGCTCCCGACTACATGAACCTGAAAATCATAGAGATTGACGAGCTACGCTGTGAGAAGCTAAACGAACTGCTGAGTGACGTAGATACAATGGTGATACATGGCGACGGACGCGACTTAGGACTGCTTCAAGAGGAAGGTATCCAACATACACAGGCTTTCGTAGCCCTCACTCAGAATACAGAAACAAATATTCTGGCTTGTCTGACAGCCAAGCGCATGGGAGTCCGTAAAACCATCGCCATGGTGGAGAACCTGGACTATGTGGAGATGGCAGAAAGTCTGGACATCGGTACTATCATCAACAAGAAGACACTGGCAGCAGGTCATATCTACCAAATGATGCTGGATGCCGATGTAACCAATGTACGTAGTCTGATGATGGTCGATTCCGACGTGGCAGAGTTTGTGGCTGCCAAGGATTCCAAGGTTACCAAGAAAGCTGTAAAGGACTTAGGACTGCCCTTCGGCGTGACTATCGGTGGACTGGTTCGCAACGAAGAAGGTATTCTCGTCAATGGTAACACCCGCATCGAAGCAGGCGACAGTGTTATGGTATTCTGCCACGAACAGAACCTGAAGAAACTGGAAAAATACTTCAAGGGCCCATCATTATGGTAAACTATCGGCTGATATACAAAATCTTAGGGTCACTGCTCTTCTTGCTGGGCTCGCTACTAGGCATTTGTGCCGGCATAGCCCTTTATTATCAAGAAGACGACTTCCTGGCATTTGTCATATCAGCAATCTTCTCGACCTGCTGTGGCTTTGTACTGAAATATCTGGGTCGTGCTGCCGACAACAATCTAGGACGCCGCGATTCCTACCTCTTGGTCACCGTGACATGGATTGTTTTCAGTCTGCTGGGCATGCTGCCCTTCCTGATAAGTGGATATATCGCCAACATTACCGATGCCTTTTTCGAAACCATGTCAGGGTTCTCCACTACGGGTGCCACCATCTTGGACGATGTAGAATGGCTTCCGCATGCCACCCTGTATTGGCGTACACAGACCCAATGGATTGGCGGTTTGGGAATAGTATTCTTCACCATCGCCATTCTACCCTCTATGGTAGGAAGCGGTAGTGTGAAGGTCTTTGCTGCAGAAGCCACAGGGCCCTTGCGCACCAAGATGCATCCACGTCTTTCCACCATGGCAAAATGGATTTGGAGCATCTATCTGGCTCTGACCCTTGCCTGTATCCTCTCCTTCTATTTGGCTGGAATGGACTGGTTCGACAGCATCAACTATGCGATGACCACTACAGCAACAGGCGGCTTTTCTACCCACAACGACTCTACCGAGTTCTTCCAGTCGCCTACCATCGAGTATATAGGCATTCTATTCCAGTTCCTGGCAGGCATCAATTTCATGATGCTTTACGTAGCCATCTTCAAATTCAAACCTGGTGCCTTGTTCAAAAGTTCTGAGTTCAAATTATACATTACCATTATATTTATTGCCACCGCTTGGATTGCCTATCTGCTGATTACCCGTAACGGCTATGGAATGGAAAGAGCTTTCCGCTCTGCACTCTTCCAAGTGGTATCGTTTATCACCACGACAGGTCTCTTCAATGACGATGCTGCCATGTGGCCACATATCACGTGGGTTATTTTGGGCTGTCTGATGTTTGTCGGAGCCTGTGCAGGTTCCACTACAGGTGGTTTCAAGTGCGTTCGCGTGGTAATGGTGTTCAAAGTGCTACGTAACGAGTTCCATAAGCTACTTCACCCCAATGCCGTATTACCAGTGAAGATTAACGGAGTACCCGTTCCCCATGCGCAACTCTCCACCCTTTTGGCATTCTTTGCTGTCTTTACCATCATGGTACTTTTAACTGCCACTATGATGATTTCGGCAGGCATAGACAACACCAATGCCATTACCATCTCGCTGAGTTGCATCAGTAATGTAGGTCCTACGCTGGGCACGCAGATTGGTCCAGTGATGTCGTGGAGCGAGCTTCCCGACTACGTGAAATGGCTCTGCTCCTTCCTTATGCTTACAGGACGTCTTGAAATTATGTCTGTACTGGTATTGTTCACCCGTGCATTCTGGAAAGATAACTAAATCACTACAATATAACAACAAAGACACAACCATGAATTTTTATAAGTTCACACCTTTGGTCAAGACCCTGATATGGGGCACTGAGAGCTGGCAAATCTCAGGCGTCGAGAACAACGAGACACCCCTTGTCAACGACCGGAAGACACTCAACCAACTGGTCAGCGAGCAGAAAGACCTTCTGCTAGGCGAAGCCAACTACCAGCGCTTCGGTGACGAATTTCCCCTGCTCATCAAGTTTATTGATGCCCATCGTGACCTGAGCATTCAGGTACATCCCAACGACGAGGTGGCAAAACGTCACGGGAAACTCCGTGGAAAGACGGAGATGTGGTATGTCATGGACTCTGCCCCTGATGCCTCACTCTATAACGGTCTGAAAAAGCAGATTTCCCCCGAGCAATACAAGGAGATGGTAGCCAATGATACCATCTGCGACGCACTAGCCAAATACCATGTGAAGGAAGGCGACTGCTTCTATATTCCTGCCGGACGAATCCATGCCATTTGCGGAGGGTGCTATCTAGCAGAAATCCAGCAGACTTCTGACATCACCTACCGCATCTACGACTATAAGCGCAAGGACAAAGACGGCAACTATCGCCAGCTGCATACCCAAGAAGCTGCCGAGAGCATCGATTTCAAAGTGCAGGACGATTACCGTACCCACTATACACCCTTGAAAAACGAGAGCCAGTTACTGGTTGACTGCCCTTACTTCAGTACGGCAGTCTATGACCTTACTGAGTCCATGAGCATAGATTATACGGAACTGGACAGTTTCGTCATCCTCATTGGACTGAAAGGCGAAGCCACCCTGACGATTGATGGCGAGGATGTCAATTTCAAAGGAGGCGAGTGTTTGCTGATTCCTGCTACGGTGCAAGAGGTCAGCACTTGCGGGACCATTAAGTTTCTGGAGACGTACGTGCTATCTTGAAATACGTCTCTATATCCTGCTGTATGCGCTGATACTGCATTGAAAGCATATAGCCCGTATTCTTTTTTAAAGTCTGACGGATGTCCTGTAACGAGTGTTCGTAGCAGGACAATTCGTTTCTACGCTGTATGTGGTGACGTGCCATGCGGTATATCTCGTCCTCCCGTTCCTGTCGCAACCTGTTACATACCTTATTCAATATAGGCACTACAACAATGTCGAACAAGTGATGTCCCTGAATATAGAGATAGGTATCTTGTGGAGTCACCCCCAATGCCTTGATGCTCTCTTTGGTTTTCTGATATTCCTCCTTGGCATCAGGGAATTGCAGCTGCAACTGGTGTATCTTCGTACCCACCTTCCTTCGCAGATGGATGATGGAGGGCTCAGGGTCAAAGACATTAAAGCCTCCTGGGTCTGCCACTCTGTTGAAGTCACTCATCGAAAACTTGTTATGCAGTCCCGTCCGGTATGCCCATACAGACCAAATAAACAAGGGGAAGATAGCCTCGCTGAACTGATGCAGATAGTCGATGAAGTCGAAGATGCGGTGATCATTCAGCGTGATAGCCACACAGACATCATGCAACGAGGGAGCATAACATTGCATATTCTCTATGGCGTAGGCATAGGTATGAAACACATAAGGGCTGTTTATCACCTTGTTCGACTGGGACGTAGCACCTTGCAGCAGATAATCGTAGTCGGCATCAACACAGGCTATCATGTCAGGACCTATTTGGTCGCCGATAAAGTTCATCAGCACCGATTTTTTTCCCCTTTCCAACTTCTTATGCGAAGGCAGCATCACCTCGAAATAGCGTGTCTCGTCCTCATAACGGCTCAACACTGTGCGCCAGAAATAGATGTCATCGTAGCTTTCAACATAAGCCACGATTCTCCTTCGCGCCTTCTTTGAGGTTAGCCGGTTCGCCGCCTCAAAATAGCTATTGTTCAGATTATCATTCAGTCTATTAGGCATGCCCAGTAATCATAATTACTCGCTACTCATTTACAGAGTAATGTCTGAAACTTCCGTCACTTTGTCCATCCATCCGTTCATGATGACAGCAGGAGAATGGGTGGTCAGTATGATTTGTACGTTAGGATTCAGTTCAACGATGAGATCTATGAGGCGTTTCTGCCATTCTATATGCAGACTCACCTCCGGCTCATCCATAAAGAGAACATAGGGTTGCTGGTCTTCTACCAGTACTGTCAACAGGATGGCAAGCATCTGCTTCTCACCACTCGACAACTGGTAGGGCACGAGTGTCTCTCCAATCTGCGAGAATCTTATCTCGTTCTCCGTCCTAACGATTTTCTTCCCCGTCTCTTCAAACAGTTCATCCACGATGTCTTGGAAACGTTTCTTCGACTGCGACAACTGCTGGGCAGCATCGGCATTACCCTGTTGCAGTTCCGCAATGATGCGGTTGCCGATGTTCACCTGATAGTCGAGATACTTACGCTGCAGATGGTACAATTGGAAGTCGAGTGCCGACGTGATGCGCGAGTCCACCAAATTCATGGTATCTACATCGAGCACCGGTGAGTCCAGCGACCGGATGATATCGAACCTGATGTGTGTAGCATCTGCGGGCTCTGCCGTGATATGCACTCCTTTCAGCAGGTGGTTTACCAAATCGCCATTGGTACAGATGCTACGGAACACCTTGTTCAAGATAGTAGATTTTCCCACTCCGTTAATACCACTCAGTATGTTCACCTGAGGATCCAGTTGCCACAAGATGTGCTTTCTTCCACTCCATAGCGCATCAATCTCAATCTGTTTTATACAATCAGCATACTTCATAGTTTCCAGTATTTGACGGCAAATATACAAAAAAAATATGAATTATGCATGATTTTCTTATTATTTATACATTATGAATTATAAATTATGAATTAATTCGTATCTTTGCAACCATGAAACAAAACAAAGCACTAATAGCACACCTAAGCATGTTCGGAGCCTGTGCCGGCTGGGGACTGATGGCTCCCGTCGGCAAGGATGCCATGACACATGGCTTCGACGGTATTTCCATGGTGACCTTCCGCGTGGTAGGAGCCTGCCTCCTGTTCTGGATAGCCTCTCTGTTCGCTCCCAAGGAGCAAGTTCCCATGAAAGACAAGCTGATGTTCATCGGAGCAGGATTCTTTGGACTGGTGTGTAACCAGTGTTGCTATACCATCGGACTAAGCATCACCTCGCCTATCAATGCCAGCATCGTAACCACGTCGATGCCTATCTTCGCCATGCTGTTGGCAGCCATCATCCTGAAGGAGCCCATTACAGGCAAGAAAGCACTGGGCGTGCTGATGGGATGCTCAGGAGCCTTGATGCTTATCCTGACCTCCGTTTCCCATGTCAGCGATAAGGTAGGCGACATCCGTGGCGATCTCTTCTGCCTCTTTGCCCAGTTCTCCTTTGCACTCTATCTGTCGTTGTTCAATCCGCTGATTCGCCGCTACAACGTGTTCACCATCAACAAATACATGTTCTCCTGGGCAACCCTGATGTTGCTGCCCTTCACGTTTGTTCATGTGTCAGAGGTGTTGGCTGAACCCATACCGGCAAAGACGTGGTGGGAAGTGGCCTATGTGGTATGCATCGGCACTTTCTTCGGTTATATCCTCACCATGATAGGTCAGCGTACCTTGCGTCCTACGGTGGTCAGCGTCTATAACTACGTACAGCCCATCGTTTCCGTAGCCGCCTCCCTACTGATGGGCATCGGCATTCTAAAGCCTACGCATGCGGTGGCAGTCGTACTAGTGTTCAGCGGAGTATGGCTGGTAACGAAGTCAAAGTCAAGAAAAGACATGGAAAAAGAAAGAGGTGAGAAATAAAACTCACCTCTTACTTCGTACCCCTTAATAAATCTTCTCAGAGCGATCCCCTTCTTTCTTCGACCAGAAATCATCCAGTTTCACATAGAAGGTCAGCATGCTATAGGCAGGAATATTTCCTGTTGCATTACCCTTATAGGCCAACTGATAAGGAATGTATATTTTCCAATAGTCTCCACGATTCATATGCTGTAGCGCCGTAGCGAATCCCTCTACGAAACCACCGACACGTCCTTTGTAGGGAGAGCTCACACCTTCATCATACCTGTCCTTATAGGAACTATCGAACACCAGTCCCTGTGGGACATGGGTGGAAGGCTGCAGAATTCCCTGATAATGGATGAGCACCGTGTCCGTTGCATAAGGCACCTCTCTGCCTGGACCATCCTTCAGCACCTGAATAACCACAAAATCCTCCGGTTTCTCAGGATCATCGGAATAATCCGCACGATTCATTCCCCTGGCAATTATCCATTTTTTTCCCGCAGCAATAGAGTCCTGCGCATCCTTATAGATTTTCAGGAAAGCTTGCTCGTTCTTGTTCTGCCAGTCAGGAAACTCCTCGGGAGTATCGTCTGACTCCTGACACGATGCAAGCCCTATCAGCGAAAGACAAGCAAGCAAGGCATATTTTAACAGATCATTTTTCATTTCACACTTCTCATTCTGTCATTACTGCAACTTTTTCAGCAATGAGGCTATGCTCACCTTATCTTCGATAATAGCAGCCAGGTCGCTGATGTTCACACGCTCCTGTTCCATCGTGTCGCGGAAACGGAGAGTCACCTTGCCGTCGTTCAGTGAATCGTGGTCAACAGTGACACAATATGGTGTACCGATGGCGTCCTGACGGCGATAGCGCTTACCGATAGAGTCTTTCTCATCATATTGGCAGTTGAAGTGGAACTTCAGGTCGTTGATGATTTCACGGGCTTTCTCAGGCAGACCGTCTTTCTTCACCAGTGGCATCACGGCGAGTTTCACAGGAGCCAGGGCTGCAGGCAGTTTCAATACCACACGTGTCTCGCCGTTCTCCAGTTTCTCCTCGCAATACGAGTGACACATCACGGAGAGGAACATACGGTCAACACCGATAGAGGTCTCGATGACAAACGGAGTGTAGCTCTCGTTGGTCTGTGGGTCGAAGTATTTAATGCTCTTGCCTGAGTATTTCTCATGCTGCGACAGGTCGAAGTTGGTACGGGAGTGAATACCCTCCACCTCCTTGAAACCGAACGGCATCTTGAACTCGATGTCGGTAGCGGCATTGGCATAGTGAGCCAGTTTGTCGTGATCGTGGAAACGATAGTTCTCGGCGCCGAAGCCCAGTGCCTGGTGCCAAGCCATACGGGTCTGCTTCCACTTGGGGAACCACTCCAGTTCTGTGCCAGGAGCTACGAAGAACTGCATCTCCATCTGTTCGAACTCGCGCATACGGAAAATGAACTGGCGAGCCACAATCTCGTTACGGAAAGCCTTACCAATCTGGGCAATACCGAATGGAATCTTCATACGGCCTGTCTTCTGTACGTTCAGATAGTTCACAAAGATACCCTGAGCCGTCTCCGGACGCAGATAGACCTTCATCGAACCGTCAGCCGAAGCACCCATTTCGGTCGAGAACATCAGGTTGAACTGACGGACGTCCGTCCAGTTGCGAGTACCGCTGATAGGACAAACAATCTCTTCGTCCAGGATAATCTGCTTCAACTCTTCCAAGTCGGGACCCTGCATAGCAGCAGCATAGCGTGCGTGCAGTGCGTCGCGCTTCTCCTTAGTCTCCTTCACGCGCTCGCTGGTCTCCATATACTTCTGCTCGTCGAACGAATCACCGAAACGCTTGCGAGCCTTCTCCACTTCCTTCTGAATCTTCTCGTCGTACTTGGCAATCTGATCTTCTATCAGCACGTCAGCACGATAGCGCTTCTTCGAATCGCGGTTGTCAATCAGAGGGTCGTTGAAAGCATCCACGTGTCCTGATGCCTTCCATATCGTTGGGTGCATAAAGATGGCAGAGTCGATACCCACGATGTTCTCGTGCAGCAGTACCATCGACTTCCACCAGTATTCCTTAATGTTGTTCTTCAACTCAACACCGTTCTGACCATAGTCATACACGGCTCCTAAACCATCGTAAATTTCACTGGATGGGAATACGAAACCATACTCCTTGCAGTGGCTTACGATTTTCTTAAATACATCTTCTTGTGCCATAAAAAACTTAAATTTGCAAATTTGGTTGCAAAGGTACTTCTTTTTCAGGTAAAACACGCACTTTACAACATTATTTAATATCTTTCTTATAAAAAACCTGCCTATTCTCACGAACCAGCAGGGTATCTATTATTAAAAATTAAAATACTTACTATATTTCAAAATTCGCTTGCAAAGTTATGCTTTTTTTTCAGAGATATTAGCAAAATCTTGGAAGAAATTGCCAATGGCCCATTAATAATCTTTTCCACATTTTTGATTTTTTGAGTATCATGATGTTTTTTTAAAGGAAATAGATTATCTTTGCACCGACAAAAACCGTAAGAACTATGGAAATCAATGATTTGATAACGTCTGTGAATGACGTGATATGGGGCGACTGTCTCATCTACGTGCTCATAGCTTGTGGCTTGTGGTTTACGTGGCGGACACGCTTTATGCAGTTCAGAATGATTGGCGAGATGTTTCGCCTGCTGACGGATGCTGCAGTAGACACGGCAGGAGCGAAGAAGGAGGAAGACAAGTCGAAAAAGCATATCTCATCGTTTCAGGCATTTATCGTGAGTGTTGCCACCCGCGTGGGTACGGGAAACCTGGCTGGCGTGGCCTCGGCGATTGCCATAGGTGGTCCTGGCTCCGTTTTCTGGATGTGGGTGATTGCACTCATGGGATCAGCCACGGCGTTTGTTGAATCGACGCTGGCACAGCTTTATAAGCAGAAACACGAGGATTCGTATATCGGTGGTCCTGCCTATTATATCCAGAAGGGGTTGAAGAAACGGTGGATGGCCATCTTCTTTGCTGTATGCATCACGCTTCAGTTTGGTCTGACCAACAACTCCATCCAGGCGAATACCATCTGTACTGCCATGGAGGATGCCTTTGGTCTGCCACACTTGTGGGTGGGCTGTACCATGGCCGTTGTCTCCCTGTTTATCGTTTTCGGAGGCATACAGAGCATAGCTAATGTGTGTACGGTGTTAGTACCTATTATGGCTATTGGCTATCTGCTTCTCGCCCTCGTCGTTATTGCGCTGAACTTCGAACTGATTCCGCATGTGTTCAAGGTCATATTCCTCGATGCCTTCGGTATTCAGCAGGTGGCTGGCGGTGGCATAGGAATGACCATCATGATGGGTGTAAAGCGCGGGCTTTTCTCCAACGAGGCTGGCGAAGGCAGTACTCCCAACGTGGCAGCGACGGCAACCATCTCGCACCCCGTGAAACAAGGTCTTATCCAGGCATTAGGTGTCTTTACCGACACGCTGTTGCTGTGTTCCTGCACGGCATTCATCATCATCATCAGCGGACTATACACCACACCGGGAAACGATGGTATTGCCCTGACACAGTCATCCCTGCAGTCGGAAGTGGGCAATCTCGGTCCCATCTTTGTGGCTTTGGCCATCTTCCTCTTTGCCTACTCTACCATTATAGGAAACTACTATTACGGCGAGGCGAATGTGCGCTTCATTACAAAAAGTCCGACGGTGATGACGATCTATCGTGTCCTTTCCGGTGGTGTCATGGTGCTGTTCGGAGCTATTGCGAGCTTTGACCTGGTATGGAACCTGGTCGATTTCTTCATGGCGTTCCTCACCGCCTGCAACCTCATTGCCATTGTCATTCTGGGGCGCTATGCCTTCCGTCTGCTCGAAGACTACCGTCAGCAGAAGCGCCAAGGCATTAAGGAACCAACCTTCCATCGCAGTCAGATTCCAGAACTGAAGAACGAAATAGAATGTTGGGAATAGAGTATGTCAACTTCTGACTGGGATAAAGATTAAGGTATCAAACAGGCATTCAATCTATGGCAGGGTTAAGGTAATTCTAGGGTAGTGCACTGCCTTCCTGACTGCACTGGGAACGACATCGTGCATGCACTAGTGAAAAGTGGAGAGACCGAAAGATTGCTCCGCTTAACATACTTTAAGAGAAGAATGTAGGGAGAAATCAAAAAAAGCAGTATCTTTGCAGCAGAAATTTGACTTAAGCATTCTTTTTGACAATCCAAAAGGACAAAAATATGCAATAAGAAGGATTTTTGATAGAACCAATTTATAAGTGCTATACAAACCCGAGTTACAATGGTAACTCTCTCATAAGCTTAATAATAAAAAGATTGGTAATTCTCCCTGCTCTGCGAAGAGCGGGGAGCTTTTCAATAGACAATTATAGACAAAATGCGGAGCGACCCAAAAAGAATGGTTGCTCCGCTTTGTTTTGTTTAAACCGCAGGAGACTACTCTAGGGGAATCTCAGGATGCTGGACAGCGAGGGGAAGATCCTTCTGCGAGAGGTAGAACATATAGAGGATGACGGGCTTAGCGCCTCGGTTCTCGCCGTGGTGAATGGTGTTCACCATCTCTACGACAGCCTCACCCTCATGAACGGTTTTCTCCTTGCCGTCTTGACCGATGATGGTGAGCTCGCCCTGCACCAAGATACCGTAGTTCATAACGGGATGATGATGCCAGCCCAGTTTCTGACCAGCGGGGAACACATATTTCACGGCTACCAATTCAGGACGTCCCTTCAGATAGTCGGGCAGCTCCACGCCGTCCCAACTCTGGCTTGTACGGATTAGTTCGGTAGATTCCACCTTTGGTGCGGGATTATCGTTCTGTGCATTAGCATTGTTGCAGGCTGTCACAACAGCCACGGTGCCGCAGGTAACGAGGATGGCGGCAAGCATCCATAACTTCATTTTCTTCATTTTTTCTGCTAACATATTATTAAACAGTACATCTTTTACTTCTTACATCTAAACTCCGCCACCGCCGAGGGCAATATAAAGAGCTATAACGGCCTGGGCTGCATCGTACATATTCATGGCAGAACTGAGCTGAGCATCCAGCAGCGACTCCTGTGCCTTAAGCACTTCGAGGTAAGAAGCCTTACCGTTGTCCATCAGTTCGTGGGTGCCGGTATAGGCTTCGTGGAGCACTGTCACCTGACGCTGGAGGTAGATATGCTTCTGGCGTGCTGCCATACAGTCAGCCATAGCCTCGTTGACCTGATTACCGGCATCGATAACCATCTGTACATACTTCTTCTGCAGGTCTTCCTCCGTCAACTTAGCAATCTTCTTGTTGGCAATCAGCTTGCCACGGGCAAAGATGGGCTGTGTCAGCTGACCTATCGCATTCAACAGCATCTTACCAGGGTCAACGATAAGTCCACCGGCTGAGTTAGTCCATCCGGCAGCACCACTGAGGGTGATAGATGGGAAGAAGGCTGAACGAGCGGCCTGTGTGTTATAGAAGGCTTCCTCCATAGCATGATTAGCCATGCGGATGTCAGGACGCTTCTCAAGCATCGTGGCGGGAATACCAATTCTGAGGTAGCGGGTATCAAACATCTTTTCCGTAGCATCACCCTGTGCCTCGGCATGGTGCAGGGGTGAGCTGCCCCACTTCTGGCGGTTGATGTGCTGTGGCGTGACACCCAGCAGGCGACAGATAGCATTCTCTACTGACTTGATGTTACGACGCGTATCGACAATCTGCGTCTTTACATTCAGGTAAGAAGCCTCCATCTGGTTAACACCGGTGCTATAGGCCTTACCGTTCTCCCAAAGCGACTTCTCGGTTTCAAGCGAGGTGTTCCACAGGCTGTCGGTCTGGGTGAGGATATCCAGCTGACGGTCGAGCACCTGCAACAGGAAATACTGCTGGGCCACCGTAGAAACGAGGTTGGCACGGACGGCTTCCTCGCGCATCTGAGCCTGCAAGAGCACGGCTTTTGCAGCACGTTTCTTGTTGGTGATAGAGCCGAACACATCGATGTCCATCGACAACTGAAGAGGCAGGTTGTAGGTCTTTGACGCTTTGCTGCCATCGAAGCTGGCAATGGTTCCCGATGGTGAGAAATAGAGCGATGGCAGATAAGCCATTCGCGCCGCCATCAGCGAGGCTTCGCTCTTTTCCACGGCTATGCGTGCCGAATTCAGGTCGGTATTATTAGCCAGGGCTTGCTCGATGAGTTGTTGCAACATCGGGTCGGTAAAGAACTCACGCCAAGACATCTGGGCAATAGTCGATTCGCTACTGGCAATCTTCATGTCCTGGCTGTTTCCGAAGGTATTGGCGGGTGCCTCCACCTTCTGCTCATATTTATTATATATGCCGCAACCCGTGAGCATGATGCTCACGGTTGCAGCAACTAAGACTTTCTTGTAATTCATTTTTCTTCTGTATTGGTTAGTTCAACAGGCTTTCCTTGGAATTTCTCGTGCAGATTCTGGAACACGATGAAGAAGGCAGGAACGACGAAGAGCAACGCGACAGTACCGATGCTCATACCACCAATGACACCGAGAGCGAGAGCACGGTTACCGTTGGCACCGGCACCACCCTCGATGACGAGCGGTATCATACCGATAATCATGGTGGCTACCGTCATCAGAATAGGACGCAAACGTTCCTTACAAGCTTCGAAGGCTGCATCGCGGATGCTCATACCCTGAGCTCGGCGCTCTGTAGCGAACTCCGTAATCAGAATAGCAGTCTTGGCCAACAGACCAATCAGCATGATAATACCCGTCTGCAGATAGATGTTGTTGTCCATGCCGGGAATCTGATACTTATAGCCAATGAAAGCGAACACGAAGGCGCCCATCAGTCCGAACGGCACGCTGAACAGCACGGCCCATGGTGTGAACCATGAGTTGTAGAGTGATGCCAGAATGAGATAAATCAAAATAGCACAAATGACGTAGATGAGGGCTGTGGCGTTTGAGCCGCTTACCTCCTCCACCTCGCGCGACATACCACTGTACTCGTAGGTTGCCGTTGCGGGCATTACTTCCTTAAACACCTCTGCAATGACCTTGTGGACATCGCCTTCGGTATAGCCGCTACCAGGCTTCACTGAGCAAGTGATGCTCTGGAGAAGGTTGAAGTGCTCGATATTGGCCGGACCCACAATCTCCTTCAGACTGACGAACTGGGAGATGGGGGTCATATTGCCACTCTTCACTTGCATGAAGATGTTTTGCAGAGCCTGTGGGTCAAGACGATACTCAGGCGAGGCAGATGCCATGATACGATAGACTTTACCGAACTGGTTGAAATTGCCGATATAGGCACCGCCGCAGTAAGCACCGAGTGTGTTAAGCACATCAGCTGGCGACACACCTGCACGGTCGCACTGCGCAGGATCGACTTCAACCTGGAATTTCGGGAAACGTTCAGAGTAGAAGGACAGAGCAGAGCCTATCTCCGGACGCTCTGACAGTTTAGTTATAAAATGTTCGGTTTGCTGGGCGAACTCCGACAGATTGCCATCTGTTGGGTCCTGAACAGCCAAATAAATGTCATTACTCGTTCCATAACCCGGAATCTGTGGCATCTCGGAAGGAATCACTACCAAATTCTTGAGTTCCATACAGTCAATATAGAATCGGTATGCGACAAAACCAAGCAGATGATCCATACCAGGACGCTCGTCCCAGTTCTTCAGTCGCACCACCATCGTAGCGTAGTTGGAAGATGCTGAACTCGACAGCATACCGTATCCACAAGTCATGGAGAAGCTCTCTAACTCGGGAATCTTCTTCACCTTCTCTTCCACCGCCTTCACCATCTCACGCGTCTGCTGCAGAGTAGCTCCTTCTGGGGCCTGAATCTCAACCAGGAACACGCCTTGGTCCTCCTGTGGCACAAGACCTGAAGGCAGGCTCTTCATGAAAAAGCCCATGAGTACTGCTGCCAGTGCCAAGCAACTCCATGCCAGCACGGGACGCTTGATGAATTTCTGTACGGCCTTACTATACTTATTGTATATAGCGTTGTAGCTGACCTCGTAAGCCTTCTTCGTATAGTATGTCAAGCCCTTACCTTCCTTCTTGCCTTCGGTGACGCGCATCATGATGGCGCAGAGGGCAGGACACAGCGTCAGGGCCGAGATACATGACAGACCGACACTGGAGGCAATGGTGACACCAAACTGGGTGAAGAAGGTACCAGAAGTACCTGGCATGAACATCACAGGGATGAATACCGCCATGAATACCAGCGTACACGAGACAACGGCTACCGACACCTCGTTCATTGCCTGACGGGTGGCTTCGCGAGCATCGCTGATACCATTCTCCATCTTCGCCATAACAGCCTCCACCACCACGATGGCATCATCCACCACCGTACCGATAGCGAGCACCAGAGCGAACAGTGTCAGAATGTTGAGCGAGAAACCTGCCAACGAAACGACAGCAAAGGTACCCAGCAGCGACACGATAATCGAGATAGAGGGGATGATGGTGGCCTTGAAGTTCTGCAGGAAGAAGAACACCACGAGAATCACGAGGATGATGGCGATAACAAGTGTCTCCACCACATTGTGGATGGCAGCAAAGAGGAAGTCATCAGAGGTCATCAGGGTGACAAACTCCAGCCCGGCGGGCATCGTCGCCTTGGCCTGCTCAAACATCTTGTTGATGGCGGCATTCACCTGGGTGGCGTTGGCACCGGGGGCGGCGAACACAATGAACATAGCACCCGGACGGTCCTGTATGTTCGACGTGAAGTTGTAGCTCATGGCACCAATCTGCACATCAGCCACGTCGCTCAAGTGCAATATTCCGCCACCACTGGTGCGCAGCACGATGTCGTTAAACTCCTCAACGGTCTTCAGCGTTCCCTTGTACTGCATAGAGTACTGGTAGGAGTTGCCCGACTGCTCACCCAGCGTACCTACAGCTGCCACGAAACTCTGTCCGCCGATAGCGGCAAACACGTCGTTTGGCGTCAGATTGTATTGTGCCATCACATCGGGTTTCAGCCAGATGCGCAGGGCGTAGGTATTACCCAGACTCAATACATTACCCACACCGGTGATACGCATCAACTTCGGCTTGATATTGATATCCACGTAATTCGACACAAAGTCCTCGTTGTACTTGCCATCAGCACTCTTCACGGCAAAGATGCGCAGAATGTTGTTCTGACGCTTCTCTACCTTCACACCGATCTTGCTCACTTCGGCAGGCAGCAGTGCCTGAGCACGGGTAACACGGTTCTGCACATTCACCGTTGCCATGTCGGGATCGGTACCCTGCTTAAAGTAAACGGTAATCTCCACCTCACCGTTCGACGATGCCTTGGAGGTCATGTAATCCATGTCGTTCACACCGTTGATGGCTTCTTCGAGAGGCTGGATGACTGAAGTCATGACCGTCTTCTCATCGGCACCGGTATAGCTGGTGGTGACCGAAACCGTAGGCGGTGCGATGTCCGGATATTGCTCTACTGGCAGCGTGCTCATAGATATGTAGCCTACCAGTGCTATCACTATCGAGATGGCACACGCCATCACGTATCTGTTAATAAATATATTGTTCTTCATAATTATCAATTGTCAATTATCAATTGATTTACTTCTTTTCCTCTTTAAAAAGTACCTTCATGCCTTCTGTCACATTGTTGGCACCAGTAGTCACTATCTGGTCGCCCTCGTTCAGACCGCTGGTCACGATGAAGTCCTTGCCGTTGCCGGTGTCTTCTGTCTTCACCTCGACTGCCGTAGCCGTGCTGTCGGCCTGAACCTTATATACCTGTGCCTTGTCCTGCAGGCGCACCACAGCATATTGTGGAACTAAAATCACGCCCTTCTCGGCCATTGGCATCACGATAGTACCCTGTATGCCGGAGTACAGATGACCGTCGGGGTTGGGGAACGACACCTTGCTGGTCAGCGAACCCGTTTCTGCATTTACCACACCCGTCAGGCTGACAACGCGACCCTTGTGAGGATACTCCGTACCATTCTTCATGACAAACGTTACCTCTGGCAGCTTGGCGATAAATTTATCTACATCCGAAGCCTTCATGCCTTCCTGTACCATAGTCTCTACAACAGATTCCGTCACCGAGAATTCGGCCTGCATCGTGGTATTGCCGCTCAGCATAGTCAGCAGGGTCATTGGTGATACTTGGTCGCCGACACGCACGGGAATCTCACCGATAATACCAGAGACATTGGCGGTGATGGTGCAGAAGCCCAGGTTCACCTTAGCACGGTTAACGGCAGCACGGGCCTGAGCCACAGAAGCCTGAGCCTGCTTGTACGAGTTCTCCGAGTTGTTCAGCATATAGCTGCTCACAATTTTCTTGTCAAACAGGTTCTTGTTAGACTCATACTCCAGCTTAGCAGAGTTCTCCTGTGCCAAGGCAGCCTGCAGGTTAGCCTGAGCAGCCTCCAGTTCCAACTGCGCATTGCGCGAGTCAATCATAAAGAGGGCTTGTCCCTTCTTCACCTGCTGACCTTCAGATACGCAGATTTTCATCAACTGCCCACTCACCTGTGGTGTCACCGTTACGTCGTTCTGGCCTTTCATCTTGGCACTGAACTTATAAGGCAGTTCAATATTCGTTTTTTTCACTACCATCGTCTCGAACGATGAGTTCGTGGGCTGGGGAATCTCAGGACCACATGCGGTTAAGGTTACAGCCAGAGCAGCCAACGCAACCTTCCAGTTCAAAATACTTTTCTTTTTCATTTTTTATTTGTTTTTTTACTATTTGAGTTTCGTATGTTACAGCATATAATACTTGGTCAGGAAATAGGTCCTCTCCCAATCTACTATCTTCACATCTGCTTCTTTTGCCGGATGGATGTCGAACTCGTCAAACACCATCACGCGCTTGTCCTTCAGGTCGTAGAGCGGCCACTCCTTGGCTTTGCCGTCAGGAGAAATCTCGGCACTGAGCGACGGATTACCGGTCTTGGCGAACTGTACCCACATCTTACGCATGGTCTTGCAGAAGGTTTCATCGAAAGCCCTTCCCGTGTCGGCAGTCATATCAGGATGATTGAATACTACCGCCAGTTCGATGGCATGTCCACACTTCATGATGGGGTCGGGCGATTCGGGCGTAAAGTAATAGGTGAATGCCTTACCACCAGCTTTTGTCTGGCACTCAGACAATTTGATGATAGGAACATTAAACCAGCTCTGGCTTAGGAGGCTACTGTCTGGCTGGAAGTAGTCGCCCTTCACATCGTTCATAAAGCTATCGACCAGTGCTTTCTCGTCAGCTGGCAACTTGGCATATTTCTCTTGCTTGCGCCCTGCAATCCACTTATCCCAGCCTTCCTTGCCGAAGCTGGACACGAAGAAGTTCATCTCGTCCTTGTTGCAACCTACCAGAATCTCCAAGTCTTTCGCTGCACCGTTGGCGTATGCCTCAAAAGTGTCAGTGGGCAGATACTTTCCGTCTCTTTCGGGCATTTGGTGTGCAAAGTTGACTGCTGTAGCTGTTTCCAGAAGCTTGTCGCCATCGACCTTCAGAAGATCGGCAACAGTCTTGCAACCGAGCGCTTCCATCAGTTTGTTGGTTCCCTCGATACCTTCTTCCGGAGATCTCGTCTGGTTGACGGAACCACTCTCGGCAATGAGGCGCTTGAAATACTTCTGGGAGCCCGGAACCAACGGCTGCAAGGTACAGCTGGCAGCACCGGCTGATTCACCGAAGATAGTCACATTGTCGGGGTCGCCGCCGAAGGCTGCAATATTCTCGTGAACCCACTTCAGCGCCTTCTGCTGGTCCAGAAGGCCGAGGTTCTGGGAGTCTTGGTAATCCTTGCCGTCCGACAGGTGAGACAAATGCAGAAAGCCCATCACACCAAGTCGGTAGGCAATGGTAACAACGATGACATCGGGATTCTCCTTCATGAAATTGACACAGTCGAACATCGGGTCGATAGTTCCGCCTGACTCAAAAGCACCTCCGTGAATCCATACCATAACGGGCTTCTTATTGGCACAGACCTCATCAGACTTAAATACATTCAGATACAGGCTGTCTTCACTCAGATAATAGAGTGAACCTACCTCAAACGACGGATTGCCATAGCCGCTCTTTGCATTGAAATAGGCTTCATAGACACCATCGTTGGGAACAGCATCCACAGGAGCCTTCCAACGCAGGTCACCAACAGGTTGCTTACCCACATAGGGAATACCCCTATAGACAATGATGTTATCATTCTTCCGACCTACGAAAGTACCGTTGATACACTTGACAGCCAGCGACTGGTCATAATTATTATCGGTTATCTGCTTATTCTCGCCGCCATACATACCGTGCAGCGCGTCTCTAATCTCTTGAGCATCCATAGTTTGTTTTTTTTGTATTATTATTTCTTATTTTTTCGATTCATCATGAGCACTCATGTTCTTGATAAACAGGTTGACAATATGCTTCGTGATGAAGGTATGTCTGACGGCATGACGCGCCTTGTCTGCCAATGAATTCTTATCATCGGATGGCTTATCCTTGTCTGCCTCTGCAGCTACTACCTGCTGCTCGCGCTGGTCAATCTTAGCACGGAAGCCCTCTGAAACGTGGTTATAAAAGAACGTATAACAGGGCACGGCAGCCTTCATTATATAAGGGGTAAGGAAGGTTGTCACCACACTGGATGCCACGATGATTGGATAGATGATAGGATTGAGAACGCCCAGGCTGGTACCCAGTCCGGCGATGATGAACGAGAACTCACCTATCTGCACAAACGAGAAACTGGTAAGCATGGAGTCACGCATTGTCTGACCGCCCCACCAGCAACCCAAGGTGCCGAAGATAATCATTCCGATGATAATTATCAGACTGACATAGACAACACTCATCCAGTATTCCGCCAATGAAGCCGGATCAATCATCGTACCTACAGAGATGAAGAAGATAGCTGCAAAGACATTCTTCAGCGGTGTCATCAGTTTTTCGATACGATGCGACTCCACTGTCTCTGCAAGGATAGAACCCATCACGAAAGCACCGAGTGCACTACTGAACCCTGCTTCTTCTGCCGTCAGCACCATACCCAGGCACAGACCCAAGGCGAGGATGATAAGCGTCTCGTCGTTCA
>CAMIVY010000024.1 GCA_946402275.1 uncultured Prevotella sp.
GATTCTTGCGCAGTCTCTTCTTACGCTTGTGAGTAGCCATCTTGTGGCCCTTCTTCTTTTTTCCGTTTGGCATAATTCTAAGTTATTTAAATTTGAAATTTTAATGGATTATCTTTAATCTGCCATCTTTTCAAGGAAGCTCTTTGCTGGCTTGAAAGCTGGGATGTCATGTGCTTCAATCACCATGGTGGTGTTTTTCGAAATGTTACGCGCTGTCTTCTGAGCACGGCGCTTTACGCTGAACGTACCAAATCCTCTGAGATATACGTTCTCTTTCTCAACGGCCATACAGTTGCGGATTTCCTCCATAAATGCCTCTACCGTAGCAGCTACATCCTTTTTAGGAAGGCCCGTATCTTCAACAATTTTGTTGATAATTTCTGCTTTTGTCATCTCTATATTTTCTTTAGTGTTTCATTTTCGGACTGCAAAGATACTGTTTTTCAGTGAGATAAGAAAATTTAAATAGGTTTTTTTTCTAAAAATATATATTTTTTGTATCTTTGCACCTAAATTAATAAGGTATAAGGTATGAAACAGACAAAGATTGTTGCCTCAGTAAGTGATCGTCATTGCGATGTTGATTTCATTCGCCAGCTTTACAACGAAGGAGTGAATGTCATAAGAATGAACACAGCCCATGCTTCTGAGGAAGGCATTAAAAATATAATAAGGAACGTACGCGAGGTAAGTCGCCATATTGGTATTCTTATAGATACGAAAGGTCCGGAGGTCAGGACAACGGGATGTTCAGAGCCGATTGAGTATAAGGCTGGTGATGTCGTGAAACTCTTCGGACGTCCTGATGTGGACTCAACTCACGACATTGTCAATCTTTCCTATCCCAATTTTGCTGCTGATGTTCAGGAAGGCGATCATGTTCTTTTCGATGATGGCGCCTTGGATATGGTGATAATAGGCATTAATGGACCATCTGTTGTCGCTCAAGTCACCAATGACGGTGTTCTGGGTTCTCATAAGAGTGTCAATGTGCCTGGTCGCCATATCGACCTGCCAGCACTGACCAGTAAAGACCGCAAGAACATCATGTTGGCCATCGATCAGGACATCGATTTCATAGCCCATTCCTTTGTGCGCTCTGCTGCTGATGTGCGTGCAGTACAAGCTATCTTGGATGCCTTTAATTCCGACATCAAGATAATCTCAAAGATAGAGAACCAGGAAGGTGTGGATAATATCGATGAGATTATTGATGCATCCTATGGAATTATGATTGCACGTGGAGACCTGGGTATCGAGGTGCCCATAGAGCGTATTCCAGGCATTCAGCGCCAGATTATCCGCAAGTGTATCGAGAAGAAAAAGCCCGTTATTGTGGCTACTCAGATGTTGCATACGATGATTAACAATCCACGCCCTACGCGTGCTGAGGTGACGGATATTGCCAATGCCATTTATTCCAGTGCCGATGCCTTGATGCTTTCGGGCGAGACGGCCAGTGGCAAATATCCCGTAGAAGCAGTGCGCACAATGGCTTCTATTGCTGAGCAGGCAGAACTTGATCGTGCCAACAACCATGTGTATATTCCACTGTCACCCCATTGCGACATCCGTGAGTTCATGGCTCATAGTGCAATCGAGGCTACAGAGTTACTGGGCGTCAAGGGTATCATTACCGATTCGGCAACAGGTACTACGGCACGCTCCCTGGCTGCTTTCCGTGGCCCCCATCCTGTGTTGGCCATTTGCTATAATGACAAACTGCAGCGTCTGCTTAATCTGTCGTATGGTGTCATCCCCGTCTATCAGAAAGATCATATCTCCAGTGAGGGACTTTTCCAGGCCGCTGTTCGTATGCTTCGACAAAAGGGCTATGTGGAACCCAACGACAAGATAGCTTACCTCAGTGGTAATATCAGTGTGGGCGGGGCTACTAAGTTCTTGGAAATCAATACTGTTAAAGAAGTCTTCGAGCAAGGGTTTCATAGGTAACAGGTAAGTAAAAAATATAAAAAACGTCAAAGAGCACCGCGAAAAAAATATTTTTTTGTACCTTTGCATCAAATTGTGCATATAAACAAGAATGAACCATATACGAAACTTTTGCATCATCGCACATATTGACCACGGAAAATCAACACTGGCAGACCGTTTGCTGGAGTTCACTAAGACTATCCAGGTGACGGAAGGACAGATGTTGGACGACATGGATTTGGAACGTGAGCGTGGTATCACGATTAAGAGTCATGCCATCCAGATGGAATATGTGAAAGATGGTGAGAAATATATACTGAACCTCATAGACACTCCGGGACATGTCGATTTCTCTTATGAGGTGAGCCGTTCCATTGCTGCTTGCGAGGGTGCCTTGTTGGTGGTAGATGCTACACAAGGTGTTCAGGCTCAGACCATTTCCAATCTCTACATGGCTATCGATAACGATTTGGAAATTATTCCGGTTATCAATAAGATAGATATGCCATCGGCTATGCCTGACGAGGTGGAAGACGAGATTGTAGAACTTATTGGATGTGACCGTTCTGAGATTATCCGTGCCTCTGGCAAGACAGGCGAAGGTGTCGAAGATATCCTGAATGCCGTTGTAGAGCGCATTCCCCATCCTGTTGGTGATGAGGCTGCTCCCTTGCAGGCCCTTATTTTCGATTCCGTCTTCAATTCCTTCCGAGGCATTATTGCCTACTTCAAGATTACCAATGGCGTGATTCGTCAGGGTGACAAGGTAAAGTTCTTCAATACTGGTATGGAGTATGTTGCCGACGAGGTTGGTGTGCTCAAGATGGACATGATACCTCGCAAGGAGCTTCGCACCGGCGAGGTGGGCTATATTATCTCAGGTATCAAGAATGCCAAGGAGGTAAAGGTGGGCGATACCATTACCCATATTGCCAACCCGTGCGACAAAGCTATTGAGGGTTTCCAGGAAGTGAAGCCTATGGTGTTTGCAGGTGTCTATCCCATTGACCCTACAGACTATGAGAACCTGCGTGCTTCTTTGGAAAAGCTTCAGCTGAACGATGCCTCGCTGACGTTTACTCCTGAGACTTCCATTGCCCTAGGTTTCGGTTTTCGTTGCGGATTCCTCGGTCTGCTCCACATGGAGATTGTGCAGGAACGCTTGGACCGTGAGTTCGACATGGATGTCATCACCACGGTGCCCAACGTTACCTATATGTGCTATACAAAGCAAGGGGAGGAGAAAGAGGTGCACAACCCCTCCGGATTGCCCGACCAGACGATGATAGACCATATAGAAGAACCGTATATCAAGGCCTCTATCATTACTGCAGCTGATTTCATCGGTCCCATCATGACGCTCTGTCTTGATAAACGTGGTGAACTGATAGATCAGCAATATGTTTCAGGCAATCGTGTGGAATTGCGTTTCATGCTCCCTCTGGGAGAGATTGTGATAGACTTCTACGACAAGTTGAAGAGTATTTCAAAGGGCTATGCTTCTTTCGACTATCACATTGACTCGTTCCGTCCCTCGAAGTTGGCTAAGCTCGATATTCTGCTCAATGGTGAGCCGGTGGATGCCCTGAGCACACTGACCCATCAGGACAATGCTGTCAGCTTTGGACGTCGCATGTGCGAGAAACTGAAGGAACTCATTCCACGTCAGCAATTCGATATTGCCATCCAGGCTGCAATTGGAGCAAAGATTATCGCTCGTGAGACGGTAAAACAAGTTCGTAAAGACGTTACTGCCAAATGCTATGGCGGTGATGTGAGCCGTAAGCGTAAATTGCTAGAGAAACAGAAGCGAGGCAAGAAACGCATGAAACAAATAGGAAACGTAGAGGTGCCGCAGAAGGCTTTCCTCGCCGTATTGAAATTAGACTAAATATACTAAACTATAAAACTATGACAACAATTGGACTGACAACACGTGATGTGGCAAGAGAACTGGCAAGGCGTTATAGCACGATGACACATGACGAACTGGATGTACTAGAAGGGATTCTGGTGCCCATGAAATTCCAGAAGGGCGAGGTTATCCTGAAAGAAGGAGAAACCTGCACGAATATTTATTGGGTAGTAAAGGGACTGGTGCGCCAATTCTACTATAAGAATGGTAAGGAACTGACAGAATACATGGCTACAGAGAACTCAATCTGCATGTGCATTGAGAGTTTGTTCAAGGAAGAGCCCAGTCGTCAGCAAATTCAAGCCCTGGAGCCTACCATTATCTATGCGATGCCTAAAGCAAGACTGGAGCGTGAGGCCGTTCGCAATGTGAATATCCAGATGCTATATCGTAAAATTCTGGAGGAATCGCTTATCATTTCACAGGTACATGCAGACATGCTTCGCTTCGAGTCTGCTCCAGAGCGTTATGCCAAGTTGGTGAAACGTTCGCCACAGCTTGTACTTCGTGCTCCGCTGGTTTACATTGCCAGCTATTTGCAGATGACTCCCGAGACGCTTAGCCGCGTCCGTACATCAGCCTTGCTTGAAGAGCGCGATTGACGCTTTCTATATTTCTATAGCTTACTGTAGAACGTAAACATATCAGGAAACTGCTGACAAATATTATCAGGACAATTTCTGAACAACCCATATAGGGCGCTGCCTGAGCCAGACATGGCTGCATAGGTGGCGCCCATTTTATATAGCTCGTCTTTGACGGCTCCGATTTCAGGATGCAGGGAAAATACACTCTCCTCGAAATCATTCACTAGCGTCTCTTTCCACGTTTCAACAGGTTGCATCACGGCATCCTTGCAGTTCATCTTGGGAAAATGTGGGTGAATACGCGAAAAGGCTTCTTTGGTGGGTACGGGAATGTCTGGTCTTACCACTCCGATATACCAGTTGCTCAAATCCAGGCTGATAGGCTCCAACTTCTCGCCAATGCCCTCTGCATAGCAGGGACGGCTCTCAACGAAGAAGGCACAGTCGGCACCCAGTCGTGCAGCATACTGACACATCTGCTCACTATTCATTCCCAGTCCGAACATCTTGTTCAACAATGTTATCATATAGGCGCAGTCACTCGACCCTCCACCCATGCCGGCCTGTGTAGGAATGCCTTTCCATAGGTGAGTATGAATTCTGGGTAGAGTAGGGAAGTCCTCCTTCAGCAGTTTATAAGCCTTCACCACCAGGTTTCGTTGCTCGTCGCCTTCTATGACAATATTGGTTACTTTCAGGTCGCAGTCGAACGTAGAGGGGAAGTCTTTGTCCATCTGTTGCACTTCCAATGCATCTTTGATGGGCACAGGGTAGAATACGGTTTGCAGGTTATGGTATCCGTCCTGACGTTTCTCTACCACATTCAGGCCTAAGTTGATCTTGGCTATCGGGAATGTAATCATATTGTATCTATTTTCGTTTGAATTCCAATGACTTGGGGAGCTTCTGCCATTTTCCTTTGTTGGGGACCTTGATGGTGCTGCCTGCTCCTTGACGGAACAGATAGATGGAGTCGTTCTTTCGTGTAAGGGTGGCTGTTAGGTCTTCGCTGCCAAAATCGTTGATGAGTTGGAGTGTGGCCTCACGGTCATTCTTTATCTGACAAGAGGTGATGACCCAGCAGAAGGAGTTGTTGACCTTGCCGAGATATCCAGGAAGGGTGCCGTAAAGCTCCTGTCCAGGAACGCGAACATCCTGGTCGTAGAAATTAATGCGCAGATAGACGTTATATTCATTATTATAAAGGTACGCGCGAAATGTGTTGTCTTGGGCGTGAATAACAACAGGAAAGCACCATAAGAGTAGTGTATAAAGGATGTTTCTAACCATATATGCTGATTTTTGAGGTCAAAGGTAGTGAATCTATATCAAAAAAAAACCGTTTACGTAGAAAATTAATACGTAAACGTGGTTGTTTTTAGAATATTTTAAGTATCTTTGCACCCGTTATACTAGTATAAGAATGGGAAAAGATTTATTAAAGCCTGATTACATCTTTGAGTCGAGTTGGGAGGTTTGTAACAAAGTAGGCGGTATTTACACCGTACTTTCAACGCGTGCAAAGACATTACAGGAGGAAATGAAGGACAGGATAATATTTATTGGTCCTGATTTTTGGAAAGAGGAGGAAAGTCCCTACTTCAAGGAAGACAAGTCGCTTTTTGCTGAATGGCAATGGGAGGCTAAAGAACAAGGCCTGAACTTGCGTGTTGGCAGATGGACCGTTCCTGGAGAGCCAATAGCCGTTTTGGTGGACTTTCAGCCTTATTTCGGACAGAAAAACGAGATTTACGGATGGCTTTGGGAAAAATATCAAGTCGATTCGCTCCATGCCTATGGTGACTACGACGAAGCCTCTATGTTCTCTTACGCTGCAGGTCTGGTAGTGGAGAGTTTTTACAACCACTATCTCAACAAGAACCAGCGTGTTATTTATCATGCTAACGAGTGGATGTGCGGTCTGGGTGCACTCTACATCAATGCTCATCTGCCCCAGATAGGTACTATCTTCACAACCCATGCTACCAGCATAGGCCGCTCCATTGCTGGCAATCAGAAACCGCTGTACGACTATCTTTTTGCCTATAACGGCGATCAGATGGCTGTTGAGTTGAACATGCAGTCTAAACATTCGATAGAGAAACAGACGGCTATGCATGTTGACTGCTTTACAACGGTAAGTGACATTACGGCTAAGGAGTGTGTGGAATTGCTCGACAAACCCGTTGACGTAGTGTTGCCTAATGGCTTCGATGGTGATTTCGTACCTAAAGGTGCCGTGTTTACCCGTAAGCGTAAGGCAGCTCGTAAGCGTCTGCTGGAGGTAGCCAACGCCCTGTTGGGTGAACAGCTGGACGACGATACACTGATTGTGTCAACCAGTGGTCGTTATGAGTTCCGAAACAAGGGTATTGACGTCTTTGTGGAAGCTATGAACCGTCTGCTGCGTGACCGTGACTTGAAGAAGAAAGTGGTTGCCTTCATCGAAGTGCCCGGTTGGGTAGGGGAGCCTCGCAAGGATTTGCAGGAGCGTCTGGCTAGTGGTCAGTCGTTCACCACTCCTCTTGACGTCCCTCAGGTAACACACTGGCTTCACAATATGAGTCATGACAATGTGCTGAGCATGATGAAATATTACGATATGCATAACCGCCAGGATGATAACGTGAAGGTTATTTTCCTTCCCTGCTATCTGGATGGCAAGGATGGTATTGTGAATATGACCTACTATGATATCGTATTGGGTAACGACCTCTGTGTATATCCTTCCTACTACGAGCCGTGGGGTTATACTCCACTGGAAGCAGTCGCCTTCAAAGTGCCCTGTATCACTACCGATCTGGCAGGCTTTGGCCTTTGGGCTAATAGCGAGTTTGGAGGTCGTTATGGCGAGATAGAAGATGGCGTGAAGGTTATACATCGTACGGATTATAACTATTCTGAGGTGGCTGATGCCATCAAAGACACCGTAGCCAAATTCTCCAATATGTCGCAGAAAGAGGTAGATGCTTGCAGGAAGAAGGCTGACGCATTGTCCAAGAAAGCCCTCTGGAGTGAGTTCATCAAGTTCTACCATGAGGCGTATGATATCGCACTGCGTAAAGCGGAAGGAAGAGGTTAGATGTCTGATGTAAGAAGTCTGAAGTTAGAATAAAGAATTAAGAATACAAACATAATATTGATAGATTATGAAAATTAAAGCTGATTATGCAAATGTTCCACAGTGGAAAGCTCTGATTGTAAAGTCAAGTCTTCCCGAAGAACTGAAGTGTTTGGACGAGATTGCCCATAACATGTGGTGGGTATGGAACTTCGAGGCTCGTGACTTGTTCCGTGACCTTGATCCTGAGATTTATCATGATGTAAAGCACAATCCCGTAATGCTGCTTGAGCGTCTGACTTATGCCCGTAAGGAAGAAATCCTGAAGGATAAGAAGCTGATGAAGCGTGTCAAGGACGTTTATGCACAGTTCCGTGCTTACATGGATGTGAAGCCTGACAAGAAGCGCCCCTCAGTAGCCTACTTCTGCATGGAGTACGGTATCCACTCTGCCCTGAAGATTTATTCTGGCGGTCTGGGAATGCTGGCTGGTGACTATGTAAAGGAAGCTTCCGACTCTAACGTTGACATGTGTGCAGTAGGATTCCTCTATCGTTTTGGCTACTTCACACAGAGCCTGTCGATGGACGGACAGCAGATTGCCAACTACGAGTCACAGAACTTCGGTTCTCTGCCCATTGAGCGTCAGCTCGACAAGGACGGCAATCCATTGGTTATCGACGTTCCTTACACCAACTATCAGGTTCACGCTTATGTATGGCGCGTTAACGTAGGTCGTGTAAGCCTGTATCTGCTGGATACTGACAACGAGATGAACTCTGACTTCGACAAGCCCATTACTCACTCACTCTATGGTGGTGACTGGGAGAACCGTCTGAAGCAGGAAATCCTGTTGGGTATCGGTGGTATGCTGTTGCTGAAAAAGCTGGGCATCAAGAAAGATATCTACCATTGTAACGAAGGTCACGCAGCTCTCTGCAACCTGCAGCGCCTGTGCGACTATATCGAGGAGGATGGTCTGAACTTCAACCAGGCTCTTGAGCTGGTTCGTGCCAGTGGCCTTTATACCGTTCATACTCCTGTTCCTGCTGGTCACGACTACTTCGACGAGGGTCTGTTCGGCAAGTACATGGGTGCTTATCCTCAGAAGTTGGGCATCACCTGGGACGAGTTCATCGGCATGGGTCGCACCAATCCTGACGACCACGCTGAGAAGTTCTGTATGTCAACCTTCGCTTGCAACACCTGTCAGGAGGTAAATGGTGTGTCTAAGCTTCACGGATGGGTATCTCAGAAGATGTTCGCTCCTATCTGGAACGGCTATTATCCTGAGGAGAACCACGTAGGCTACGTGACCAATGGTGTTCACTTCCCCACATGGGCTGCTGCTGAGTGGCGTGCCGTCTATAGCAAGTACTTCGATCCTAAGTTCATGAGCGATCAGTCGAATGAAGACATCTGGCACGGCATCTACAATTGTCCAGATGAAGAGGTATGGGCAACACGTATGGCTCTGAAAGCTAAGCTGTTCGATTATATTACAATACAGTTCCAGGAGACATGGTTGAAGAACCAGGGTGATCCTGCACGTGTAGTGAAGCTCGTTGAGCGTTTCAATCCCAACGCACTCGTTATCGGTTTCTGCCGTCGCTTTGCTACCTACAAGCGTGCTCACCTGCTGTTCACCGACCTGAATCGTCTCTCTCGCATTGTCAACAATCCTGAGCGTCCTGTTATCTTCCTGTTCGCAGGTAAGGCACACCCCGCCGATGGTGCTGGACAGGGCCTTATCAAGAAGATTTTCGAGATTTCACAGCGTGACGAGTTCCAGGGTAAGATTATCTTCCTCGAGGACTACGACTTCCTGTTGGCTCGTCGCTTGGTATCAGGTGTTGATATTTGGATGAATACTCCTACACGTCCTCTGGAGGCTTCTGGTACATCAGGCGAGAAAGCCGAGATGAACGGTGTAGTCAACCTCTCCGTAAAGGACGGTTGGTGGCTGGAGGGTTATCGTGAGGGTGCCGGATGGGCTCTTACCGAGAAGCGAACCTACCAGAATCAGGGTTATCAGGATCAGCTCGACGCTGCTACCATCTATGGTCTGTTGGAGAACGAGATTGTACCTCTTTATTATAATAGAGACAAGAAGACCGGTATTTCCAAGGGCTGGATCAAGGTTGTCAAGAACTCTATCGCCCAGATTGCTCCTCACTACACCATGAAGCGTCAGTTGGACGACTACTATTCTAAGTTCTATGAGAAGCAGGCAAAGCGCTTCAAGGAACTTGCTAAGGACAACAACCGTAAGGCTAAGGACATTGCACAGTGGAAGGAAGCCGTTGCAGAGCGTTGGGATGCTATCAACGTGGTAAGCTGCGAGTGGGACTTCCCTGCAAATGGTTGTGAGGCTGGTCAGAAGTACACCATCAAGTACGTCATCAACGAGCAGGGTCTCGAAGATGCAGTAGGACTGGAGAAGGTAAACGTCTGTGCCGACAAGAACGGTGAAGAGCGTGTATTCTCTGTAGAGCCTCTGAAGATGGTAGGCAAGGAAGGCAATAACTTCATTTTCGAAGCTACCCTGTCTCCCAACCAGTTCGGTCAGTACAAGTCAGCCATCCGTATGTATCCGAAGCACAAGGATTTGCCTCACCGCATGGACTTCTGCTATGTGAAGTGGCTTGAACTCCCCCAGATGTAATCAATCGTCTAACATAAAAAAATGCGTCAGGACTAACTCTTGGCGCATTTTTTATATGTCCCTGACTCCAATAAACAGGTACCTGTTCTTGCTTTTTTCGGAAATAATACCTAATTTGCAAATATGTATAAAGTATCTGTAGTAACTCCATTCTACAATGTAGATATCATACGCTCACTGTCTTAGAGAAAACCGTCAGCGACGTGTTCGTGACATTTGATAATAGCGCAAATTTATAAAAAATGCTTACTTTTGCATAAAATACAGCTCCCTATGAACGTCGTTTGCTAAATTTATCTTATCTTTGTAGCGTCAAATTAGGAAACTATGGAAGAGAAACGATATCCACAGATTGATGAGGAACAGGGTACAGGTATGTGTTCTGAGCCAATTGCAGAACCAGTGGCCGATTATGCTGTTTCCACCTCCAACCGAGCAAATGGACATACAGAAGTTCACGATTGGATTGACGATCTCGATTGGGATCGTTTGCCAATACTTGGTCCAAAGACTGAAGAAGAGGCCATAGCCAGAATTGATAAGTTCGAGGAAAAATTGGCAAAAGGTGAGGTGAAATGGTATTCATCTGAAGAAGTGGATAAAATGCTATCTGAGAAATATCCATGGCTAAGGTAATTTGGGAAGAGAATGCAATAACTTTGCTGTTGGAATATTTAGAAAACGCTCGGATTGAGTTTGGCAATTCTACAGTTAAACGTTGGCAGAAGGAAAGAAAAACTATCGAGTGGCGTTTAGAGCGTTACCCTGTTTCATACCCTTTAGAGGAACTACTCCTTGGAAGACGTGTTTTATACAGACAATGCCATCTGATGCATAATCGTTTCAAAATCATCTACTATTATAATGAAACAGAAGACATCATACACATTGTTGATATTTGGGACACAAGAATGAATCCCCAGACTCTTGTAAAAAGAATAAGGTAACAGAAGATTCCAAGCAGATTCTGAAAACAAATATACTTTACGGGTGGGAATCGAAAGATTTCCACCTTTTTCTTGCTTTTTTCGGAAATAATCCCTATCTTTGCAGCACAGTGTTATTGAGTTATGAGAAAAGATACAAGACAGCAACTGTTTTATAAGCTGAAAAAAGAGAACTGCTTCTGGTCTTATGACGTGTCGAAAATGGAAAACATTTCCGACGATTCACTTATTGAGCATGTTCTTTTGTATCTTGATATCGAAGACATCAATCAACTTTTCAGGCTCTTTGGCTATAAGAAGGTAAAGCGTGTATGGTTAGACCGTGTGGCTCCTCAAGGTGCTATGTTTAGACCTTATAACATTCTATATGCTTGGTACTATTTCGGCTCCAAGCGTCCGGAAGCATATGTCAAAAGTATAGAGACTCGTCATCTTAATCGAATAATGTCTGCCTGAATATGGAACGGGAAAAATCTTTAGCTCCACATACGGGACAAGTGTTTGAGGCTATTTCCAAAATGGAGTGTATTAAGCCATTCACACTTGTGGGAGGTACTGCGCTATCATTGCAAATAGGGAAACGACAAAGTGAAGACCTGGATTTTATGAAGTGGTTGACCAAACGGAATGAGAAACCGGAAGTCAACTGGACGTCCATTATGAATGAGCTTGAAAAGATTGGTACAGTTAGAGACTGTGATGTTGTAGGCTTCGATCAAGTGACATTTAATCTCGATGGCGTAAAGTTGTCTTTTTATGCTGCCCCCCGTTTAGCGATACCTTCAATGAAGCGTATTCTTTACATTAACAATTTGTACATTGCAGATGTTGAATCTATTGGTGCCATGAAAATGGAAGCAATGCTTCGTCGTGCAAAGTTCAGAGACTATTATGATATTTACTCAATACTACGAGAAGGGTATGATATCAGTAAAATAATCGCTGTAGCATTAGATCACTCCAATCATAAGTTGCGTACTCGAGGGTTGCTTAATATGTTAACCACGGGAAAGAATTTTATCAAGGAAAAAGGTTTTGAAGAATTACAGCCTTTTTATGATGTTACAGCATACGATATTCAAGAATTCATTAAGAGCAAACTGATAGAGTGCAAGGATATATAACCCTGGATTCTGTTGACTTTCCTAAACGACGTCCGTTTAACCCAAGGAATCGAAAGATTTCCACCTTTTTCTTGCTTTTTTCGTAATGTCCTTTTGCCTACATACAACCCCTTCCCAACCCTCTATACCCTACCATCTCATTTTATTAGGATCAACGTCATCTACGGCAAATAAGTCTGTAAACTTATCGTATGAATCATAGTGGCAAAAAAGGCCTTTCTGCTCTCTTAAAGCCTTGCGAATAACCTCCGCTACTTCTGGAATGGTTGATTTAGGCCCATCGCAATAAATGAATTCATTGAGTTCCTGAACTGATTCCTTGTCGAATACACATTTTGCCAAGTCTATCATTTGTCTGTCTGTCAGTTGGTCAATTGTCTTTGGTGTAAAGGGAGGATACTGTAAAGCCTCGCCTTTCATGAATTTCCATTGCTCTGCATTAAAGAACTCCTCATAAGCTATAGGGAAATCTTCGTTTTTTGCATGTTCTACAATAACTTTGAACCATTCCACATATTCCTTGTCCTCACCTTCAGCTAAATTGACAAAACTCTCGTATTCTCTCATGAAGTCATTAGCTGTTTTCATTCCTTCTCCTTCTTTAGGAAACGCAGCACCTGTCGAGCCATAAGGACAATCGAATGAGATACAATCACTATGACGCTCAAATAAATTGCTGTCCTTCATCAACACTTTTGGATATACCGCCCATCGCCAACTGCATCCGTTGGGTGACATACCAGGAAATAACCTCAGTTGTTCATATCCCCACTGATGGAGTTGATGAACAATCATCACAATTTCATAAGCGCTGCAAGTATATAACAATTCCATAGCATCAAGGCATTTTCGTCAGTCAACCATCATCACCATACCAGTCTCTTCAAGCTTACTTCCACATTTGGGGCATTTTCCTTTTATTGGATTCCATAATTCAAGCTTTTCTGAGCCACATTCAGGACACTTAATTTTCTCTGCTTTCTCGCCAAGAGGAAATGTCAGAACGTCAACAATCTCACGACACCCCTTGCACAGGTATGTGTACACTTCACCAGCCATCATTAAGTCATGTCCTTTTGGACTAGCCTCTACGGTATAACCGCAATGTTTGCATTGATATTGTTTATAAGTAGCCATACTATAATTATATGATTGTCTTTATTTTGTTACTTCCTTTTGCTCAATATAAACCATGTGATTAGTAGCGACAACAAGAGATTGGTGTATATGATTGTTGAACGTTCAGAATCAAGCATGTCCGTCTTTCCAATTATCACAGCAATAATCATCGCACATACATTTAGACATAAATAAACTATCACATACAATGCAATTGTTACTAGGAAAGACTTCAGTTTTGAGGTGTCAACATTATCTCTTCCTGCTTCATCGCTCATCTTTGACAAAGCATCTTTAGCAATGGATCCTGTTCCAATAGTCAGGTAGCCTATACCCAAAGATGCCATTATAATTACTAGAATATCCATGTCATATCAGATTATAATCAATTATTACTCATTACAATTCCTCGTTCTTCTTGTGTCAAGCCATAGAGGTCGAACACGCGCTGATCAATTTCATTGTCTGTAGCCTTAATCTGCTCTGAGAGTTCTTGGCAGGCTTGGCGATATTGGTTGAAGTAGTCTTCCCACTCGTCTTGCTGAGCCAGTGAGAGTTTAATCTTCTGTTTCTTCAGTTCTGCTACAAGGTCCTTGAAGTCCAGCTGGTCAAACGTCTGCAATGCTGTTGTTATCTTCACTCCGTCAAAGTTCTCTGTCAAGCGTCGGAGGAAACGGGAACGCTTTTCTTGCAACTGCTGATTCAGAACCAACATTGTATCAATGATTTCTGATAACTCTTTTCCTAACTCATTATCCAAGGGAGGTATCGGAATCTGCTCAAAATATTGCGGCTTCACCTCAATATATCCGCCATTTCGAACCACACATATAGTAGTGAGGAAAAGCCAAACAATCCTTGAATTAAGAACAGCGAGAAGAGCTTTGTTATTAGCGGGCAGCATACATGCAGGAGCAGATATTAACGTTCCTTTATCATCCCAACTGAATTTGTTTGAGTTCTGTAAATTTCCCCAAATAATCTTTGGTTGGTAGAACAGGGACTGATATGCGCAGTTTCGAAGATTGTATGGGGTGTTCCCCTTGTCGTATCGTTTGCTTAATTGCGGTTCAAAACCACCTAAATATTCTTTAATTGCGGGATACTGGTCAATATCTATAGCAGGGACATCATCATATCCATTATGAGTACAAATCAAGTATTTTTGTAGTTGTTGGTTACACCACTTCTGTAAATCTTTGCCCTCATAAATAGGTTTTATTAATTCATTGGATTTTGCGTCTTCTTTATTTAGGAGCATTCTGGTTTCTTCATTAATGATGAATGCATCATTTAATCCAGTGAGAAGCCCTCTATAACATTTACCATATTGTTCTTTTACTGTTTTGAAGTTTGAAATCTTTTTTATCACTTTTGACATTTCTGTGCTCTGGAAACTCCAGTTGTCGCTATCAAGTCCATCCTGTTCAATTTCTTTAGTAGGTGCGGAACTGATAATCACAGACCCTTGCATTTCTTTTGGTATTTTCGTATATACAAAGGTATGTTTCTCTTCTTTTTCTTTAGAAAGAAGAAGGATTATTGGATAAGTTGTAGCACCTTCAAATATCTGTACTTCAGTAAAGTCAATATAGCCTTCAATCTTAGTGTTGGTCTGAATATAATTACGAAGAGTTTTTCCTGCGGTTGTCTTATCAAACGTGTTGGAGATAAATCCAAACATTCCATTTGTTTTTAGCATATTCATACCTTTCTCATAAAAATACGAGAACAAATCACCATCAGGATTGTGCACTTTGTAATTGTCGCGATAATACTCCATATCTTTCTGAGCAATTATCTCTGCCCTCACATACGGCGGATTACCAATCACCACATCAAAGCCTCCTTTTTCGAATACCTTTGGAAATTGCTCTTGCCAGTTGAAGGCTTTTTCGCCAGCAATCGCTGGATCGCTGATCAGCGAGTTTCCACATTTGATATTCTCATTGAGTGAGTTCAGTTTACGATGTGGCTTTGCTGTACGTAGCCATAGTGCTAACTGGGCAATCTCAACACTTTCTTCATTGATGTCAACGCCATAGAGGTTGTGTTCCAAGATACTATTCTCCACATCCTGGAATACAATAGTAGAACCAGCCACCTTTGCCTCCATTTCGTCAATCAATTTATGTTCTGCCATCAGGAACTGCAAAGCTGCATTCAGGAAAGCACCACTACCACAGGCAGGATCGAGAATCGTAATCTGAAGCAACCAATCACGATACTGGTGCAACTGATCCAATAAACGCTTCTTTGTTTGCATCTGGCGACGTTGATCTGAGAAATATTCATCCTCAACGATGTTCAGCTGCTTTTTCTTCTCTGCACAAAGGCGCCCAACGGTATTTTCTACGATATATTTGGTGATATACTGAGGCGTATAGAACACACCATCCTGCTTACGCTTCGAGGTTTGTGGTGTTGCCCCATTATTGATTTGCTGAGTCACCTCTTCAATCTCTGAAAGCGAATTCTCAAAGATGTGGCCCAAGATGTTCACATCCACATCGCTCTCAAAGTCGTATTCCGACAATTTACGAGTGTGTGCTACCAATAAATCGTCGCTAATCTTGATATTGTCCAGTACTTCATCAGGCTTAAATAGTCCACCATTATAGGCAAATATCTCATATTGTTTGCCCTGATAGCCTGTATTCATGTAGCCAAAATACTTCTTTACCCTGTCGTAGAATGGAAAATATTCATCATATTTATCTTTCAAATCTACCCACTGGTCGATGATTTTCACCATAGAGTTGGGAGGAAGTAAACCACAATCTTCAGCAAAGAAAATGAACAGCAGGCGGTCAAGCAACTTCTGCGTTTTCTTAAAAAGAAGCAGTTGCCATTCTTTATCATCCTTGCCTTCAGGAGTCGGATTCTGTTTCAGAATATCAGCAAAAAGCACTCGTTTGAATTGCGAATAGTCTTTATAGAGTGCTTTCGTAATCTGGTCTTCGCTAGACACAGACTCTTGTTTCATATGCAAAGCCACACCCCGCTCAACCTGCTTCCATGCGAGGCAGAGGTAAAGCTCACGAAAGTCGTCTTCTGTCAGATGAAACAGGTTCCATTCTCGATACTCTACGGCATTGTCAATATAGAGACGAAGTTTCTCAAAATTGGAGATAATGACATAACGTGCATCAGGATGCTGGCTTTTATAGTTGAAGGCCTGCGGCTCTACTTTCGAAAGGTCTGTGGTCTTATGGTCTTTCAACTCAATCACACCAATTACCTTGTCGTCTTTCTGAATAGCACCATCAGCTTTCTTCGAGTTTGTCTCGTTCTTCTTCTCCGTAATCAGGTTGAAGTTAGGCGAGGGGTTTAGCGTATAGCCTAACACCTTCACAAACAATTCGCGAAGGAAACCTTCCTGGAATTGTTCTTCTTTCGATTGCTGAATATTGGCTTGTATCTGTGCATCAAGAAAATAAGCCTGAAATTGTTTCCAAGCCAAACTAACCCTTTCATGATCTATCAAGGTTAAATATTTCTTGATAATAGTCTTTTGGAAAAGCATAGTAATATTCTAATTGTTATTTAGGACTTAGGTGCTGCAAGCTTATTGGTTATACACCGCTAGTCTAATACCTATTTCGGCAAATCGCAGTACTTGAATGCAAAGTTACTAAATTATATTGGAAACAAAAAGAATACGTAGAAAAATTTCTTCGAAAGTAATTTCAAATACTCCGAATAGAAATAATTTCTCCGAAAGTAATTACAATTACTCCGAATAGAATTTTAAATACTCCAAAAGTAACGAAAATTACTTTCGGAGAATTAGGAATTGCTATTTTACCCTCCCTTCCTCCCGTCACCCCTCTCAAATGCCGATGTACAGGGCGTTTGAGGCACGGGAGGGAGAATGATTGTCCCTCCCGTTACCCTCCCTTTTTTTTAGTTCGCTCCCTCACATTTTGAAAACAAGGGACCCTGAACGGGAGGGAGACGGGAGGGATGTTTGTTTTCCCTCCCGTCCGTGAGCACCAGTAAATAAAGGGGTTCCGAGCGAAAAAGGGAGGAAGGGAGGGTAAAATCGAAAAAACTTTTTTTGGCGCAAATAAGGGACCCTTATTGATGAATAAGGAACTCTTATTGGGAAATAACCCTGGGTTATGGGGAAACAACCTGGGGTATTAATAGTTGCAATTAGTCCGTAGGCTTCGGACTCTCAGTCCGACCCGTTCGGACTGGCAGTCCGTCGGGACGGACTAAATAGAAAGATTAAGGTTCGAAAGTGCTGCTATGAGCACAATCGAACCTTATCATTAGGTAAAGATACATACTTTATCGGACGAGAATCTTTTTGCCGTCTTCGATATACAGCCCCTTTTCAGGTTTGCCGTTCAGCATACGACCCTGCAGGTCGAAGTAGCGGCTGGTGCCGTCTCAGAGGTGCTGATGCCTTGCTGATCGCCAGTTGACATCAGAAATGGAACACCATACAGGCCCAGTCGCTATCAGTTTGGGTGGATTGGAGCGACAAGCCTAACTGCTGAGCCTTGCTTTCGAGCAGGGAATAGTCAGCTTCATAGAAGCCGCTGAGGATGAGGGTGGCACCTGGTGACATCATGCTGACGAAACGGGGCATGTCCTGAAGAAGAATGTTACGATTGATGTTGGCGAGGACGAGGTCGAACTTGCCGTTGACGGTGTCGAGAATGGAACTGTCGCCACATAGAGACGTCAAGTGGTCATCGACGTGGTTGATGACGGCATTGTGACGGGTGTTGTCAGCACTCCACTCATCGATGTCGTAGCCCACGCAGGAGTCGGCTCCCAACTTCAGGGCACAGATGCCCAGGATGCCTGTTCCGCATCCGCAATCCAGGACGCGCTTGCCTTTTAAGTCCATATCGAGTAGGGTAGAGCATATCATGCGGGTGGTCTCATGGGTGCCCGTGCCGAAAGCCAGATGGGCGTCAATCTCGATTGAGATGATGTCTGATGTTTGAAGTTTGAGGTCTGATGGCAGATGGCGTCCGTCGTGGATGATGATACGCTCAAACATCTTACTTCTTCCATCTTCCTTCTTCCCTCTTACCTCTATCGGCTCGAAGCCCTCTTGTTCCCATTGCTCGTTCCAGTCTTTGTCCTCGGCCTCGCGTACATTATATATTATATGGGTGCCAGCGATGGGGAAATCAAGGATAACGTTTTTCAAGGCTTCCTCGTCGAAGAGCGACTGTTGGACATAGGCCAACAGACCGGTTGGGGTTTCCTCGAAAGTTTCGAAACCAGCCTCTGCGGAGAGGGCGGAAAGCAGGTCACGTGCATCCTGTGAGCACGGTGTGATGGTTATTTCAACTTCGTAGTATTTCATGTCTTTTATGTTAAATCTGAGTACAAAATTACAAAAAATAGGGAAAAACCTATCCGTTCTTAGGGTTTTTCCCTAATTTTGCATGAAAATTAGTAGTATTTTTGCATCGTGAACAAATATAAAAGAGAAAATTAATATGAAAAAATTTATCCTACTAACAGTTGTTGCGGCCTTGCCACTCACGCTGATGGCACAGGACGACGATATGTACTTTGTTCCGACAAAGGAGAACGTTGCCAAGGAGGTGAAGTCCTACGGCATGCCTAAGGGTACATACTATTCAGGAAGCAACCGCAGTGTAGATGATTACAATCGCAGGTCATGGTCGAGCGTGCAGCCCATCGATTCGGCAGGCAACGATATCATAGACTTCTCTGCCGTGCGTGGTGTCTATCCTGATTCTACCGTGGCGTATGAAAACGACTATAAATACACCAAGCGCTTGAGCCGTTTCGATGGTTACACATCGACTTCGGAGGCTTACTGGGATGGCTATAGAGACGGACGTTGGAGCTCGCCGTGGTATTATTCAACCTATTACACTTGGTATGATCCCTGGTATTGGAACGACCCTTGGTACTATGGTTACTATGGTTACTATGGTTACTATGGCTACTACGGTGGTTGGTATTCTCCCTGGTATTATGGAGGTTACTATCGTCCTTGGAGATATTGGGGATGGTACGGTCCGAGATACTACGCTCGCAGCTACTACCGTCCGAGCGGAGCAGGCAGGTTCCATACAAGTCGTCCGGCAAGTACGGGAGTCAGAAGCTATGGCAGTGGACGCTTTAACAACAGCAGTCGCTATAGTCACGGTTCGTTTGGCAATGGGTCGAACATGAGTCGTGGTGGTTCGTATAGCTCACCATCCCGTTCATCAGGAGGCTTTGGCGGCGGTGCTACACGTAGCGGTGGCTTCGGAGGCGGTGGCAGCTTCGGAGGAGGCGGTCGCTCTGGTGGCGGTGGAACATTCAGTCGTGGAAGATGAGTGAAGAGTGGGCGGGCTTCGCCCTAGTGAATAGTGAGCGGGCTTTGCCCTAGTGAATAGTGAAAAGTGAATAGTGAATAGTGAAGAATGAAGAATATGAAGAAGATTTATGTAATAGCTGCAATGATGTTGGTTACGATGCCACTGGCAGCACAGGAGACATACGAGAATGCGAAGATAGCGCAGGAGGACCTGAACGGTACCGCTCGCTATGTGGGAATGGGTGGTGCTATGGAGGCACTGGGTGCTGATCTTTCAACCATATCTACCAACCCTGCTGGTATCGGCTTGTTCCGTAAATCAAACGTCAACATATCGTTTGGCTTGGTTTCACAGGACAATGCGAAAAGTGTGATGGGTGGCAACAAAACCAATATGTCGTTCGATCAGGCGGGTTTTGTCTATTCCTCTCGTACAGGCAAGACGTCTTACCTGAACCTGGCGTTCAATTTCCACAAGAGTCGTAATTTCAACATGATACTGTCGGCAGCAGCACCGTTGCAGAATGCTTCGCTGAACAAGCTGACATACGACAAGGGTATCAACGAGCTAGTTTATCCACAGCAAAAGGGAGTTGACCTGTTTGTGAGAGATGCCGAAGGGCGCGTCGTAGGCTATAACCACCAGCCCGACTTCAGCCAATATCCTTATCAGAGCTGTAACCAACTGGACGATATGTTGGCAAACGGTTACAACTTGGCAGGATTGTATGATGTTGACACTGAACAAAAGATAGGTGATATATGGACTTACGACAATGCCAATAGTTACCAGTTTGACCGTGCCCATAAGGGATATATCGGAGTTTATGACTTCAACATATCAGGTAATATCAACAACCGTGTCTATCTAGGTATCACCGTTGGATTGCATGATGTGCACTACAAGCACACGAGCGAATATACCGATTTCATGCATACCGCTGAGATGACTCGTGACTATAGCTTGACGGTTGCTGACTCGCGTGAGATTACGGGTACAGGCTTTGACGTGAAGGCTGGTATTATCTTCCGTCCGGTGGAGACCTCTCCCTTCCGCATTGGACTGTCGGTATCTACTCCTACGTTCTATGAGTTGCGCACTAGTAACACCACTACCATTTTCGATTCGGACGGTAACAGCATGAGCTCTCGCAATATCAATGATGCCAACAATGGACGTTGCAATTATAAGTTCAAACTCTACACGCCTTGGAAATTCGGTGCAAGTCTTGGTCACACCATCGGTACACAGGTTGCTCTGGGACTCAGCTACGAGTATGCTGACTATGGTTCTATGGACACACGAGTTATCACGGGTGAATACTACGACTATTGGTCGAATTCACGTTCTACGGAGTCAAGGAGCGACAAGGTGATGAACGACCATACTGAGGGTACGCTGAAGGGTGTTCATACGCTGAAGTTGGGCGGAGAGTACAAGCCCGTGAAGGATGTTGCCCTGCGTTTAGGCTACAACTATGTAAGCTCGATGTACAAGAAGGATGGTTTCAAGGAT
Source organism: uncultured Prevotella sp. (assembly GCA_946402275.1). Taxonomy (GTDB): domain Bacteria; phylum Bacteroidota; class Bacteroidia; order Bacteroidales; family Bacteroidaceae; genus Prevotella. The sequence continues at coordinate 21,174 of CAMIVY010000024.1, forward strand.
GGTTCGCTCGACTCTTACGGCACATACGTGGCTTCGGCAACTGACTTCACCAACTGGGAAGATACCCACCGCATCACGCTGGGCGCTGGCTATACCTATGAAAAGTTCAACGTGTCGCTGGCTTACCAGTACAGCATGACGAAAGGAACGTTCTATCCCTTCATGAGCTATACCGATGCGTATGTGAGCGATTGCAACAATATCGTAGATGGGGTTAGCGTGAAGAATAACCGCCACCAGTTGTTGCTGACACTGGGTTATACGTTCTAAGGCGCGTTGCGCCAAATGAGGAATGAGAAATGTGAAATGAGGAATTAAAATGAAGAAATGAGGAAATGACATTGCGCCACCCTCATTTCTTCATTTATCATTTAGGGCCTAAGCCCGTCATTTCTCATTTCACATTTCTCATTTCTCATTTGGAGCTTGCTCCATTTAATAGCTTCTTGCTATGATGACACGATGTTTGGCGGGCTTGCCGCTGACCATGTCAACACCAGGAGTTTGTTCGTAGGCGAAAGGTACGCAACGGATGGTTGCCTGTGTCTCCTCCTTAATCTGAGCCTCCGTCTCGGCAGTACCGTCCCAATGGCAAAGGAAGAAACCTCCGTCCTTTACACGCTCCTTGAACTCTTCGTAGTTATCGCATTCATAGACATGCTCGTCACGATACTTGCGAGCCTTCTCGAAGATGTTCTTTTGGATATCCTCCAGCAGCTGCTCTACGTATTCGGCAATACCCTCAATAGAACGAGTTTCCTTCTCCAGTGTGTCACGACGCATAACCTCAATAGTGCCGTTTTCCAAATCGCGGGCACCCAATACTAAACGTACGGGAACACCCTTCAGTTCGTAGTCGGCAAACTTGAAGCCGGGACGCTTGTTGTCAGAATCGTCAAACTTAACGCTGATGCCAGCCTTGCGCAGTTCGTCCATGATGGGCTGTACCTCCTTGTTGACCTGCTCCATCTGCTCGGGCTTGGTAGCAATGGGGATGATGACAACCTGGATAGGAGCCAAGCGTGGAGGCAATACAAGACCATTATCATCAGAATGGGTCATGATGAGCGCACCGATGAGTCGGGTAGAAACACCCCAAGAGGTAGCCCATACATACTCAGGCTTGTTCTCCTTATTTAAATAGGTAACCTCAAAAGCCTTGGCGAAATTCTGACCCAAGAAGTGGGAAGTGCCACTCTGTAAGGCCTTTCCGTCTTGCATCATAGCCTCGATGGTATAGGTGTCCAAAGCACCGGCAAAGCGCTCGGTTTCGCTCTTTACACCCTGCAGTACGGGAACAGCCATCCATTCCTCGGCAAACTTGGCATAGACGTGGAGCATCTTCTTAGCTTCCTCCTCAGCCTCCTCACGAGTGGCATGAGCCGTATGACCTTCCTGCCACAAGAACTCAGAAGTACGCAGGAAAGGACGGGTGCGCATCTCCCAACGCATCACGTTACACCACTGGTTACACATCAAGGGCAGGTCGCGCCAAGAGTGAATCCAATTCTTATAGGTGTTCCAGATAATTGTCTCTGACGTAGGACGTACAATGAGCTCTTCCTCCAGTTTTGCTGCTGGGTCAACCACCACGCCACTCTTATCCTCGGTAGCCTTTAGACGATAGTGGGTGACAACGGCACATTCCTTGGCAAAACCTTCTACGTGCTCGGCCTCACGGCTCAGGAACGACTTGGGGATGAGCAAAGGGAAATAGGCATTCTGAGCACCCGTCTCCTTGAACATACGGTCCAACTCATGCTGCATTTTCTCCCAGATAGCATAGCCGTATGGCTTGATGACCATACAACCACGTACGGCACTCTGCTCAGCGAGGTCGGCTTTTACTACAAGATCGTTATACCACTGGCTGTAATTATCAGCCCGTTTTGTTAATTCCTTCAGTTCTTTTGCCATATTTGATTGAATTTTCTTAAAAATTGCTGCAAAGTTAGCAATAATTTCTCATTTTTCGTTACTCATTTCTCTTTTTTTTATTATCTTTGCAAACAGAAATAACTTGTTTCACTAAAAATATAATGTAAAGTATGAAAACAAAAATCATTTCTTTGTTGCTCTGCGTTGGCATGATTTGTGCTTGTAACAATACGCAGAAAGGTGCTGGTATTGGTGCTGGTGGTGGTGCCGTACTTGGTGGTATCATTGGTGCTATTGCAGGTAATACCATGGTTGGTGCTGCTATCGGTGGTGCTGTAGGTGCTGGTGCTGGTGCTATTATCGGTAAGAAGATGGACAAGGCTAAGGCTGAGGCTCAGCAGGTGAAGAATGCTCAGGTAGAGACTGTCAAGGACGCTAACGGCCTGCAGGCTGTGAAGGTTACCTTCGACTCTGGTATTCTCTTTGCTACTGGTAAGGCAGATCTTTCGCAGAGTGCCAAAAACTCACTGGTTCAGTTTGCCAAGGTGTTGAATAACAATAAGGATTGCGACATTGCTATCATTGGACATACCGACTCTACGGGTTCTGACGCTGTTAACCAGCCTCTGTCCGTAAGCCGTGCCAATAGCGTGAACAACTATCTGAAGTCTTGTGGTGTTAGCTCAGCACAGATTAAGAGCGTTGAAGGTCAGGGTTCAACCAATCCCGTTGCTGACAACTCTACCGAGGCAGGACGTAAGCAGAACCGTCGTGTGGAGGTTTACATGTATGCTTCACAACAGATGATTCAGCAGGCTGAAGCTGGTAAGCTGCAGTAATGAAAACGCTGATTCAGAAAATCAAGCAAATAATAATGTGGATAGTGGTGGCTTTCTTTGCCTCCACTATCCTTTCTGTTGTTGCCCTACGCTGGTTGCCTGTCTATTTCACCCCTTTGATGTTCATCCGTTTGGCTGAACAGGTGGATGAAGGGAAGTCAATGACATTGCATCACCATTGGGTCCCTTTAGAGAAAATTTCACCCTCATTGCCAACGGCGGTGATGGCTTCCGAGGATGCCCGCTTTCTGGAGCATCACGGGTTTGACTACAAAGCTATTGAGCAGGCTGCCATGCGTAATATGAAGCATCCGGAAAAGCGTAAGCTGGGGGCTTCAACCATTTCACAGCAGACTGCCAAGAATGTATTCCTATGGCCTGGACGGTCCTGGGTGCGCAAAGGCTTTGAAGTATATTTCACCACATTGATTGAGCTGATGTGGACGAAGCAACGTATCATGGAGGTTTATCTGAACTCCATTGAGATGGGCGACGGCATCTATGGAGCCGACGCAGTGGCTGAACATCATTTCAATACTACTGCCGAACAATTAACCAAGGCACAGTGTGCGCTGATAGCGGCGTCGCTGCCTAATCCACGACGTTTCAATTCTGCCCGTCCCAGTGGCTATATGCTGAAACGACAAGCTCGCATACTACGAGAAATGCGCTTTGTAAAAAAACTATAATACTGCCTAGTTATGAAGAAAGAAAAAAAGTTCCATTCGTTTGCCACAAGACTTTCACAATGGGTGATGCTGGTGCTGTTTGTCATGATGTCCGCATTAGCCATCTTTATTTATTACATCACTGGTTCAGTTCTTTTGGAAACCGAAGCTAGCACGATCAAGAACAGTATGAAAAGCGCAGAGCGTAGTATCAGTGATATGATGTCGGACGTGATGGTGGCAACTGATAACAACGTGTTTGACATAGAACGTAATCTTTCAAAGCCAGACGAGATGCAGGCTATCGTGGAGCGTATCGTAAAACAAAACAAGCATATACGCAGTTGTGGTGTCAGCTTTATTGAAAACTACTATCCCTCGAAGGGACGCCAATTCTGTCCGTACGCTTGGCGTAGCGACAGTTCGGAAGTACAAGTGCAACGGCTGGGCGATGTTGTCAGTGACTATCTGAACAGCAAATGGTTTAAAGAGGCACTGGCAAAGGATTCTTCCTATTGGTCAGACCCTTTTGTTGACGGACATGATGGCAAGACACCTCTGGTTGCTTTCCTTCAACCTATTCACGACCAGCAGGGACGTGTTGTGGCTGTCATGGGTGCCGATTTGTCACTCGACTTCATGACAGAATTTCTGGAAGAACAAGACAGTCTTACAGAGGATGCTATGTGGATTGTTCAATCAGACATACCGCTGAGAAGTTATATGTTATCGCAGGATGGTACCTACCTGACACACCCTGATTCTTGGCATATCATGAAGGGAAATTTCTTCCAACACGTAAAAGATTATGATGACGAAGAAGGAGTGGCCAAGAATGCTATCAAGGAGATGAAGGAAAAAAAGGTAAGTAACAGTGAGACGGATTATATGATGATGATCAACAGAACTCCTTCTTATCTTTTTTATGCACCTGTAAAGGGAACAGACTGGATATTGGTAGTGGTTGCTCCCAGGGTAGTGCTCGACTTGATGGGACTGGTAGTGGGTTTATTCATGCTGGTGGTGGTTCTTGTCATCATACAGGTGACCTTCCTGGTTTGCAGGTTTGTCATCAAGCGTTCTGCGAAACCTTTGAAAGTGTTGGCAGATGCAGCCGATATGGTGGCTCAAGGTCATTTCGACACACAACTGCCATCCATCAAGCACAACGATGAGATTCACCAGTTGCGCGACTCGTTTGAAAACATGCAGCAATCGTTGGCAACCTATGTGGAAGACCTGAAAACGACAACGGCGGCTAAAGCCTCTATAGAAAATGAACTGGAGATAGCCCACGGCATACAGATGAGCATGTTGCCGAAAACTTATCCCGCTTTCCCAGAACGTAACGATATTGACATCTACGGACAGGTGACACCAGCCAAGGCTGTTGGCGGTGACCTCTACGATTTCTTTATCCATGACGAGAAACTGTTCTTCTGCATTGGAGACGTGTCGGGCAAGGGTGTGCCAGCGTCATTGGTCATGGCGGTTACACGTTCGCTGTTCAGGAATATCGCTGCAAATACGGCCCAACCGGATAAAATGGTAATGGCACTGAACGAGGCATTGAGCGACAATAACGAGACGTATATGTTTGTTACACTCTTTGTGGGTGTGCTTGATTTGCAAACGGGTCATCTCAGTTATTCAAATGCTGGTCATGATATGCCGTTGTTGTTGACAAATGACGAAGTGATTGTCCTGTCTTGCGACTCCAATGTACCGGCAGGTGTCGTACCTGGTTGGAACTTCACTTGTCAGCATCTGGAGATGAAGACAGGTACTACGATTTTCCTCTATACTGATGGTCTTAATGAGGCAGAGGATATCCATCATAATCAGTTCGGAATGGAGCGTATGCAACAGACAGCAATGAATGCAAGTCGTATTCCTCAGCAGTTTATATCAGTTATGAGAGAAGAGGTGGCGAAGTTTGTGGGAGACGCAGAACAAAGCGACGACCTGACGATGTTAGCCATCCAGTATAAGAAATAATCAGCTATCAGCGAATCATTTAAAGTCCAGTAAGATGATAAACGAGAATTATATATACGTATTGATGTTGGCGTTTGCCTTGTCCATCATCATTGTCATGGCCTCTATCATTATCCCCATTCGTCTTTTCAACTGGAAGCGGTGGAAGGGACTTATCCTGGGACTTGTGTTGCAACCTATAGTATGTGCCATTCTGATAATCTGTGTGTTTATGGGAATCGTTGGCTACACAGAATCCAAGGCGGATCGTCAGAGGGAATCTGCTATGGTTGCCGTGTGTACGCTTCGGGCAGATTCTGCTAAAACGGATACGCTGAGATGGTATATAAAAGCTGACGAAGAATGCCTCCAAGTAGATGATAACGACATCAAAGCTTTTGACGTTATCCGACTTGATCAAAGCAGTGTGGGTGTAGAAGACAGAATTGTCGTTAAGTTTAACGTAAAGAAAAAACAAGTTGTAGCCACTGATTTCGGTAAACTAATTAAGGTTGAAAAGGTGGACTGGGAACAGGTAAGAGACTATTTGAACAAGAAATAATATCATCATTTGTAGGTATTTTAAAGTGTAAAGTTGATAATGTTGAATTTATTTGCTACTTTTGCAGATAAATAATATAAGGTATGAATCTTTCGGAACTGAAGACAGGCGATAAAGCCTATATAGTAAAGGTAAAAGGACATGGTGGCTTCCGCAAGCGTATTGTGGAAATGGGATTCATCAAGGGACAACGTGTGGACGTCTTGCAGAGTGCTCCGTTGCAGGATCCTGTGAAATATCGGGTGATGGGATATGAGGTGAGCCTAAGGCGACAGGAAGCCGAAAAGATAGAGGTGACTGACGACGAGCGTGAAGCAGCAGAAATCAGTGAACCCCAGAATGTAGCCACTACGGCCCATTATGCTACGCATTCTGCCCGTCATACCATTAATGTGGCTTTGGTGGGTAACCCCAATTGTGGCAAGACTTCTCTCTTTAACTTTGCATCAGGTGCCCATGAGCGTGTGGGCAACTATAGTGGTGTCACGGTTGATGCCAAAGAGGGTTATGCGGACTTTGAGGGCTATCACCTGAAACTCATCGACTTGCCAGGCACCTATTCGCTGTCGGCTTATTCTCCAGAGGAGCTGTATGTTAGAAAGCAGTTGCTGGAAGATACTCCTGATGTTATTATCAACGTTATTGATTCTTCGAATATCGAGCGTAACTTGTATCTGACTACACAACTGATGGATATGCACCTCAGAGTGGTGTGTGCGCTGAATATGTTTGACGAGACGGAGCGTCGTGGTGACCACTTGTCCATTGATACGCTGAGTTCCCTGTTGGGTATGCCGATGGTACCCACGTCGTTTAAAACGGGTAGGGGATTACCAGAACTGTTGCGTGAGGTGATTCATATCTTTGAGAGTCAGGAGGGGCATGACAACTACTATCGTCATATCCATATCAATCACGGACATGAGATAGAGGATGGTATTGCCAAGATACAGACGTTCCTGAAAGGCAATGATTTGCTTCGTCTGCGCTATAGTACCCGATGGCTGGCTTTGAAACTGCTTGAGAAGGACACAAAGGCAGAAGAGGTTATAGCATCGCTTCCTGAGGGCAAACAGATATTGGCTGCTCGAGATACGGCAATACATCGTGTGAAAGAGGAGACAGACAACGACTCGGAAACGGCTATCATGGATGCCAAATACGGTTTTATCCGTGGTGCGCTGAAAGAGGCAGGCTACAAAGTAGGACAAATGGAGAACACGTATCATGTGACTCATAAACTTGATGCCCTTGTCACCAATCGCTGGTTGGGTTTCCCCCTTTTCTTCGCCCTGCTGTTTCTGATGTTCGAGGTGACATTCACACTAGGGCAATATCCGATGGATTGGATTGATGCCGGCGTAACATGGTTGGGAGAGTGGATAGGCAACGTCATGAGCGATGGACCCTTGAAGGATATGCTGGTAGATGGTGTTATAGGTGGTGTAGGAGCAGTCATCGTGTTCCTACCGCAAATCCTGATTCTTTATACGTTTATCTCGTTGATGGAAGATTCCGGCTATATGGCTCGTGCTGCTTTCATCATGGATAAGCTGATGCATGGCATGGGCCTACACGGGAAATCGTTTATCCCATTGATTATGGGCTTTGGTTGTAACGTGCCTGCCATCATGGCTACACGAACTATAGAGAGCCGTCGTTCGCGACTGATTACAATGCTGATATTGCCTATGATGTCGTGTTCTGCCCGCTTACCGATTTATATTATGATAACGGGAGCCTTTTTTGCTGTACGTTATCAGAGTCTGGTTATGGTATCGCTCTATGCCATAGGAATCGTCCTTTCCGTCATCATTGCGCGCCTGTTGAGCACATACGTCATCAAGGGTGAGGACACGCCATTCGTAATGGAGTTGCCTCCCTATCGTTTCCCAACGGCTAAGGCCATCTTCCGCCATACGTGGGAGAAAGGCAAGCAGTATCTGAAGAAGATGGGAGGTGTCATTCTGGTGGCTTCAATCATTGTCTGGGCATTGGGTTATTTCTCGCCCTCGGGCATTGCCGATTCGTTGGAAGATAGCTTTATCGGTATGTTGGGTAAGGCCATTGAACCCATATTCTTGGCGCAGGGCTTTGATTGGCGATTGGATGTCAGTCTGATAGCAGGTGTGGGTGCAAAAGAGATCGTGGCTTCTACCATTGGAGTGCTCTATGGTGACGGTGCTTTTGGTTTCTCGTCGTTGACGGCTTATGCTTTCCTGTTGTTTGTTCTCATCTACTTCCCATGTATAGCTACTATTGCTGCCATCAAGAACGAGAGCGGTTCGTGGCGTTGGGCAGCCTTTGGTGCCGTATATACAACGGTATTGGCATGGATTGTGTCAGCTGCCGTCTATCAGATAGGTTCGCTCTTTATCTGATAGGCGCCTATTTGATTGGCTCCATGTGGAGGGATACGTGCGTGTTGGCACCAAAACGCTGTTTTAGTTTCTGTTCAATGGTTGTTGCACGTTCGTGAACGCTATTCAGGGGTAGTTGTCCGTCCATTCTTATATGGGCTTCAATGGCGATGCGGTTACCAATACGGCGTGTTCGCAGGTTATGAGGCTGTTGTACATCACCGAACGACTGTATAATCTGTACAATCTCCTGTTCTGTTTCTGCTGGTAATGAGCTCTCCGTCAGTTCGTTGATGCTTTTCTTCAACAACTCGTAAGCCACTTTTACCAGCATCAGACCCACCACAATGGAAGCCAAAGGGTCGAATACCGCCCAGCGGTTGCCTAACCAGATGGCTAAACCGATACCGATGGCTGCACCTACTGATGAGAGAGCATCGCTGCGGTGATGCCAGGCATTGGCTATCATTACCTGTGAGTTCAGGTCCTTTCCGCGATGTGTAGTGTACTGATAGAGCATTTCTTTGATAGCTATCGACAATAAGGCAGCCCATAAGGCTATCCATCTCGGTGCTTCGAGTTCTTCGCCGTTTAGCCATGCGGTAAACTTCAGCACTCCCGAGACCACAATACCTGTTGCTGCCGCCACTAATGCCAAGCCTATTAGAAACGAAGCAATGGTTTCAAACTTGCCGTGTCCGTAGTCGTGTGACTGGTCTTGTGGCTTGGCACTGATGCTTACAAATACCAGTACCAGGATATCTGTGACAAAGTCGGATAGCGAGTGAATGGCATCGGCAATCATTGCCGAGCTGTTGCCTATTATACCGGCTATAAACTTGAAGGTGAGCAGGGCAGCATTGCCTGCACTGCCTATCAGTGTAACCTTATAAATCTCTTTCTTTCTGTTCATACCAGTGTATAGGCTCGTGTTATTCGTGGTGATAAGGCTCACCTTTTATGATCGTACACGCGCGATAAATCTGTTCGGTAAAAGTGAGGCGTATCATCTGATGGGAAAAGGTCATCTTGGAGAGTGATACTTGTTCATTGGCTCGTGCGTAAACTTCTTTGGAAAAGCCATAAGGACCACCAATGATAAAAATGAGCCGACGGGAGGTATTGCGCTTTTGTTCCAGCCATCGGGCAAAGTCAATGCTGCGATATTCCTTTCCGTGCTCATCTAAGAGAACAACAGTATCAGAGGGTTGAAGTTGTTTTAGAATCAAATCGCCCTCTGCCTGTTTCTGCTGGTCTTCTGTCAGGTTCTTTGTGCTCTTCAGTTCAGGTATGGTAAATACTTCAAATGGCATATAGTGATTGATGCGTTCCACATAATCGCTGATGCCTGCCATGAAATGCTTGTTAACGGTTTTACCGACTTGAATCAGAATTGTTTTCATCTTCGATTGCGTAAATGCTCTTGCCATGATGGACAGGGCAGAGTGTTTCATTCTTGTCGATGGGAGGATATTCGCTGCGTCGCTTGGGGTTCATAGGGAACCACCCTTTTTGGACACGCTTCTTCTGGGAGAAGAGCTCACCGATGCCCCATAGTGCAGAGGCTCCGAATACACCGATTACGGATGAGATAATGGTGTTTTCTACAAAGAGTGCTGCCACTATGCAGGCAATGCCAATGAGAAGGTAAATCCACCACGGACGAGTGCCCCAGTGGTATTCGGTTTTAATAACGATGGGATGCCAGATGCCAATGGTCAGAAATGTGCAAACGGCTATGATTAATCCTGTAAAATACATGATTTGTAGTTTTTTCTAATTCGTGATAATCGTAGTCTATCGAGTGGTATGGAATCCATCTAAGTTCTGATAACGGCGCTTCATCATCCGTTGGTAGATGTTTCGCATCCAGTAGGGTTCTGTTGCGGTGAAGATGATGCCGATGATGATGAGTACCCAATAAGCTGTTGTGGCGTCAAAGGCTGCCTCAATACAGAAAACAACGACAACGGGAGCAAACATGGCCGTCATCGATAAGATACCTTGCCACTTGTTCTCCATCTGGTTCTTGCCTGTAATCTTATCGTTAAGAGGTAGGGTGTCCTTGTTGAAGATTGCTAGCTGGAAGAGCATGCAATATACGGGCCCTGTAGCCGTCAGCAGGTAAGCAAGAATCATCAAGATAGAGAATTTTCCCATGATGACTGGTGGCAATTGCAAGAGCACTGGCAATAATAATATGGTACTATAATAATAGTATTTGGCGGAGAGTAATTTCAGGATGTTTTCCTCGTGAACCATCAACAGGTCAATATAATTGCCTTCTGGGCACATGACCTTGGTAAGGTTTGTGGCTCCGAAAAAGATGAAGGCGTAAAGACAAAAGAAATTGCGGGAGAATTCTCCTTGGTACATATCGCCAAAGGCAATTGTCAGCGAGAAGAAGGTGATGAAGCACAACCCCTGGATAAAACGAGTACGGATGGCTTTATTACGCATGGTGCTCTTGATTTCCAGTTTCAGGTATTCGCCAATCTGTCCGAATCGGTTCAGAGACTTGAATTCCGACACATGCTTCATCTTTGTGTTCTCTTTTTTGGACACTTCATCGTAGATGAGGCGCATTTGCAACTTCCGGTTAATGCTGAACAGGACAATGAAAAGACCTGCTATTAATGCAAATAACAGCCACAGCGAGCCATGTTTATCTACAAAATTACCGATAAAATCTGTATATTGGTCAAGTATGGCATCTGGCAGGAAAAAGAAGGGTCCGATCAATAATCCATAGAAAGCGATGGGCAGTGCCCACCAGAAAAGACTATGGTTGACTAATGTGCGGACAAGCAGATACCATTGGCTGTTGACAACCACCATCAAATGGAGCAGGAAAAGCATGCCGATGGCAGCCCAGCCCGTAACTCCTCCACACCATACCACAAAGACGTACGGAAGGAAGGTAACCATCCAAAGCAGATTGTTAAGGTCTAACACCTGCGAGACAAGGAAGCATTCGACAGCTGTAAATTTGCTAATGGGAGTCAGCAGATAGGGCTTGACAAGCATCAACGGTGTCTGTTGGACGGCAAAACGGGCAGAAAAATCCATAATCAGCAAGAAGGGCATGATATAGAATATCATCTCTGGCGTATCTTCCTTTGCTGCTAACCAACCGAAGAAAGTGCCAAGGGCAAGGAATTCAATGGCCAAGAAGCCGATAACGATATAGCCAAAAAACTTGCCATACTGGTTGGCCTCGAACATAGGATGGCGCTTTTCACTCAGTTTGGTGTTTTTGCGAAGCAGGAAAAATAGTTGAATTTTGTTCATAAGTACCTAAATGTCACAAAGTCAAATGTCACAATGTATCTTATCGTAAGTCTATGATTTCTGCTGATGGGAAATCCTTCGAATTGAAACGGAACTTTCCATCAGCAATAGTTGTCTTTTTGAAATGAGAAATGTCAATGGTGCTCCATTCCTTCTGTTTCATCCGGATTTGCGATGGAATGTAGCCTTTCTGCGATACCGTGATGTACATCTCTTGAATGGCTTTTTTCTTGTCTGTCGCCTTGAGGTGCACGACATAGTTCTTTCCAGCCTTCTCTAACGAATAGGTATATCCTTTCTTATACAGGTAGATGAAATTGTAAGGATTAATGGCTGCCAGTTCTGATTCCGATGGATTTGAAACATTTACCTCTTCGTTCTGTTTCATATAGGTCCACATGGTTTTTCCGTCAAACCAGATGGTTGCCTGTGGAGTGGTGGCGTGGAATTTCCTTCCCTTGACGGCAATAGTACCACTGGCATTCATGTTCTTACCCTTGATGGTAAATGATGCCGACACCCCAGATTTCCCGGATATGTTTGCTGCAGTCTTGTCCAACACTTCTTTAGCAGACTGTCCATACGATGCTATTGCTAAGAATAGCATCACGATAGTGATTTTTATCCTCTCCATTGTGATAATAGATTCTCAAGACTGTTTTCGTCCATGATTAATACTTCACGAGGCTTAGAACCATGAGCGGCTCCTACGATACCAGCTTTCTCCAACTGGTCCATCAATCGTCCGGCACGGTTGTATCCGATGGCGAATTTACGCTGTATCAAACTCGTACTTCCGCTTTGCTCACGAACAATAAGTCGGGCGGCATCCTCAAACATCGGATCAAGATGCTGCATATCGACGTCTCGGCTTTCGCCACCCTCTCCATCGTCTGTGTCAGGCTCTGGAAGTTCAAAGGCGGTGAGATAGCCCTGCTGTTGTGCGATGAACTGGTTGATACGCTCCACTTCAGGTGTATCCACAAAAGCACACTGTACACGAACAGGCTCGCCACCATTGAGGTAAAGCATATCGCCTCGGCCTATCAGTTGTTGGGCACCTGGACGGTCAAGAATAGTACGTGAGTCAATCATGGCACCTACGCGGAAGGCAATACGACTTGGGAAGTTTGCCTTGATGGTACCAGTGATAATGTTTGTGGTAGGACGCTGAGTGGCTATAATCATGTGGATACCCACGGCACGAGCCAGCTGTGCGATACGGGCTATAGGCAACTCTACTTCCTTGCCTGCCGTCATAATCAAATCACCAAACTCATCGATAACCACTACAATATAGGGCATAAAGCGATGACCATGCTCTGGGTTCAGTTGGCGGTCAATGAATTTCTTGTTGTACTCCTTGAGATTGCGGGCTTGAGCCATCTTCAACAAATCGTAACGGGTGTCCATCTCTTTACATAGAGAGTTCAGGGTGCGGATAACCTTGGTGACGTCTGTAATGATAGGTTCTTCGCCATCGTCAGGGACCTTTGCTAGGAAGTGCTTCTCAATGGACGAATAGACGCTGAACTCTACCTTCTTCGGGTCAACCAGTACAATTTTTAGTTCAGCGGGATGTTTTTTGTATAGCAGGGAAGTGATAATGGCATTCAGACCAACCGACTTACCCTGTCCGGTAGCACCAGCAACAAGCAAGTGGGGAGCCTTTGCCAAGTCGAACATAAACACCTCGTTGGTAATCGTCTTACCCACCGCACAAGGCAGGTCCATTGTTGTCTCCTGGAACTTCTTTGAGTTCAGGATACTCTCCATAGATACGGTAGAAGGCTTGGCGTTAGGCACCTCAATACCAATGGTGCCTTTACCTGGTATAGGAGCAATGATACGAATACCGAGTGCTGAGAGGCTCAATGCGATGTCATCTTCCAAATTGCGGATTCTTGAAATGCGGACACCTGGGGCAGGAGTAATCTCATAAAGTGTAATGGTAGGACCTACGGTGGCCTTGATACTTGAAATTTCCACGCCAAAGTTACGCAGTACATCGACAATACGGTTCTTATTGGCTGTCTGTTCTGCCATATCAATAAACGGCTTGCCATCGTCATCATACTTCTTCAGCAAGTCAAGGGTAGGATAGTGGTAGTTCTCCAAATCGCGCTTGGGATCATAAGGCGTATTGATATCTCCATAATTGCCTACGAGGTCGCTTCCCTTAGCAGCTTCTTCCTCTGACGCCTCTTCAATCTCCATGTCGATTTCTTGATTATCGTCATTGATATTCTCTACATCCTCTTTAACGTTGTTACGGATGTCGTTTGGAGTGACAAAAGTTTCTGTATATTTTTTCTCAGGCTCGGGAGTGTTGATATCGTCAAACTCTACGGTTTGTTCTTGTGGGTCATCAAACACCTCCGGGTCTTCCAATGTGTTCAGGTAATTAGGCTTCTCGTCCTCTGAGTCGCCTTTGCCAATATGGATTTCCATCGGAATTTTCTTCAAATAGCGTAAAGGATTGAAGATTTTACGGATGAAAATAATCGTTTCCATGCTGAGGTATGAGAGGAAAGCAATGGCACATAAGGCAAGGACTGCAACCAGTCCGGGTACGCCGATGAGACCTTCTATCTGTTGGCTGACGGCTAATCCGTGGTCACCACCTGGATTGTAGCAGGCGTCTTCAAAGAAGGGTACGAAGAATTTTGCCATAGCGACGGAAGCCCAAATCATGATGATGGTCAGGCACATGAACCATTTCAGCAGCTTTACCTGATAGGCACGCATCAGTCGGATAGACACCATCAGGATGAATATGGGAATGATGAATGCTGCCAGTCCAAAGCACCGCTTCATGAAGAACCATGCTGCATAAGCTCCTAGTGAACCGCATGAATTCTGGAATTCTTGGTTCTGGTTAAGTATCTCACCTGCACGTGGTGCTTCTATCATGCTCTGATCAGCCTCGCCCGTAAAGAGGTAGGAGACGAAAGCCCATGTCAGGTAGCCTGCTATAAAAAGGAGACAGAAACCCAGTACGAAGTTGATACGCTCGTTGTGGAAAATGTTGTCTATGCCGATAGCTTGTTGGAAGCTCGTAGTCTTCTCAGGAGCTTTTGTTGTTTTCTTTTTTGCCATGTCTTTTATAAATAATGTGCAAAATTACGAATTAAAACTTAGATTTCATCACAATATCTGCAGTTTTTTGTTTTTTTTGCATTCCGCTTGTTTTGTGTTCTTGTTTCAAGATGTTCGAAAATGCTGAAATTAATTTGGCTTTTTGCTTACTTATTCGTAACTTTGTCGCCCAAATGAAAAAGATTATCTATCAAAAATACGACAAACAGAAGATTGCTGACTTGCCTAGAGTGTTGTTTGAAGGGCGTATTGTGGTGATTCTGACCGAGTCAGAGGCCCAAAAGGCTGTTGACTATCTCTTGTCACAGCCAGTCTTGGGTGTTGATACGGAGACGCGCCCTTCGTTCAAGAAGGGCAGAATCAACAAAGTGGCTTTGTTGCAAGTGTCCAGTCGTGAGATATGTTTCTTGTTCCGGCTTAATCAATTAGGCGTTTCACCGTCCATCAAGCGGTTCTTGGAGGATCAATCAGTTCCAAAGATAGGTCTTTCGTGGCATGATGACCTGAATATGCTTCATAAGACGGCAGATTTCGAGACAGGGAATTTTATTGATTTGCAAGATCATGTAAAAGAGGTAGGCGTTGAAGACATGAGTCTTCAGAAACTTTATGCCAACTTCTTCGGACAGAAGATTTCGAAACGGGAACGGCTAACTAATTGGGAAGCCGATATCCTGACCGATAAACAAAAGCTGTATGCTGCTACAGACGCATGGGCGTGTGTGATGCTTTACGAAGAACTGATGCGGTTGGAGCAGACGGGCGACTATTGTTTAGTGAATAGTGAAGAGTAAGCGGGCTTTGCCCTAGTGAATAGTGAAAAGTGAATAGTGAAGAGTGAAAAAAATCAGGGCTATGGCAAAATATAGACAGATATGGCTTAAACGGGGTAAGGACGAGAGTCTTAAGAGATTCCATCCTTGGGTGTTCTCTGGGGCTATCCAAAAGATAGACGAGGGAGTAGAAGAAGGTGAAGTGGTGCGTGTGTTGGCTAATTCGGGCGATTTTATCGCTGTAGGACACTATCAGGAGGGCTCTATAGCCGTTCGTGTGTTGTCTTTCTCCGACGTGCTGATTGACGATGAATTCTGGCATTCCCGCCTCTCATCGGCATTGAAGATGCGTCAGGCAATTGGTATAGCTGACAATCCCGATAATAACACCTACCGCTTGGTGCATGGCGAGGGTGACAACCTGCCGGGCTTGATTATCGATGTTTATGGTCAGACGGCCGTCATGCAAGCCCATTCCATTGGAATGCACTTGTGTCGCAAGGAGGTAGCTCGTGCATTGATTGATGTGATGGAATCGAGGATTTCGCATGTTTATTATAAGAGTGAGACTACGCTTCCTTTCATGACTGCCGATGATATGAATGGATTCCTCTATGGTAATAGTGATGATAATATCGCAACCGAAAACGGCTTGAAGTTCCGTGTAGATTGGTTGAAGGGACAGAAGACGGGTTTCTTCGTTGACCAGCGTGAGAACCGCTCTTTGTTGGAACATTATGCCAAAGGAAAGCGTGTGCTGAACATGTTCTGCTATACAGGTGGCTTCTCGTTCTATGCGATGCGTGGTGGGGCTGAACTGGTACATAGTGTGGATAGTTCAGCAAAAGCCATCGAACTGACGAAAGAGAATGTAGAACTGAATTTCCCTGGAGATGCCCGTCATCAGGCCTACTGCGAAGATGCTTTCAAGTATCTGGAACAAACAGGTTCTAATTATAACCTCATTATCCTTGACCCGCCTGCCTTTGCCAAGCATCGTGGAGCGCTTCATAATGCCTTGAAGGGCTATACGCGCTTGAATCAAAAGGCTTTCGAGAAGATTGAAAAGGGCGGCATCCTCTTCACGTTCTCGTGTTCGCAAGTGGTCACGAAAGACCATTTCCGCAATGCGGTGTTTACGGCAGCTGCCCTTGCCAAGCGTAAGGTTCGCATCTTGCATCAGTTGCACCAACCTGCCGATCATCCCATCAACATCTATCATCCGGAGGGTGAATACCTGAAGGGCTTGGTGCTCTATGTGGAGTAAAGTTGATGCTTATATTAAGAAGTATAAACTGCTTAATGCCAGTGATTTATATATTATAGCTTTAAGTGGTGGCGCGGATAGTGTAGCGTTGCTTCTGCTGTTAAAAGAAGCCGGTTTCAACGTACATGCGGCGCATTGTAATTTTTGTCTTCGAGGGGCAGAGTCGGATAGGGATGAGGCATTTTGTGTGTCGCTCTGTCAACAGTTGGACATTGAACTCCACCGTGCTCATTTTAGTACGCGGATGTATGCCGAATTACACAAAGTAAGCATTGAAATGGCTGCCCGTGAACTGCGCTATCGGTGGTTTGAACAACTACGTGAGGACATGGGTGCGGCTGGCGTCTGTGTGGCTCACCATCGTGATGACTCGGTGGAAACGGTGCTGCTGAACCTTGTCAGAGGTACAGGATTGCGCGGCATGACGGGTATTCAACCCCGAAATGGTTCTATTTTGCGCCCGCTTTTGTGTGTTTCAAGGGCAGAGATTGAGGCGTTTTTGGCTGAAAGAGGACAAAAATACGTGACCGATAGCACCAATTTGGAGGCTGACGTGCTGCGAAATAAGGTTCGTTTGCAGGTGCTGCCCCTGCTTCGTGAACTCAATCCTGCCGTGTCTGAGAATATCCAGCGGACGGCTGAAAATCTGGTGGAAGCGCAAGAAGTACTGGATGCGATATTGACTAATTATAATAACAGTAACGTTCTTGAACTAAGTGAATTAGATAAATACGGTTCAAGTGAATATGTGGTATTCGAATGGCTCAAAAACTACGGTTTCAACGGCAGTCAGGTGCGTCAGATTTTAAATGCCGATAGCGGTGGAATCGTTAGTTCCGCATCAGGGTATGATGTCTTGAAGGATCGTACCCGTCTTGTTGTTGAAAAAACGGATGTTACGTTTCAAGCCCATCGAAACGTAATATCGATGCCCTCGAAACGTATTGTCGTGCCTGAGGAAGGAACGTATATTTTGGACGAAAACAGTAAGGTTAAGGTGCGAAAATGTGCTGTTTACGTATCGAAAGATCCTTATGTTGCTACGCTCGATGCTGACAAGGTGGCGTTTCCGCTGACCGTCCGCAGGGTAGAGGAGGGTGACTGGATGGTGCCCTACGGCATGAAAGGTCGCAAGCTGTTGAGCGACCTGATGACCGGCCTGAAGATGAATGTTTTCGAGAAGCGTCGCCAGTTGGTAGTTGTTGATAGTCAGGGGATTATCGTGTGGGCTGTTGGCCTGCGTACAGACCATCGTGTGGCCGTCGGCGACCAGACTAAGACCGTTTTGGAAATCAGTTTCGACAGCGTCTGAACTTGTCTTGTTCATTTGGCAGCTATGACAGTATGACAAATGACAGTTATTGAAAATTTATTTGTGCATTATGTTAGTATTATATATATTTTTAAATATATATAATACTATACTTTATTCCCCTCAAATTCAAAAAACTGTCATTTGTCATAACTGTCATTTGTCATTGTCAAGACAAAAGGCTTACACATTGTCAATTGCGAGGTAAAAAATTTGGTAGTTCGGAAAAAAATGCTTACTTTTGCACGTCATTAAGAAAAATAGTAAGAAAATATCGATATTTATGAGTAAGAGATTTGCCGAACACAAAGGCTTGAATTTAGTGCAGACGAACGATGACGTGCTGCAGACGTGGAAGGAGAAAAATGTCTTCTGGCGCTCCGTGACGGAGAGGGAGGGTTGTCCCCAATTCGTATTCTTCGAAGGTCCCCCATCGGCCAATGGTCACCCCGGAATCCATCACGTGCTGGCGCGTAGCATCAAGGACACCTTCAACCGCTATAAAACCATGCAGGGCTTTCAGGTGAAGCGTAAGGCCGGTTGGGACACCCACGGACTGCCCGTAGAGCTGGGTGTCGAGAAGGAACTGGGCATCACCAAGGCCGACATCGACAACAAGGAGAGCGACAAGTACATCTCTACCGAGGACTACAACAAGAAGTGTCGCGAAAACGTGATGATGTACACTGCCGAGTGGCGTGAACTGACGGAGAAGATGGGTTACTTTGTTGACCTGGACAATCCCTACATCACCTACGACAACAAGTATATTGAGACGCTGTGGTGGCTGCTGAAGCAGTTCTACAATAAGGGCCTGCTCTACAAGGGCTACACCATCCAGCCCTATTCACCCGCAGCAGGAACAGGACTTTCCTCGCACGAATTGAACCAGCCTGGATGCTACCGTGACGTGAAGGACACCACCTGTACTGCTCAGTTCAAGATGAAGAATCCGAAGCCGGAGATGGCAGAGTGGGGTACACCGTACTTCCTGGCTTGGACCACCACACCGTGGACACTGGCTGCCAACTCAGCCCTCTGCGTAGGTCCGAAGATAGACTATGTGGCTGTGCAGACCTACAATCCCTATACTGCTGAACCCATAACTATCGTGTTGGCTGAAGCCCGTCTGAATGCCTATCTGCCCGCCGAGGGTGCCATTACGGACGGTGGCGAACTGCCTAAATACGAGCGTGGCGACAAGCTGATTCCCTATCGCATCGTAGCCCGCTACAAAGGTACTGACCTCGTCGGCATGGAATACGAACAGCTGATGCCTGCCATCAAGCCGATGGGCGATGCCTTCAAGGTGATTCCTGGTGACTATGTAACCACGGACGATGGTGCCGGTATCGTGCATATCGCCCCCAATTTCGGTGCTGACGATGCCTTCGTAGCCAAGAAAGCCGGTATCTGTCCTATTGTGCTGATAGACAAGAAAGGTGCTGAGCGCCCCGTGGTTGACCTGCAAGGTAAGTACTTCGTGATAGAAGACCTGGATGCAGACTTCGTGAAGAACTATGTCAACGTAGAGGAATGGAACAAGTTTGCAGGTCGTTACGTGAAGAATGCCTACGACGATACGCTGACCGACAAAGACGAGACGCTGGATATCAGTATCTGCATGGACTTGAAGGCTCAGAACAAGGTGTTCAAAATTGAGAAGCACGTCCACAACTATCCCCACTGCTGGCGTACTGATAAACCTGTGCTCTATTACCCGTTGGATTCGTGGTTTATCAAATCGTCAGCCTGCAAAGAACGCATGAGTGAGCTCAATAAGACCATCAACTGGCAGCCTGAATCAACAGGTACGGGACGATTCGGCAACTGGCTCGACAACCTGAACGACTGGAACTTGAGCCGTAGCCGCTTCTGGGGTACTCCGCTGCCTATCTGGCGTTCAGAGGACGGCGAGGAAATCTGCATCGGCAGCGTAGAAGAACTCTATAACGAGATGGAAAAGGCCGTTGCAGCAGGCTTCATGAAGAGCAACCTGCTGAAAGACCAGGGTTTTGTACCTGGAGACATGAGCAAGGAGAACTACGACAAGATAGACCTGCACCGCCCATACGTAGATTATATCGTGCTGTGTTCAGCTTCTGGTAAGCCCATGAAGCGCGAGTCAGACCTGATTGACGTGTGGTTTGACTCCGGTTCGATGCCTTATGCTCAAGTACACTATCCGTTCGAAAATGCCGAACTCATCGACAAGCGTATTGCCTTCCCCTGCGATTTCATCAACGAAGGTGTTGATCAGACACGTGGATGGTTCTTTACCCTGCACGCCATTGCAACGATGATTTTCGACAGCGTAGCCTTCAAGAACGTTATCTCCTCGGGACTGGTGCTCGATGCGAAGGGCAACAAGATGTCAAAGCATGTCGGCAACGTGGTCAATCCGTTCGATATGATTGGCAAGTATGGCTCTGATGCCGTTCGTCTCTACATGATGACCAACTCGGAGCCTTGGGACAATCTGAAGTTCGACCCTGAGGGCGTTGCTGAAATCAGCCGTAAATTCTTTGGCACCTTATATAATACATATTCGCTCTTTGCGATGTATGCCAACGTGGACGGCTTTGACCCGCAGACACCTCAGATTCCCGTCAGCGAGCGTCCTGAGTTTGACCGTTGGATTCTCTCTTGTCTGAACTCGCTGGTTCAGGGTGTTCAGCAGGAGATGGACGGCTACGATCCTACCCGTGCAGGCCGACTCATCGACGCCTTTGTGGATGAAGACCTCTCGAACTGGTACGTCCGTCTGAACAAGAAACGTTTCTGGGGCAAGGAGATGGACAGTGATAAGCTGGCTGCCTATCAGACGCTGTACGAGTGCTTGATGACCGTTGCCAAGCTGTTGGCACCGTTTGCACCCTTCTTTGCCGACCAACTTTATAAAGACCTCGGTGGCGCATTGGATAGTGTGCATCTGGATAAATTCCCCGAATTCAACGCAGCCCTTGTCAATAAGGACCTCGAAGAGCGTATGGACATTGCCCAGCGTATTACCACCGTCGTGCTGTCATTGCGTAAGAAGGAAGGCATTGCGGTGAAGCAGCCGTTGCAGACACTGATGATTCCACCCGTTGACAATGCGCAGCGTGAGGCTATCGAGACGGTAAAGGACATCTTCTTGCAAGAGGTGAACGTGAAGGACGTTAAGTTCGTAGAGGGTGCCGGCATCTTGGTGAAGAAGGTGAAGTGCAACTTCCGCACTATGGGTAAGAAGTTTGGTAAGGACATGAAGGCCGTGGCTGCTGCCGTTGCTGCTATGTCACAGGAGCAGATAGCTGAATTGGAGACTAATGGAAAGCTGCAGTTGGATAGCTACGAGATTCTGGCTGAGGATGTGGAAATCATCAGCGAGGACATCCCTGGATGGTTGGTTGGCAACGACGGTAATCTGACGGTAGCCCTTGACATCACCCTGACCGACGAACTGCGTGCCGAGGGTATGGCTCGTACGCTGGTGAATCGCATTCAGAACATGCGTAAGAAGAGCGGACTGGAAATCACAGACCATATCCGTGTCAGCATTGAACCCAATGAGGCATCCACCAAGGCTGTCGAGGCTTTTGGCGACTATATTGCCCGTCAGGTGTTGGCAGACAGTTTGAAGCTGGAGGCTAATGATGGACAGGAAGTGGAATTTGATGACTTTAAACTGAACATACAAATAACTAAATCTTAATGCAATTATGGAAGAAAAAACACGTTACACGGACGAGGAACTTGAAGAATTCCGTGAGATTATCAATGAGAAACTGGCTCTTGCCAAGCGTGACTATGACCAGATGATGAGAGTGCTGATGAATCAGGACTCCAATGATGTCGATGACACATCACCTACATATAAAGCGCTGGAGGAGGGTAGTGCAACACAGTCAAAAGAGGAACTGATTTCCTTAGCTGCCCGACAGCAGAAGTTTATTCAAGGTCTCAAGGCTGCTTTGACTCGTATTGAGAATAAAACCTACGGCATCGACCGTATTACGGGCAAGCTGATTCCTAAGGAGCGACTTCGTGCCGTTCCACATGCTACCCTGAGTGTGGAGTCAAAGATGGCAGGAAAGAAGTAAGAGGTCTGAAGTAAGAGTTAAGAGGTGAAAGATAGCTTTGGAATAGTTAAAAGAGGATGGTTGGCTACGATTATCGTAGCCGCTATCCTCCTTATCGACCAGATTATTAAAATATGGGTCAAGACGCACATGACGCTCCATGAGCAGATAGAAATCTTCTCGTGGTTTAAGATTGTGTTCATCGAAAACAATGGTATGGCCTATGGTATGGAGATTGGTTCCAAGCTTGTGCTTAGCCTCTTCCGAGTTGTTGCCGTCTCTGTATTAGGGTATTACATTGCCCGGCAAGTGAAGCGACAGGCCCGCTATGGTTATATTGTCTGTCTGTCTCTGATAATGGCTGGTGCTGCTGGTAACATCTTCGACTCGATGTTTTATGGGCTTATTTTCAATGCCAGCTCAGAGTTCTATACCAGCTATTTTGTACCTTTCGGCACAGGATATGCACCGTTTTTGATGGGTAAGGTGGTAGATATGTTTTACTTCCCGCTCATTGTCACCACATGGCCTGACTGGGTACCCATGTTTGGTGGTCAGCCTTATGTGTTCTTCAGCCCCATCTTCAACTTTGCTGATGCTGCCATTTCTGTCAGTGTTGTGCTTGTTTTACTCTTTTATCGCAAGGAAATCAGCGAGATAACTCTCAAAAAAGAAATAAAGTCTGCGGATGAAGCATAGTCTCCTCTACATATTTGTCTTCCTATTGGCAGTGGCCTGCACACCAACTGTTCCGAAGGAGTATATCCAACCTGGTGAGATGGAGGATATTCTCTACGATTATCATGTTGCTCAGGCTATGTCGAAGACAAAAGGTGGTTCAGACTATGATTATAACAGACAACTGTATTTCGATGCAGTGCTGGAGAAACATGGAGTGAACAAGGCTGACTTCGATTCGTCATTGGTCTATTACTACAGCCATGCAGACAAATTTAGGGAAATCTATTCCCGTGTCAGCGACCGTCTGAGCGAGGAAGCCAAGTTATTAGGAGCCTCAGTCGGTGATATCAACCGCTATTCTCAGTACAGTGCTACGGGCGATACCGCCAATATCTGGTCAGATGCCTCTGATGTATTGCTTGTGCCCCGTCCAACGCAGAATCGCTTTGACTTCACCATTAAGGTTGATACCACCTTCAAGGTGGGCGATTCCTTTATGTTCCAGTTTATGTCGGAATATCTCTATCAGAGTGGTGCAAAAGATGCGATAGTATGCATTGTCACCAAGTATGAAGGCGATAGCATCATCCAGATTGCCAATCATGTGTCTGTTTCTGGCCTTGCGCAGATTCGTGTGCCAGCCAATCGTGAGAAGAAACTCAAGGAAATGCGGGGCTTTATTTACCTAAACGATGGCGGTGACTTGTCTGAAACACGAAAGATGATGTATATCAGTCAGTTGCAACTGATTCGATTCCATTCCAAAGAAATATTGAAACCTGATGAAACAGCAAAGAAAGACACCTTACAGACGGATAGCCTGCAACGAGTTGATAACCCTGGAGGGGCAGTGTCTGACACATTGCGTCGTAGAATTATTGGAAGACGGCCGGGTGGAACGCCATTACGCCCTGAAGGAGGAGCTACCGTTCACAGAGTGGATGCAAGGCCGGTTGGTCTTAAAGAAAACCGATGATGGCATTGTTCACGTATATTATAATAATAAGCAAATTAACTAAAAAGATAAGACTATGAATCTGAAAGTACGTTTGGCGGTCATGAACTTCTTGGAGTTCGCCGTGTGGGGAGCCTACCTCACTTGTATGGGTAATTATCTTGGTATTGCCGGGCTAGGTGATAAGATTTCCTGGTTTTATGCTATTCAGGGCATTGTAAGTATCTTTATGCCTACCCTGATGGGTATTGTTGCCGACAAGTATATCCAGCCTCAGCGTCTGTTGGGACTTTGTCATCTGTTGGCAGGCTTATTCATGATAGGCTGCTGGTGGATGGGTGAGAATGCCGGTTTCGGACAAGAATTGACCGACAAATCTCTCTTTATAGCTATCTATACCATGAGTGTTGCTTTTTATATGCCGACTATTGCACTCACCAATACGGCGGCATTTACCATTCTGAAAAATAACAAGATGGATACCGTGAAGGATTTCCCGCCCATCCGTGTGCTGGGAACCGTAGGTTTCATCGCTACCATGTGGTTTGTCAACTGTGCTTATCTTGACAATAGCGGCTTTGGCTTCTCGCTGGGTGAAAATGAGTATAAGTTCCAATATACTTATATGCAGTTCTTCGTATCGGGTGTATTGAGCTTGGTTTTGTTCGCCTATTGCTTTACCTTGCCAGAGTGTAAACTGGAAAAGAAGGAAGGCAAGGTGTCGCTACTCGAAACCCTTGGGCTCAATGCCTTCAAGTTGTTCAAGCGTCGTCAGATGGCTTTATTCTTTATCTTCTCGGCTTTGCTGGGTATGTGTCTGCAGGTAACCAACGGCTTTGCAGGTCCTTTCCTGACCAGTTTCAAGGGCACTCCCGAATTTGCTGACACTTTTGCAGCAAACAATGCAACGATGCTGACCTCTATTTCTCAGATTAGTGAGGCATTGTGTATCCTGATGATACCGTTCTTCCTGAAGCGTTTCGGCATCAAGGTGGTTATGATGATGTCCCTTTTTGCATGGGTGTTCCGCTTCGGTTTCTTCGGTATCGGTGATCCTGCTATGCCTGGTGTTATCTTCTTCATCCTCTCGTGTGTCGTCTATGGTGTCGCCTTCGACTTCTTCAATGTCTCAGGTGGTATCTTTGTCGATCAGGAGTGTGCCCCCGATATTAAGGCTTCTGCCCAGGGACTGTTTATGATGATGACTAACGGACTGGGTGCCACTATCGGAACATTGGCTGCTGGTGAAGTCGTGAATGCCTATTGTCAATGGGAAGGCGGATGGCTGATAGGCGACTGGCAGACCTGCTGGTTTACCTTTGCGGCTTTTGCACTCATTGTAGGCATTACCTTCGCTCTTGTTTTTAAACCCGAGAAGAAACCCATTAATGAGATTAAACATTAAAGATGTTTGATATAAGATGAAACTCTGAAGATAGATGAAAGAGATACATTCCTTTTATGTCCCCGATGCCCTGACAGTCACCGAACTGCCGTCTGATGAAGCCATGCATGCCTTGCGCGTGCTTCGCATGAAGGAAGACGATGAGATGATGCTGATGGACGGTCAGGGCAATTACTATCGTGCTGAGGTGACATTGGCTCAGTCCAAGCACTGTTTCTATGAAATCAAGGAACAGATGCCTCAGGAGCGTCAGTGGAAGGGACATCTTCATCTGGCTATTGCACCTACGAAGATGATGGAACGTATGGAGTGGATGACGGAAAAAGCTGTCGAAGTGGGACTCGATGAGTTGTCGTTCCTTAATTGTCAGTTTTCTGAGCGCCGTCAAGTGAAAATACCCCGTCTTCAGAAGATTATGATCTCTGCAGTCAAACAGAGTCATAAGGCGTGGATTACTCAACTGAACGAAATGGTTTCTTTCAATGCCTTCATCCAACAGTCTCGCGAGGGACGTAAATATATCGCACATTGTTATGAAGAGGTGCCGCGAACTTATCTTTTCGATGAGTTGCGCCAGTCTGCTGATACCGGGGATACCACCGTGCTGATTGGTCCCGAGGGTGATTTCTCTATCGAAGAGGTCCGTCAGGCTGTTGCTGCTGGCTATATTTCAGTACATCTGGGTAAGAGCCGCCTGCGTACAGAGACAGCAGGTCTTTCAGCAGTGATGATGATGCAGCTGGCGGGGTGAACCCCCTAGTGAATAGTGAAAAATTAATAAAATAAGATACGATATGACCGATGAAAAAATCATGGCTACCATTAAACCCGATGGGGAGTGCTGGCAGCCTGAACTCGAGAAAATGCCCCGTAAGCAACTTGAACAGTTGCAGTTGAAGAAACTCAAGGATACTATCAATGTATGCCTCCAGTCTCCTTTTTATAAGAAGAGGCTAGGGGAGTTGGGTATTACTGCTGACTCCATAAACAGCCTGGAAGACCTGCGTAAGATTCCTTTCACCACGAAGCAGGACCTGCGTGATAATTATCCCTTTGGACTTGTTGGTGCCAATATGGACGATGCTGTACGTATCCACTCTACCAGTGGTACAACGGGTAACCCCTGTGTTGTAGTCTATTCTGAGCACGATATCTGTTCGTGGGCCAATATGATAGCCCGCAACCTCTACATGGTTGGGTGTCGTAAAAGTGATGTGTTCCAGAACTCCAGCGGTTACGGCATGTTCACTGGCGGCTTAGGCTTCCAGTATGGTGCCGAGTGGTTGGGAGCTATGACGGTGCCAGCCGCTGCCGGTAACTCCAAGCGCCAGATTAAGTTCATCAAGGATTTTGGTACCACTTGTCTGCACGCCATTCCTTCATACGCCATCCGTCTGGCAGAGGTGTTCCAGGAAGAGGGCGTTGACCCACGAAGCACCAAACTGCGCACTCTCTGTATCGGTGCCGAGCCACATACTGAAGAACAGCGTCGCCGCATCGAGCGTATGTTAGGTGTCAAGGCCTACAACTCATTTGGCATGACTGAGATGAATGGTCCTGGTGTGGCTTTCGAATGTAAGGAGCAGTGTGGCATGCACCTTTGGGAAGATAACTATATCATAGAGATTGTTGATCCAGACACCTTCGAGCCTGTGCCTGACGGTGAGATTGGTGAGATGGTGTTGACCACGTTGGATCGTACCATGATGCCTATCCTTCGCTATCGTACCCGCGACCTCACCCGCATCATCCCTGGCGAGTGTAAGTGTGGACGTACGCATCGTCGTATTGACCGTATTAAGGGACGTACCGACGATATGTTTATCATCAAGGGCGTCAACGTATTCCCCATGCAGGTGGAGAAGATTCTCGTTCAGTATCCTGGTTTGGGTAGCAACTATCTCATCACCCTTGATACCGAAGACGATAACGATATCATGACCGTAGAAGTTGAATTGGACGGACTGAACACCGATGTATATCCCGAATTGCAGAAGATGACGAAGGACATCCAGCGAGCCTTGAAGGACGAGATTCTGCTTACTCCTCGTGTAAAACTTGTAAAGAAGGGATCACTCCCTGTCAGCGAGGGCAAAGCCGTTCGTGTCAAGGATTTGCGTCCTGGTCGCGGATAAATTGATTTGTTGTTCCTATGAGAAGAATACTATTTGTAGTAACATTCATTTTGGCACTTGACTTGTCGGCACAAATCCCGATGAGCCAAGTGCTCAAGCAAATACCAGCCTCCATCGTGCCCTATCTTTCGGAAAACAACAAGTTAGACATGATAGACTTTCTTGACTCAAATATGAAGGCCGAGGTGACCAATATGCTTGAAGGTAAAACTGAACTCCAGAAATTGACGGAGCGTACCGCCGTTCTTCAATTGAATGAAGCCACCCGTCTGGATCTTCGGTTGCTGGATGTGGCAGAACCTGTAGATAGTGCCTGCCAGATAGTCTGTCTCATCAGCACCTATGGCACGGATGTGCGCGACAGTCAACTGACTTTCTATTCTATTCATTGGCGTCAGCTGGAGACCAGCAAGTTTATCACATTACCTGATGAGATGTTTACGGCCTCTTTTTCTGAGGATGAAAAACAGCCCGTTCTCACGCTGAACCTTTCTCATCAACTTGACTTTCCTGCTAATGAGGAGCAGAAACCTATTGTTAAAATGTTAGCAAATCTTAAATGGAATGGCAAAATATTTAATAAAGATTAAATACGTAGAAATAATAATCTAATAATATGGTAAGATACGAAAAATTTTCTATCTTTGCAATGTGTTTTTCATGGTATTAGATTATTAAGGTTAATTTAAAAGATTGGTTGTCGTGAGACAATCAATTTTTTTTGCCCTCATTTTTTAGGGGCAAGAAGAAAGGGAATCCGATGTGGACTCCCTTCTTTTGTTTGTTTGGAATAAATTATTTTTTCTTTGTTCTCTTAGGCCTTACGCTTCAGGAATTACTGAAACATAGCTCTTATCGCGCTTGCCCTTGTGGAACTGTACAGTACCATCAACGAGAGCGTACAGAGTATCATCTTTACCCATTGCTACGTTCTCACCGGCATTATGCTTAGAACCACGCTGGCGAACGATAATGTTGCCTGCGATGACCTTCTGACCGCCAAAAATCTTCACGCCCAGTCGCTGAGCTGCACTCTCACGGCCGTTCTTAGAACTACCTACACCTTTCTTATGTGCCATTTCTTGTTCCTCCTAATTTTAAGCGATTACTGATTTAACTTCTACCTGGGTGTACTGCTGACGGTGACCGTTGCGCTTGCGAGAGTCCTTACGACGCTTCATCTTGAACACGATAACCTTCTCACCCTTTACGAGTGGATTAACCACTTCGCATACTACCTTAGCACCACTTACGGTGGGTGCACCTACCTGTACTGAGCCTTCATTGTCAACAAGCAGTACCTTGTCGAATTCAACAGTTTTACCGGCTTCCACGTCCTTCATGTGGTTTACGAAGAGTTTCTTGCCCTCCTCAACCTTAAACTGCTGACCGTTGATTTCTACAATTGCGTACATTGTTTTTTAATTGTTTAACGGGTTTTTCTGCGTGGCGTGTCGCTTCGTGCGACAACTTCTTTGAGCCACTACAGACTAAATCGGGCGCAAAGGTACTAAAAATAGTTGAGAGTTGAGAGTTGAGAGTTGAGAGTTAATCGTTATTTAGTAAAGTTTAACAGTTAAAGTGATAATAAAAATAAAGCGGTGACCCTCACAGGCAACCGCTTCATATCTTCAATAGGTATTAGTCCTTTTTTAAGGTAAAAAGATTGTTTTCAGGATAACGTGTACAAAGGTAGTGCATTTTTTCTTACCCACAAAACTTTTCTAAAGATTTTTTGTAATAAATTTATTGTGTGGGCACACAGTTACAATCGTTTGCCAAAATTTTTAATTTTTCGGTAAATATTAGCCGATTTGCGGCAATGCTGTCAAACCCTGCCTTATCGCGCAATAACCCTGCCTTATTCAACAATACTCCAGGAGTATTTTTGATTACTCCAAGAGTATTTTTGATTACTCCGAAAGAAAAACAAGATTTTGCTGCCACCCTGCTCCCACCAATTTTTCCTTTAAACAGGGCGTTTGACGCTATTTGGTGGCAGGGTGGCAGCAAAAATTAAAATTTCAAATATTACGGGATTCTTACATAGATCTTGGGGTCGGTTCTATTGTTTTTTTTCAGACTATAAAATTTGGTAGTTTGGGAATATGTTAGTATTTTTACTTTCGACATTGAATTGGCGGTAGTAGTTTTGTAGCACAATAACTAAAATAGTTATACAACGAAACATGTATTCAATATTTCAAAGATATCAAGTCTGCACTGAAAAACCTGCTTCATGACATCAAAGCGTGTCCAGAACTGGTGGAGGCACTGGCGCATACCCATTGGAACATCAGCATTGTCGTCCAAGTGGTACGGATTGCGAGCATTAATACTTGCAATTGCTGGGGTTAATAGAAACATTTGCGACGATTAATACTTATTATCAACTAAATAGTGAATAGTGCGCTCGACCTATGGTCGCTTTCTTGCTCTGGTAAGCGTCACCCTTCGGGATGCCGAGTCAAAGATAGTCATGCGACGTATTACCCTGTTAGTGATTCACTGCTAGCACCACAACGCCCACTCCATTGGCATCTACTATGAATCGAAAACTGCGTGTAATTCTGCGTGTAAAAACAAGAAAACCGCCCTAAATAGGCGGTTTTGAGTAGTCGATAGGGGAATCGAACCCCTATGCCAAGATTGAGAATCTTGTATCCTA
>CAMIVY010000025.1 GCA_946402275.1 uncultured Prevotella sp.
AGTATAACTGAATGAAACGGTTGCCACATTCGCCGTGCTGTAGCTGGCTTGCTCTTTGGCTGTTGGTGTAATTGTGGTCAGCAGCGTTTCCGTCTGGGCCCACGCGCCCGTCGCTGCCATCAGCAGCAGGGCGAACATTGAAAGAAATCTTTTTTTCATACGCATTTGTTTTTAATGATTAATAACTGTTATTATATTTCAAGTTTTTGTCTATAACTACACCTTAGTTAAGTTAACTAGCAGTAATTTTGCCTACAAAAATAGTGAAATGTCCTAATAACCCATCATTTTTCCCCTTAATATATGTTAATCGGCCCAAATGCGTGCATACCCCTTTTTACGTGTGCCTTAACAGAATAAAAAGCGACCGTTTCGTTGACAAAACGACACAAACAAACCGCCGGGCCCATCCTTCTCATCGCGCGGATCAGAGTCCCCTGATTCAGTCAGCCCCCTTCTTCACGGCCTTGACGCTCTTCACCTTCTTCTCGCCGCTGTACGTGACGGTGACGGTCTCGCCGCCGTTCAGACCCTCAACGGGGAAGGCCTTGGCCTCGCCTTCGCCAACCTTTACAGTCCACTTGTCGGCCTCCTCGGTGCCCTCAGCCAGCGTAACGCTGTAGCCCGTGGCGGCGGGGGTGGTTTCGCCGGCGATGACAACCTGCAGGGCGGAAGATGGTTCCTCCGCCGTAGGAACAAGCAGATAAGGCTTGCCGGCGGGAACATTGCCGCTAGTCGTCTTCTCAAATTGGGCTTCATTCTTGTCGTTCAATCCGAGTACGTAGATTCCTCCAACTGCAGCGTGGGCATCAAAAGCGGTTGCAGTAGTGGCTGACCCTTGCAGCTCGCCCATGTCAGTCGTCGAGTTGGCAATTATAGGAATATTGTATTCCTTTGCATCACCCTTCAGCACCACGCCGCTGTTGGCGGGTACGTTGTCCACCGGGGTCAGCGTCACGGTCGATCCGACCCGCTTTGCGGTGTAGGCTGTCAGACCTTTAATCCCCGAGAAGGCAAGTGCCTTGTCGGTGTAGAACGTTGCCCAGCCGTCATCGGTAATAGTGACGCTCGCACAATCAGGGGTGTCAATGTTGATCTTGGGGAAGTCGTCGGTAGCATAATACAGTTGGATGCCGTCGGCGACGAACCAGGTGTTGTCAGCATGCCAGGGATGTGCGAAGCCGAGCGTACCGAAGTCACCCTCATCATGCCATACCCAGAACTGAACCACCGCACCGTGGCCGTGGCCGGCCATGGCTATCTTGGCATCCTCCCAAGCGCGATACTGAGCCATATCGTTGGGAGTGTAGTAGGTGACGCCGTCCACCTCGCAGGTAGAGATGTTGCCTGCGCCTTCAGTGATGTCCGCAGTCAGGGCCATGTTTTTAGCCTTGAATGCATCCACCATTGTGGAGTCGCTGTCGTCGCCCAAATGGGAAAAGAGATAGGTCCTATGATTCCAGCGCCAGTTCTCGTCTTTGTCCAATACGTCTTCCCATGAGCCGCGACGGTCCATGCCGTAGCCTACGAGCGTGTAGTAGCCTTCGGGCAAGTGAACCATCTGGTAGGTGTCGAACGGTTTCCCAGACTGCTCAGCTGCGCTGTTGCCAAAAGCAGTCCAGTCGGTGCCCCACCACTGTTCACCAGCGTTCTCTAAGTTAGGATTCCTCAGCTGGTAGGTGAGATTCTCAGGGGATTCTGCCGTGCCAGTGCCAGCAACCTTCAGGTAGATAGAGCCGAGTTCTTTGTTATTCTGACTGAAAAATGCGTTGAACTGACCGTAGGTGGAGATGTAATCTTCAGGCCTATTAACGACATCAGCAATGTTATCGCTCGTTACGTCGTCGGGCACATAGTTGTATTCATTATCGTCATATTCCTTCTGGGCCTCCACATCCTCGTCGGTGAGGGCAATCATGTCGTAATCGGAGAGGGCCTTGTAGGCATTGTACACGTTTTGGGCGAATGTTTTGTATTCCCGTTTTTTCTCCGTGTCGGCATTGAAGTTGTAAATCAGGGGTTGCAGCTTGGCCATGTTGCCGGTGAACTCCTTGTAGGCAGCGAGATACTCGTTCACGCGATCAATAATCCACCCCAGGTGGTCGTAAGCTTCCTCGTAGTCATCGTAGCTTTTTAGGGGGGAAGCGTTGTACCATCCGGTGTACAGTGCCTTATACACGTTTACGTCATTTCTCAAGGTCTCGTTGAGGCCCTTGACGTTGTCGGGAGCCAGGGTCGTCAGTTCGTCGAGCCTCTCCTTCATTTGCTCACGCATAGCGCTGGCATCGTCTTGAGCTACAGCCCTGGTGCTCAGCATGGTGAGCAGCACGAGCAGAAGTAATAATTTGTTTTTTCTCATAATTTTAAGTTTTAAAAATGTTATTAATTAGATTTGAAAATATATTTGTAATTTTTCTCCTTTTTGGTGCACAAATATAATAAATTCCCCTTGAAAGAACGACAATCAAGGGGAACCTACCGGTAAATTTTTACGATTTTGAAGCAGATTTTACGATTCTGAAGCTATCACAGCTCCAAAACGCTACTCCAACGCTACCCAGCGAGGAGACGCAGCCATTCCGTCGCCGTTGTATGCATGACCTGCTTGAAGGCACCGTTGAACGTGCTGTAGCTGCGGAAACCACTATCAAGGGACAGCTGCAGAATGGACAGGGGCTGGTGCGCAGCGACCCGCTCCTGGCAGAGACTGACGAAGTGGCGGATACGCAGGTTGTTGATATAAGCGTTGTAAGTGATGCCCTGCAGGGCGAAGTGCTTGCTCAGGTACGAGCGGTTGACGCCTATCTGCGTGGCCAGTTGCTGCAGGGTGAGGTCGTACTGCAGGTAGAGCTGCGGCTCCTCGCAATGCAGCCTGAGCAACGGTCCGATGTTATTGCGAACGGACAACGAGGTGTCAGCCTCTTCCGTCTCTTCCGTAGCGATCATCGTATCCTTCGCATCGCTATCGTCGATGGGTGTAGCGTCTGCGACGACGATATTCTCCGATGAAATGGGAACGTTTTCATGCAGCCGAGAACAGAGGCCAAACAGGTTTGGACTATGCCGAGGCAAGGAAAAGGTCGGATGAAATCCAAGATTTAGGTCCTGTAGCGTCTCCACGCGCCATAGCAGATGACCGATGAGCAAGAGTTCGCTCACCTGAATGATGTATTGGTAGGTGATGCTGCCGTAGCCCGTCACGTAATAGACGATCAGGAACATGATGACCGCCAATACCAGCAGACTCTGCCACACCTCCTTGTGCTCCAGGTCGGCATAGTTGTCGCGCAGCCAGCGGCCGTACTGTCGCACCTCGCGCACCATATACACCGTAAAACCGATGACCGCCAGCAGGATATAGCCCTGCATCCACGGCATCAGGGCTACGCTGCGGTTAGCAATGTTCACCCCCATCATAATGACCAGCGGCACCATAGCTAGCCACACGGGGCACAGCGGCCGGCGTTTGTCTTGCAACATGCAGAGCATGACGACAAGGGCCACGGGGATGGGCAGCAGAAAGTCGAGCAGTCCGCCGATGAGCGTCCACCGTTCAACAGCCTCGCCATCGGCCATCATGGTTCCCGGCAGGTACCACACGTGGCCCAAGGCGATGACCGTCAGGAACGCAGCCGCCCAGCGCCTGAGCCGCAATGGCGGCGTGACGTCGGCGGCAAAGGCGTTGCCCCGCCGGAACAGCAGGTAAACACAGCCCAGCGCCGCCAGCACTGTGACGACGGCATAAAGCATCCCAAATATCGCATCTTCCCGTATCTGTTCGTACATATCGTTAAGCGTTTTTGTAGTGAACTGCGTTCGAAATTGGTTCTATGCTTCGATAATACTTGTCTTTAGGAATTCGTCAAGCGTAACAAGATTCAGTTTTGGGAATGGTGTTTGGTGCAACACCTTGAAATGGCTGTCTTCAGAAACTAGATAGTCAGCACCTGCTGCAAAGGCGCAGTCAACGAACTTGTTGTCGTCAGGATCGGCAGTAATGATACCCATGCGGAAATGCGGATCCACAAGTTGAACATTCTGTTGGTTAAGTATCAGTAAAACCACATTCTCAGCAATAGTGGGAGTTATTTGTTGACCGAGGATTTCCTGGTACTCCTCTAGAATCTCGTTGGAGACACAGAGGTCGAAGCGCCCTGCAAGAAAAGCATCCCATATTGGGCGATAGGGGCTCTTGCGAGCAATGATCTGCAACAAACAGTTCGTGTCAATCACTACGGGATTCATGGTCACTTATTTCTTATAAGGTGTGCGGAAGTGTGAGCCACGCAGTTCCTGAAGCCGTTTCTCGTCAAACTGACCGCTTTCCCATAGGGCGTCCATCTCTTCATCAATTTGCTTGGCATAGAATGCTGCCAATTGTTGGCGCAGTTTTTCCAATCCCCCTTCAGTCTTAATATGAGATACCAAATTGAACACTTGAACTTGTGCTGGAGTAAAGGTAATTGCTTCCATAATCGTAACTTTTTACTTTATACAGTGCAAAGATAATGCAAATCGAGCGAAAAACCAAAGGAAAACTTGTTTTTCTTTGTTTCGTCGAGCGTATGTTTCTTAACTCTTAACCCTTAACCATTAACCATTAGTAGGAGGCGGTGCAGGGAATGCCCGCAGCTATCACGCGGTCGCGAATGGCGTCGAGCTGTTCGTGGGTGGCTTTCTCCAATCCCTGTGCGGGTGTCTCGCGGTCAATGGTATATACCATGACCTGTTGCGGATGGATGCTTTTCACCGCTTCCAGCCAGGGGCCTACGAAGGCTTCTCCGGTGTTGTCAACCGACACCATCTCTCCTTCCCTCCATACTCCTCTCATAAACATCGTTTGGATGATGATGTGGCCGTGGAAGGCTTTCATGCGTTCTATGATACGCTTCACGTCATAGGTGCCCGTGGGACGGTCTATTTGGCGGATGTATGCCTCGTCCACTGTGTCCAGCTTCAGGATATTGTCATCTACCCGCATCAGGGCGTCGTGCACCTGCTGGCGATGGATGAACGTGGCGTTTGACAGTACGCACACTTTGGCTTTCGGACAATACTGGTCGCGCAGCCGGATGGTGTCGTCGATAATCTCGGCAAAATGCGGATGACTGGTAGGCTCGCCATTGCCGGCAAAGGTCAGCACGTCGGGCAACTGCCCACCGGCCTGCATCTCCTGGAGCTTAGCCTCCAGCTTGCAGGCCACCTCCTCGCGGGTAGGCATGGGCAGGGTGGGGCGGCGCTCCTCGTTGAAGCCGCACTCGCAATAGATACAGTTGAACGAACACATCTTGCCGTCGGCAGGCAGCAGGTTGATGCCCAGCGAAATGCCCAGACGACGGCTGGGGATAGGACCGAAAATCGGTGAAGGATAAATTATTGTACTCATAACGACTGCAAAAATATAAAATTTCTCTGATATCTCGTCTCTTTTTCATTTTTTATTATTACTTTTGCAGTCGTATTACGTAATATGAATAATGAGTAAGAAGAAGAAAAAGGCCCGCAACCGCCGTGGTATGCAGGCCGTTACATTGTGTATAAGCACTACGATGGTGCTCGTTTTGTTGGGCATGGTGGTGTTTTTTGTGTTGTCAGCCCGTAATTTGTCGGCTCATATGAAGGAGAACCTCATGGTCACCGTGATGCTGAAAGATAGTGTGTCGGTGAACGATGCCCATCTGTTCTGCCGTGACTTGTATCATCGCCCTTATGCGCATAAAATAGATTATATTAGTAAGGAGCAGGCTCAGCGCGAGCAAATCAAGGAGCTGGGCAGTGATCCCACGGAGTTCTTGGGTTTCAACCCCTTCCCTGCCACCCTTGAAATCCGGTTGTCTTCCGACTATGCCAATAGCGATTCGCTGAAGTGGATAGTCAAGGAGATTCGGAAGGACAGCAGGGTGAGTGATCTGACGTATATGGAAGATCTTATGGACAAGGTCAATTCCAACCTGAAGCGTGTCAGCATCGTGCTTTTGATATTGGCTTTGCTGCTGACCTTCGTGTCGTTCTCGTTGATAAGCAATACGGTGCGCCTGAGCATCTATGCCCGCCGATTCGTCATCCACACCATGAAGCTGGTGGGAGCATCCTGGGGCTTTATCCGTCGTCCGTTCATCAAGCAGGCTATCGGTGTCGGTGTCGTTGCAGCCCTGTTGGCTAATGGTGTGTTGGGCGGAGGCATCTATGGCCTCTACCTCACTCAGCCGGGCATGCTCGACATTGTGACATGGGACGTGCTGGCCATTACTGCTGCTGCCGTGTTCTTGTTCGGCATCCTTATCACCGCTTTCTGTGCATGGCTTGCCGTGAATAAATTCCTGCGTATGACGGCTCATGAGTTGTACAAGATTTAGCGCTACGCTAGTGAAGAGTGAAACGGGCTTCGCCCTAGTGAATAGTGAAACGGGCTTCGCCCTAGTGAAAAGTGAAGAGTGAATAGTGAAAAGTGAAAAGTGAATAGTGAATAGTGAAAGATATGGATAAAAGAGATTTTGCTTTCGATAAGGTCAACTACATTCTGTTGGCTCTTGGTATGGGGGTGGTGGTCATCGGCTTCCTGCTGATGAGTGGTTCAGGTTCTTCTGAGACTGCATATAACCCCGACATTTTCAGTGCCCGTCGCATCAAGGTAGCTCCCGTGGTGTGCCTCCTGGGCTTTGTGTCTATGATCTACGCTGTGGTACGCCGTCCTAAGGACGATGGTCAGCTGCCTGGAACAGAAGAAGAGAAGGAGGGGAAGGCATGACGTGGATAGAGACCGTTATAATCGCTATCGTCGAAGGACTGACGGAATTTCTGCCTGTGTCATCTACGGGGCACATGATAATAGCTCAAAACCTGTTGGGCCTCACTCCTGATGCACTCAATGAAACGGACAAGGCCTTCGTTCATGCCTTCACGTTTATTATCCAGTTTGGAGCCATTCTCTCGGTGGTTTGCCTCTACTGGAAGCGTTTCTTCGTGTTCGATAATACGCCGGCTCCCGTGGGCAGCAACCTGTTTCAGCGTTTGAAGCACCGTTTCTATTTCTACTGGTTGCTCATCGTCGGCGTGATACCAGCCATTGTGATTGGACTGCTGGCAAAGAAGTCGGGACTCCTTGACTGGCTCCTCGACTCTGTTCTCGTCGTGGCAATCATGCTGGTCGTAGGTGGTGTCTTCATGCTCTTCTGCGACAAGTTGTTCAATAAGGGTAGCGATCAGAACAAGGTGAACGAGAAACGAGCCTTTAACATCGGTCTCTACCAGTGTATCTCTGTCATTCCCGGTGTGTCGCGCTCTATGGCAACCATCGTAGGCGGTATGACTCAAGGACTGACGCGCCAGCGTGCTGCTGAGTTCTCGTTCTTCCTGGCTGTTCCCACTATGGCAGGTGCTACGTTGTTAGACCTGCTTGACCTGCTGAAAGAAGACGCCTCGTGGGCTACCACTCATAACATCACGATGCTCATCCTGGGCTGTGTGGTGGCTTTCATCGTGGCTTTACTCGCCATGAAGTGGTTTGTGGCTTTCCTTACTAAATATGGCTTCAAGGCCTTCGGATACTATCGTATCATCGTCGGTGGCATCATCCTTGTCATGTTGCTCACCGGTCACTCATTAGCAATGGTTGATTAAATGAACTTTACAGAGGGCGAATATATCTATGTCAACAAGCCTTATCGGATGACCTCATTCGGTGCATTGGCTTTTGTCCGTACTCGCGTGTCACGCCGTGTGGGTGTGAAACGGGTGAAAATAGGACACGCCGGCACGTTGGACCCGCTGGCTACTGGCGTACTCATCCTCTGCACGGGGAAGAAAACCAAGGAGATAGAGCGTCTGCAACTACATACTAAGGAATATACGGCAACGCTCCAGCTAGGTGCCACCACACCAAGCTATGATATGGAGCACGAGGTTGATGCGACCTATCCTACTGCTCATATTACCCGCGAGCTTATCCTTCAGACCTTGGAACAGTTCAAGGGGGATATCCAACAGGTGCCACCCCAATATTCCGCCTGTAAGATAGGAGGAGACCGTGCCTACGAACTCATGCGCAAGGGAAAGGACGTGGCGTTGACTTCCAAGACGGTGCATGTCGATGAGATAGAACTGACGGACTTCGATGCCGAGAAGATGCTGATGAGCATCCGTGTCGTCTGTGGCAAGGGCACTTACATCCGTTCCTTGGCGCGCGACATTGGACATGCCTTGAACAGTGGGGCTTATCTCACCGCTCTTTGCCGTACCCGTGTGGGCGATGTCCGCATCAGCGATTGCCTCA
Source organism: uncultured Prevotella sp. (assembly GCA_946402275.1). Taxonomy (GTDB): domain Bacteria; phylum Bacteroidota; class Bacteroidia; order Bacteroidales; family Bacteroidaceae; genus Prevotella. The sequence continues at coordinate 8,273 of CAMIVY010000025.1, forward strand.
CCATCGACGCCTTCCCTGAATGGCTCGACCAACAAGAAATCGAAACAACAAAATAAAAATGCAATATGCATTATTAACTATGCATTGAATCTATGAAGCTGTCACAATTCAAATTCAGATTACCTGAGAATCTGGTGGCCTTGGAACCACCCCACCGTGTGTTCAACAACGAGGATGGCACGGTAGAGAAAGTTTATCATCGTGATGAATGCCGCCTGATGGTGCTCCATCGAAAGAGCGAGAAGATTGAGATGTTCGAGAAAGATGCCGATGGCAACGATACCGACCGTTTCCTGACCTTCCGTAACATCATCGACTATTTCGATGAAGGCGATGTCATGATGCTCAACGATACCAAGGTATTTCCCGCCCGTCTCTATGGCACGAAGGAAAAGACCGATGCGAAGATCGAGGTGTTCCTGCTCCGTGAGTTGAACGAAGAGTTGCGCCTGTGGGATGTCCTGGTGGAGCCAGCCCGTAAGATACGTATTGGCAATAAGCTCTTCTTCGACGAGGATGGACCGATGGTTGCCGAGGTCATCGATAATACCACCAGCCGTGGACGTACGCTGCGTTTCCTTTACGACTGTCCTCACGACGAGTTCAAACGCGAGCTGTTTGCCCTGGGTTCTGCTCCGTTGCCCCGTTATATTGTCGATAAGCGTGAGGCTACACCTGACGATACGGAGAATTTCCAGACTATCTTTGCCAAGCACGAGGGTGCTGTTACCGCTCCCTCTGCCGGCCTGCACTTCAGCCGTGAGTTAATGAAGCGCCTCGAAATCCGTGGCATCAACTTCGCTTTCCTCACCGTGCATTGTGGACTGGGCTGCTACGACCCTATTGAGGTGGAAGACCTTACCAAGCATAAGATGAGTTCCGAGCAGATGATTGTCAACAGCGAGGCTTGTGCTATTGCCAACGAGGGCAAGGCTGCTGGTCACCGTCTCTGTGCAGTAGGCATCAGCGGCTTGCGTGCCTGTGAGTCTGCCGTAGGTACCGATGGCATGCTGAAGGAGTACGACGGATGGACCAATAAGTTCATTTTCCCACCCTATGAGTTTGGTTTTGCCAACTCGCTGATAGCCAATTTCTACCATTCCGAATCCACCATGTTGATGGCTACTGCTGCCTTTGGAGGATACGACTTGGTGATGAAGGCCTACGAGATGGCTGTGGATAACGGCTATCAGTTCGGTTGCTATGGTGACGCCATGCTTATCTTGGACGACTAAGTGAAGCCGTGAGGAATCGGGTGCAGCATCATGTATATCTCGGGCTGGGGTCTAACCTCGGAGACCGTAGGCATAACCTGACGGAGGCCATCCGTCTTATCGGTGAACGGGTAGGTGAGGTGGTGCGCCAGTCGTCCTTCATCGAGACAGAGCCGTGGGGCTTCCAGTCCGACCATGCATTCCTCAATGCCGCTGTGCTCTGCCTCACCGAAAAGACACCACGCGAGGTGTTGCAACTCACCCAGCAGATAGAGCGTGACTTAGGAAAGACTGAGGCGCATGCTACGAAGAGGGAAGAATCGTCTCTCACCTCTTACCATAATCGTCCTATCGACATTGACATCTTGCTCTATGACGACTGGACCGTCGATGAGCCCGATTTGCAGATACCTCATCCTCTCATGTACGAGCGCGACTTCGTGATGATACCGTTAAGAGAAATTACTAACCAATATTAACACAAACTGCGTATGAAAAAACTAATCTGTTTACTGATGATTGCCGTGGGTATCACTGCCCATGCACAGAACCCCTACAAGAAGTTCACCCAGAACCTCCCGTTCAAGATGTCGGAGGTGAAGGCTCCCGTCATCCCTAACCGTCAGGTCAACCTACGCGACTTCGGTGCCGTAAACGATGGTGTCACCCTTAACACACAAGCCTTTGCCAAAGCTATTGATGCACTCTCGAAGCAGGGTGGTGGACGCCTCGTCGTTCCCCAGGGGGTGTGGTTCACCGGACCCATTGTCCTCAAGTCAAATATAGACCTCCATCTTGAGGTAGGTGCCGTTATCCAGTTCTCTGGCGACGAAGCACTCTATCCCATCATCAAAACCTCTTTCGAAGGACTTGACACACGTCGCTGTCAGTCGCCGCTGAGTGCTAATGGTGCCCAGAACATAGCCATCACCGGCAATGGCGTTATTGATGGCAACGGACAGTACTGGCGTCCCGTTAAGAAGTCGAAGGTTACTGATGCCCAATGGAAGGAGATTCTGAGCCGTCCTGGTGGTGTAGAGATGAAGAAGGGCTACTGGGTTCCCAACCAGGGCTACGTGCAGGGAGAGCAGGGGGCTAATATGAACGTGCCCAATGCCCAGACGGAAGCAGAGTGGAATGCCATCAAGCGTTTCCTCCGCCCTGTCATGATCTCTCTCGTCAACTGTAAGAATGTGCTCCTCCAAGGTGTTATCTTCCAGAACTCACCCGCTTGGAACATTCACCCTCTGATGTGCGAGAACATCATCCTTGACAATGTACTGGCTCGTAATCCTGCCTACGCACAGAACGGCGATGCCCTAGACCTGGAATCTTGTAAGAATGCTCTCATCGTTAATTCCAAGTTCGATGCCGGCGACGATGGCATCTGCATCAAGAGCGGTAAGGACAAGGACGGACGCCGTCGCGGTCGTCCCTGCGAGAATGTCGTTGTCAATGGCTGTACCGTCTTTGCCGGTCATGGTGGCTTTGTGGTAGGCTCTGAGATGAGTGGTGGTGTTCGTAACATCCTTGTGGAGAACTGCCAGTTCCTTGGCACTGATGTCGGTCTCCGTTTCAAGTCCACTCGCGGTCGCGGCGGTATCGTGGAGAATATCAATATCAACAACGTTTCTATGACGGATATCAAGACCGATGCCATCACCTTCAATATGTACTATGGTGGCAAGTCGGTTGCTGAGATGCTTGCCGATGGCGACAACCCCGACAATCAGACCAAGATGCCCGTCAATGAGGAAACCCCCATCTTCCGCAACATCAACATCAAGAATATTGTATGCAATGATGCCGGACGCGCTATGGAGTTCAACGGACTTCCCGAGATGCCTATCGATGGCATCACCCTCGAGAATGTCATGATTCAGGCAAAGAAGGATGCAGTCTTTACCAACTGCCAGAATATCAAGAAGAACAACGTTGTTGTCAAGGTTGTGAAATAATCACGGCGAAATACGTGTTGAAAGTAAATGAAAAAAGAGGGTGTGTATGCACCCTCTTTTAGTTTTGTCGTCGTATCGATTACTTACGCAGGCCGAGAGCCTTGATGAGTTCACGATAACGATTGATGTCCTTGTTGTAGAGATACTTCAGGAGTTTACGACGGCGACCTACCAGCTTGGTCAGCGAACGAGCGGTACCGAAGTCCTTGTGGTTCTTCTTCAGGTGCTCGGTGAGGTGCTGAATGCGATAGGTGAACAGGGCTACCTGACTCTCAACAGAGCCGGTGTCTTTGGCGTCCTTGCCGAACTGGCCGAAAATCTCAGCCTTCTTTGCTTGATCTAAGTACATAATTTGATGATTTAAATTGTTAATATTCACATCTTTCGGATGCCTACCACCATCATCACCCAGTGGGGTACATCTTCAAATGCGGCTGCAAAGGTACAACTTTTTCTGTTATCGTGCAAGTTTTTCGCTGAAAAGTTGTAATTTTGCACCCGAAAATAGAATTTTCGGTTGAGAGTCACCCGAAATCATGTAATTTTTAGTTATGCAGGATATAAGGAATATTGCGATTATCGCACATGTGGACCACGGCAAGACAACGCTCGTGGACAAGATGATGCTGGCAGGCAACCTGTTCCGTGAGGGCCAGAACCTGTCGAGCCAGGTGTTGGATGCTAACGACCTGGAGCGTGAACGAGGCATCACGATTCTTTCGAAGAATGTTAGTATCAATTGGAAAGGAACGAAAATCAATATTATAGACACTCCGGGACACTCCGACTTCGGTGGTGAAGTGGAGCGTGTGCTGAACATGGCAGACGGTTGCCTGCTGCTAGTGGATGCTTTTGAGGGTCCGATGCCCCAGACACGCTTCGTATTGCAGAAGGCCCTCCAGATCGGACTGAAGCCCATCGTGGTGGTGAACAAGGTGGACAAACCTAACTGCCGCCCTGAGGAGGTTTACGAGATGGTTTTCGACCTGATGTTCTCGCTGAATGCTACTGAGGACCAGCTGGACTTCCCCGTAGTCTATGGCTCAGCGAAGAACGGATGGATGGGTGAGGACTATAACAAGCCTACAACGGACATTACCTATCTGTTGGATAAGATTATAGAAGTCATTCCTGCTCCCCGGCAGCTGGAGGGTACTCCCCAGATGCTCATCACGTCACTCGACTACAGTTCCTATACTGGTCGTATCGCTGTGGGACGCGTACACCGCGGACAACTGAAAGATGGTCAGCAGGTAACTATTGCGCACCGCGACGGCACGATGGAGAAAACTCGCATCAAGGAGCTGCATACTTTTGACGGTATGGGTCATGCTCGTATTGACCAAGTAGATTGTGGTGATATTTGCGCCGTGATAGGTCTGGAGAAGTTCGAGATTGGCGACACGATCTGTGATGTGGAGAATCCGGAACCGCTGCCTCCTATCGCCATCGACGAGCCGACGATGTCGATGTTGTTTACCATCAACGACTCGCCCTTCTTCGGTAAGGAGGGTAAGTTTGTGACCTCACGCCATATCAACGACCGTCTGGAGAAGGAACTGGAGAAGAACCTGGCCCTGCGTGTAGAGCCTTTCGAGGACAGTACCGACCGTTGGATAGTTAGTGGGCGTGGCGTGCTGCACCTCTCGGTGCTGATTGAGACCATGCGTCGCGAGGGCTATGAGTTGCAGGTGGGGCAGCCACAGGTGATTTATAAGGAGATAGACGGTCAGAAGTGTGAGCCTATCGAGGAACTGACCATCAACGTCCCTGAGGAGTTTGCCTCGAAGATGATTGATATGGTGACACGCCGTAAGGGTGAGATGACGTCGATGGAAAGCCAGGGAGAGCGCACCAATATTGAGTTTGACATTCCCTCACGAGGCATCATCGGCCTGCGTACCAATGTGCTGACAGCCAGCCAAGGTGAGGCTATCATGGCTCACCGCTTCAAGGAATACCAGCCTTATAAGGGCGAGATAGAGCGCCGTGTGAATGGTTCGATGATAGCCTTAGAGACAGGTAACGCCTTTGCCTACGCCATCGACAAGTTGCAGGATCGCGGCAAGTTCTTCATTGATCCTGGTGAAGATGTGTATATGGGTCAGGTGGTTGGCGAACATGTTCACGACAACGACCTTGTGGTGAACGTCTGCAAGGCCAAGCAGTTGACCAACGTGCGTGCATCGGGTACGGACGACAAGGCCCGCATCATCCCGAAGGTAGTGATGTCGCTGGAGGAATGTTTGGAATACATCAAGGAAGACGAACTGGTGGAGGTGACTCCCAAGTCGATGCGTATGCGTAAGATCATCCTTGACCACGACCAGCGAAAGAAAAATTCCATAAAGCGCGGATGAAGCGAAGCTTGAAATAAAAAGATTTTTTTCAAAACAGACTCACCACACTCACCTAAGAGAGCTTAAGTGGTTGAGTACAAAGGATTTGGCGTGAATGAGACACTCACCTGGGGACTCACCCAGTGACTCACCCACGCCATCACCTTTTTTATGCCGTTTTCTTAGGCACTACCTTGTAGTAATCTACTCGCGCGTGACTAATCGTTTCGTAGTCCAGCTCTTTCATGGCTGCTTTCAGGTGTACCTTGGCATTCTGATTGATTTTCAAAGAAGGGTATTCATTCCAGATGACGTTTAACATCTGAGTGCAAGTCATTGGTTTTACCTCTTCCGTGTCTTTCGGCTTGCGGAAGCAGGAATTGATGAGCTCAGCCATATCTTTTTGTTCAACATAGTTCTGGTTCAATTCCTGAATCCTTGCCACCTCTTCATTGTTAAACCAGTAGGGAGCCTTTAGCTCTCGCAACTCGTACAACACTTGGGCATACAGCTGGTCGTAGTTGATACAGCCCGCATTGTCGAGATACTGTCCTGTTGGAATCTGGATGCAGATGTATCGACGACTGCCTGTGGCATCTGTCAAGGGATGCGGATTGTTCGTTGTAGAGACAAACGAGGCATAACGGGCCCGATCCTCTTGTACACAGCCAAAGATAGGGCGTCCGTTCACCTTACTCTTCGACAAGGTCTGCTTCAGCGAAGCATGCTGAGAAGGACGAATGGCATCTAACTCATCCAGGTTCACCAATAAGTTGTTGGTCAGCGCCATATCTTTGTCAAACTTGTTGGAAAGGTTCAGATGGTCCAGATAGTACTGTCGCAGATGCTCAGGCAACAGGCGTCGCAGGAAAGTGGTCTTTCCGCAACCCTGCGCTCCTATCAGCGTAGGCACCACCTCATTGCCGTGAAGCGTGTCCATCTGGAGCCAGTGAGCCACTACGGAACGAATCCAGATAGCCAGGAACGAGAGCTGTTCTGTACTGATGCCGGGAATCCTGCCAAAGAGGTCTGCCACATAGTTGTGCCCGTCCCATTTGGGCAGTGAGTTCAGGTACTCGGCAATGGGGTCGAACTTAGGTACCTCGTCAGAATCCACATACATCTTGATGTCTGCCTGTGGATTACCCATTTCCTCGTCAGCATTCTCCTTGGCACGTAGGATGATGCTGTTCAGCGACTTTTTGGTCAATGGTACGAACTCGCTCATAGTCCCATCAGCCTGCTTCATAGCATACTCCACCTTTCCGTTCAGTACGTTCTGTCGGAACAGGTAATTTTCCAGAAGAAATTCCTCGATGTTTAGCATTTTCTTTACGGAGGCATGCATAACCTCACCCTTTACAAGTAGTTCTTTACTCATAGCATGAATGGTTTTTATTAGTTATTGTAATGTTATCCCTGACGTGTTTTTCATGAGTTTCAGTTTTAGCTCATGATGGTTAGTCAGTTTCGTAGGTGCAAAGGTACAAAAAAAATTAAACGCTTCCAAATTTTCTACCCAAAACTCGGCTTTTTTCTGCTCCATTTAACACACTGTTTTTACAATTAATTGAAATTATCTTACGATTTTACGAATGCGAAAAAATCCCGTTTTTGCTACTATACTATGAAAAACTTTTTCCCTAGGCAGGGAATATTTTTTTTCTAGTGATGTAGCAAAAACGGGATGGTGAGCAAAGAAAATTCATGCAATCAAAAAACTTTACACGTTTTTGCTGTATTTTCTGATAAAGATATGGGTGAAAGTGTGGGTGAGTCAATGGGTGAGTCGCAGGGTGAGTGTCGGTTTCTCTTAACTTCTTTGTTTTCAGCCTGTTAACCCCTATTGGGTGAGTGTGGTGAGTGGTTTTTGCAAATTCGCCTATAAAATAAACGGGCGAAAGCGTTGGTACTTTCACCCTTTTTGTTTATCTTTGCAGGCAGAGAGAGTTTTTTTGACTGTTGTAATTGAACGGACAATGGTAGTCCCACGTTTCTACAGCATCTTTTGGACTATAAATTTTATAAACTATAACTGACAAAACAAATGATTATGAAGAAGATTCTTTTTTCAGTAGTATGCCTCATGATGGTTGGCATGCAGAGTGTTAAAGCGCAAGTGGCTATTGCAGCCTTACATCACAACAATGCTGTGACAATCTATGCTGCAGCCCAGATACAAGAAGCCATAGATGCTGCAGAACCTGGCGATACACTCTATCTCAGCGAGGGTATATTTGGTGGATTTACAGTGGCTAAGCCTATTGCTGTTATTGGTGCAGGACAGACAACTCAGATTTCTTCAGACGTCACAATAGGTAATAATGGAACTACTCTAGAAACAGGTTTCTTGTTAAGTGGCGTAAATCTATTACAAGATTTAAATTTTAAATACACAATAGATGGCGCAAGGATTATGCAGTGTATGGTTGATGGTAATTGTGACTTTTCTAGTAGTTATAGTACAGATAACTTTTCTAATATAGAAATATTGATGTCGTATATAAAGGGATATTTAGATTTATCCTCAAAGATACAAGGTATCACGATTGTAGGTTCAAAGATTGGACAAGTGCGTAATGGTACGGCAGGAGAAGGCGGATCTACATTCCTAAATTGTAGTATTGGACAAACATATAATAGTGGTGGTAGTGCAAATAACAACAATTATGTTAATTGTGTTGTAGGTACTATTTATACGGGAGTTCTTTCTAATTGTTTATACAGCGTCTATTATAGTGGTTATGGAGCTGTAATACATGAATGTTATCAGGATGATTTCACGATGCCTGATAATCTGGATAGTCCTTATACAGATGAAGAATTGAGGACGAAAGGCTATCTCGGTACTGATAATACTGTAGTCGGTATAACAGGCGGTCAAGCCCCCTTCTCATTAGTAATGCCTGTTGTCCAGGTTACTGAGCATAGTTTGGAAGTTAATCAGGCAGAGAGGAAATTAAGAGTATCGTTGAAACTGGGCAATAAGTAAGACAATGAGAAAGCAATTATATCTTCTATATTTATTGCTGTTGTCAGTGCAACTGGCTATTGCTCAGACGGCTCGCTATGAATATTGGCTGGATAATGACTACGACACACGAGTCACTTCAACCAATGTTTATGAAGACGTCACGCTTGATGTAGATGTTAGCAGCAAGAAGCCAGGTCTGCATTACTTCAGCTTTCGTGCCCAGAGTACTAATGGACAATGGGGCGGAATGTCACGCTATTATTTCTTTATTCGTGAGTCAGCGGACGACGATGCTTCGAGTATGACAAGATACGAATACTGGTTAGACAAAGACTATGAGCATCGTACTGTTGTAAATGGTGAGGCATCTAAAATTCCATTGGCTTTGGATATCAGTAGCCTCAAGCCGGGACTTCACTATTTAACTTTTCGCGCCCAAGGAAAATCAGGACAGTGGGGTGGATTGTCACGCTTCTATTTCTTTATTCGTGAGTCAGCAGACGATGGTGTCTATATGACAAAATACGAATACTGGCTAGACAAAGACTATGAACATCGTACTATTGTAAATGGTGAAGCATCTGAAATTCCATTGACTTTGGATATCAGCAGTCTCAAGCCTGGCCTTCACTATTTCACTTTTCGGGCCCAGGGAAAATCCGGGCAATGGGGTGGATTGTCGCGCTACTATTTCTTTATTCGTGAGTCAGCGTACGATGGTACATCATATATGGCAAAATACGAATACTGGCTAGACAAAGACTATGAGCATCGTACTGTTGTGAATGGTGAGGCATCTGAAATACCACTGACTTTGGATCTCAGTAGCCTCAAGCCAGGTCTTCATTACTTTAACATTCGCGCTCAAGGTAGAACAGGTCAATGGGGTGCATTATCTCGTTATCTGGTGTATTTGTCTGAGGCTATGTCAAACGTGAATCTTTCCTCTGTTGAGTATATGATAGATAATGATTCAACAAATGTGCAGAGTCAGCCAGTCAATGGTAATACGATAGTCATTTCGGCAGACATCAGTCGTTTGAGCGAAGGAACACATACTATCAATATCGAGGGAATCACTAACAACTTTACTCGTTGCTTACTAGGAAATTATGAATTTGTTTACGATGATATTCCACAACCAGAGGCAGTCTTCGAAAACGGTGTGTTAACCATAGGTGGAAACACTACGATGACGGAAGCTGTGGAGTATGTTGGTGGACAGAGTGTTGTAGCGGAGAGAGTTGCTGCTGTTGTATGGAATAGTAGTGCAGAGTTGACTAATAGCGACCTGCAAGGCATTACGAACCCCAACCTGCTGGTATATGTCAACGACGCTTCGCTGGCACCTTCGAACGTGCAGAACGTAGTCATCAATGGTTTGGCTAGGGAGATTGTGCTGACGGATGCTCAGGATGGCAATAACGACTGGTATGCACCACAGGCCTTCGTGGCTGAGCGTATCAGCTATACTCGCAACTTTGCACAATCGACGACAAAGGGTACGAGTAGAGGATGGGAGTCGATAGCATTACCATTCGATGTGCAGACCATTCAGCATGAGTCGAAGGGCGTGATAGCTCCGTTCTACAATCAGGCAAGCAACAAGCATTTCTGGCTGCGCCGACTGACAGAAAACGGTCTGCAGGCTGCTACGGGCATCGAGGCTAACACGCCTTACGTCATCAGCATGCCTAACTCGGAGGAATATACGGATGAATTCAATCTGGCAGGACTCATCACCTTCAGTTCACAGAACGCGCAAGTGCCTGCAACGGTGACGAACACGCTGGCACTGGCGGACTCGAGCATTGTGATGGTTCCAGCCATGCAACGCAAAGAGCGCTCGTCGGCAGTATGGGCACTGAACGTGGGCGAGGTACGCGGCCAGTATTTCGAGGGAAGTGTGTTTGAGCGTGACTATCGTACAGTCCGTCCGTTCGAGGCTTATACCGTTCACCGCCTGGAGAACAGCCAGCCTGCTCCTCGCTATATCCCCATCCAGGAGATTGGTGGAACGACGGGAATTGACGCTTCGTTAGTGAATAGGGAAGAAGTGAACAATGAAGAGTGGTACGACCTGGAGGGCAGGAAGCTGCAAGGACAGCCCAAGCAGAAGGGTGTATATATCTCCAAAGGAAAGAAAGTGGTTGTAAAATGAAGTGAGAATATACAAACAATGGATGGATAGATAGATTTTTTATGTAAATTCTTGGTCGTTTTATCTTTTTTAACTATCTTTGCCCCCAAATATGTGTAAGCAAATAACTATCATGATATGAAAAAACTGTTTCTACTGAGTGTTGTAAGCCTGATGGCGATGTGCATATATGCACAGAACATCAAAGTGATGAAGTTCGAAAGGTTGGAGAAAGATATGACTGCCAACACGCACGGAACTCAAAAACTGGACCAGAACGGTGAGAAGGCTGCCCTGATCAAAATCCAGGCTCCTGAGCGCGGATTTACCTTCGACGGCGGCTCACTGGGTATTGTGGCAAGTGAGGAACATGACGGTGAAATCTGGCTTTATGTGCCTCGCCGTGCCAAGAAGCTGACCATTCAGCACAAAGACTACGGTGTGTTGCGTGAATATTATTATCCCATAACAGTAGAGGGTGCACGAACCTACGAGATGTATCTGGACATCGGTATAGGTCGTTATGTTACCATCACCTCGCAGATGGCCAACTCGACTATCTATATTGACGGTGAGCCTGTGGGACAGTCGCCCGTCAATCACAAATACCTGAACTATGGACGCCATACGGTACGTGCCCTGAAAGACCGTTTTGAGGGCGAGACCACCTTTATGATTACCACGGAGGATGCGGCAGGGCTTCGACTCATCAACGTGGAACAGCGTGACATGTCAGACCACTTCGGTGACGTGACGGTAAAGGTGGACAACAATGCTGAGATATGGTTTGAGGGCAAGAACGTGGGTAACGGCTCCTGGCAGACCCAGTTGCGCGAGGGCTCTTATGTTGTAGAGACACGCAAAGCCGACTGTGACCCTCAGAAGACCTCATTTACGGTGGTGGCAAAGAAGCAGAACAACGTACAGGCCGCACAGCCTACACCCCATACGGGTCGTCTGAGCCTTTACACCCGTCCGCGTAATGCCATTGCCACATATAACGGTGACAATGCCATTGACTTGACGGAGGCACAGACACTTCCTGTGGGAACCTATCAGATAAACTTGGCGCGTAAGGGCTATGTCAGCAAGAGTGGATTGGAATATACCGTGCGCCATAACGAGACAACACGCGACACCATCACTATGGAGAAGGTGCGTTATATCAAGCCTCAGTCGTTCTACTTCGGTGCAGGATATACCATCTCCTCACTGGGTGGCATCACTGCATTGGCAGGTTTGACCTATCGCAGTTTTGACCTACAGGCCTCCTATACGTTTGGCTTGCAGAAGTCTGAGGAAGTGCCCTGGTATTCTACCGATGGTACTGATACCTATTTGAGTTCCATTACCTACAAGCGTTCGAAACTGGCCTTTAAACTGGGCTATCAGGTTGAACTGACAGAGCGACTGGGCATCACCCCACAGGTTGGTTATGAGATGGAGCGACTCTCCGGAACGGTGGCTCAGGGTACGAACAACTATGGCGACGGTGCCATAGCCAACTGCCTGTCGTTAGGTGCCAAGCTGTTGTGGGCACCTATCGAGCGCGTCTATATCTTTGCCAATCCGGCTTACTCCATTGCCGTGAACAAGGACGATAACTTCAAGCGCATTGCAGACAATAGCGACATCTCGGCTGGTGGCTTCATGGTAACCCTGGGTGCCATCTTCAATTTCTAACCATTACCTTATTAATATTAAAGAAACAACGATATGAAGACAAGAAATATCATAGCCATACTGGCTGCATTACCCATCGTGGCTGGGTTTACAGGTTGTAAGTCGGACGAAGAACTGACAGCCAAGCCCGCCAAGGAAGTGTTGGTGGTTGAAGAGGGCCGTAGCGTTGAGCTCCGTTCGGGCGATGAGCAGAAGAACGTGACGGTGACTGCTAACTGTAGCTGGCAGATGAGTGTGATTAAGGACCTGAACAACCCATGGACATCGCTGACCGTACAGCCACAACGTGGAACGGGCAATGGAACACTGGTTATCCTGTCAGACCAGAATACGTCGATTTTCGACCGTCTGGATACCATTCTGCTGGTCTCTGACGGAGGCCTGCGCCAGAAGATAGCCCTTCGCCAGAAGAGTGGAGACCCCACTATCAATATCTCGCAGAAGACGATGTCGTTCAGAGCAAAACCCACGGAGGCCAGCCTGCTGTCTATCAACAGTAATGCTGGGTGGACTATCCAGACACCTGCTGGCATCAACTGGCTGCATATCGATAAGACATCGGGTGCTACGGGTGCTACGGTGTTGAACATTTCTTGTGACCCTGTGATGTCGGATGCGCCTCGTGGCACTTCGTTCACTGTGCTTTATGGTACAAGCAGTGCGGAAGTGCAGGTAGTTCAGGAGGGAATGAACAGTGACGATATCTATATGTATGTTCCTCAGGATCAGACTAGTTTCAACGCAGAGGGCGGTGAACAGATGATTCGTGTGGAGAGCAATGCGGAGTGGAATGCCTATATCCCTTCATCGGTATCTTGGTTGCACTTGGAGAGTTATGACAATCCTGATGAGCCAGACCATCACCATTATAACGGCTACGTTTCTACAGGTGCAGGAAATGGCGAGGTGCGCATTTACTGCGAGCCGAACTACAGTACACAGGCCCGTCTGACTGCTGTAGTATTCATCAGTGGCACAAGAAATCCCAAGCAGTGCATCGTATTGGTGGAACAGAATGGTGTAGGTTCTCCTGTGGCTCAGACTACCGTGAGCGACTTGACCTCGATGTATGTGGGCAACACTGAAGCAGAGTTCCGCTACAGCTTCGTTTCCGACGAGGAGGTGATAGACTATGGACTGGTATATAGCCGCACCAACAGTATGCCGACTCGTCAGGACGAGGTGGTTACCGTAGGACGTGGTGGTACTACCCGAAACGTACTGGCAACATTGCAAGGCCTGGAGCCCAACACCACCTATTATGTTCGCGCATACGTGCTGAGCAGAACGGGACAGGACAACTTCATCTATAGTCCTAACGTGGTGACTATCCGAACTTCATCGTCAACGACAGAGCCTGGCGAGAGTGACAACCCCGATCCACGTCTGGCTCCGAGAAAATAACTAAGAATAAGGACCCTTTAATTAAAATATTATGAAAAAGAGTCTATTAATCATATTATGTACCCTGATGTCCCTGATGTCGTGGGCACAGAACAGGGCAGACGGTACGGCAGAACCGTATGCTGTGTTGAAGGGCGATACATTGCTGACCTTCTATTATGATGACCAGAAGGCAACGCGGAATGGCATGGACATTGGACCGTTTAGTTCTGCAACGGCTCGTGGTTGGCATTCGGCGCGAGAGACGATTACGTCAGTAGTGTTTGATGATTCGTTTGCCAATTATGATGCCCTGACCAGTATGAATATGTGGTTCTATAACCTCACTCACCTTACATCTGTAACAGGTATCAGCAACTTGAACACAGCCAACGTAACGTCGTTTCGTAGTACATTCAGTGGTTGTTCGTCGCTGACAAGTCTCGACCTGAGCAGTCTTAACACATCGAAAGTCATGGAGATGAACTTCATGTTTGAAGGCTGTTCTTCGTTAACCGACCTTAAGGTAGGCTTCTCTACGGAGAGCGTGACCACTATGGCCAATATGTTCTTGGGATGTTCCTCGCTAACCACGCTCGATCTGAGTACGTTCAATACGAGCAGTGTGAAAAGCAGCATGGATTATATGTTCTCGTCGTGCTCGGCACTGACCACCATCTATGTTTCCGACTTATGGACTACTACGAATGTCACTACTGGCAACGAGATGTTCAATGCCTGTCAAAACCTAGTAGGCGGTCAAGGCACTTCTTTCAGTGCCAGCCATCGTGGCTTGGACTACGCCCACATTGACGGAGGCGAGAACAATCCTGGCTATTTCACGGATAAGAATGCGGCAGGTACCTTTGATATTAGGGTATCTGTATATGGAAATGGTGAGGTAAGCGTGGGTAATTTGCCTGATGTTATTGTTGACGGCAAGTCAGCAGTGGCAAGTGTTGACGCAGGAGGTTCACTGGAGATGTTCTTCTTCCCATTGGATGGTTACCAGATTGGTTCCGTTGTGCTCGACAATAACGATGTGACTGCTTTTGTGATGCCTGCTACGGAATACTCTGCTGCATCGTATATCCTGAACGATATCAATGCTTCCCATGATATAACGGTGACCTTCACGGCGAAGGAAGGTAGTGGTGTTGTTGCTCCTGAGTTCCGTTTCGAGGGTGATAACCTCACCATGAGTACGACAACGCAGAATGCCAGCATATTCTATAAGATGGCAGAATTGGCCTCTATGGATGAAGCTTATGTTGACAGTGTGAAGAACAGTCTGGTGGTTACTGCCGATGCTATTCATTCAACGTATTACGAGCAACCCTTCGAGTTGAAGAAGAATGCTGTGGTGAAGGCTATTGCCGTGATGGACGGTCCAAGCGGTATGGTGGTATCTGACACCACCACGATGGTCTATGACTACGAGGCATGGCTGAATCTGAAGGCTGCTGTGAAAAGTGGTGTTGACCTCTATGACCGAGCCAAGGGCAATCCCAATGTGGATGCGCAGCTGTTGGAGGATTTGCAGTGGGCCCTGAACGAGGGTGACATGATTTACAACCAGCGTGCCCAAATGGACAGTTTCGAGGCTACTCACTTCACGAAACGCATCAATGAACTTTGTGCCCAGATTGAGGCACAGATGGCTGCAGAGGATGAACCTTACGCTGTGTTGAGCGATAACAACACCAAGTTGACGTTCTACTATGATAAACAGAAGGCATCTCGAGGTGGAATGAGTGTTGGGCCGTTTGGCAATGATAAGGTATCAGATTGGTACTCTTCTGCTCGCAATACCATTACAAGTGTTGTATTCGATGACTCATTTGCTAATTGTACATCGTTGACCTCTACTGCTTACTGGTTTGAAGCTTTGAGAAACCTGACAACGATTACGGGAATTGGTAATCTGAAGACAGATAATGTTACAGATATGAGCAATATGTTCTTGTTCTGTGAAAGTTTGACTTCTCTTGATGTAGCTGGATTCAAAACATCGAACGTCGTGAATATGGAGAATATGTTTTATGGTTGTTCTTCACTCACCAGCTTGGATGTTAGTAATTTCAATACGTCGAATGTGACGAACATGGATATGATGTTCCAAATGTGTAGTGGGTTGACCAGCTTGGATGTTAGTAATTTCAATACATCAAGTGTTACTCGTATGCTTCAGATGTTCTGCCAGTGTTCTAGCCTGACAAAGCTAACTTTGGGCAACTTCAATACTGATAAGGTAACTGTAATGTCTGGATTGTTGAATGGATGTTCATCGTTGACAGAAATAGACCTTAGCAGTTTGAATACGTCATCTGTAGAGAGCTTATTCCTCATGTTCGATGGTTGTACATCGCTGAAAACTCTAGATTTGAGTAATTTCAATACTGCTCGTGTAACGAATATGGTTCAGATGTTCCGCAACTGTACCGACTTAACTACGATTTATGTTGGTAGTGGCTGGACAACATCAGAAGTTACAAACAGTGATGGAATGTTCACAAACTGTATGAGCCTAGTTGGTGGTGCAGGTACTGTCTATGACGCAAATCACTTTGACCATACCTATGCCCATATTGATGGTGGCGAGAACAATCCTGGTTATTTCACAGATATTGATGCACCAATAAGTGTCGTGGCTCCTGAGTTCCGTTTCGAGGGTGATAACCTCACCATGAGTACGACAACGCAGAATGCCAGCATATTCTATAAGATGGCAGAATTGGCCTCTATGGATGAAGCTTATGTTGACAGTGTGAAGAACAGTCTGGTGGTTACTGCCGATGCTATTCATTCAACGTATTACGAGCAACCCTTCGAGTTGAAGAAGAATGCTGTGGTGAAGGCTATTGCCGTGATGGACGGTCCAAGCGGTATGGTGGTATCTGACACCACCACGATGGTCTATGACTACGAGGCATGGCTGAATCTGAAGGCTGCTGTGAAAAGTGGTGTTGACCTCTATGACCGAGCCAAGGGCAATCCCAATGTGGATGCGCAGCTGTTGGAGGATTTGCAGTGGGCCCTGAACGAGGGTGACATGATATACAACCAGCGTGCCCAGATGGACAGATTCGAGGCTAATCACTTCACGCAACGCATCAATGAACTTTGTGCCCAGATTGAGGCACAGATGGCTGCAGAGGATAAACCTTACGCTGTGTTGAGTACAGACGGCTTGACAGTTACTTTCTATTACGATACTCAGAAGAATGCGCGTGGAGGTATAGAGATTAACAATTCTTATCTTCAGGAGAATGTACCCTCTCCGTATGGCACAGCTACAACGGCTGTTTTTGATGCATCGTTTGCTAATTATAGGCCTGTAAGCACAGCTCATTGGTTCCAGCATTGTCGCTCTTTGACTTCCATTACTAACATTGAGTATCTAAATACCGTTAATGTGACGGAAATGACAGCGATGTTCCATAAGTGTTCTAGTTTGCCGAGTCTTGACTTGAGCAATTTTAATACCTCTAATGTGACGGACATGACGACTATGTTCGGAGACTGTTCAGGCTTGACTAGTCTTGACTTGAGCAACTTCAATACCACCAATGTGACGGGCATGAATGGTATGTTTGCAGGCTGTTCTGGTTTAACCAATATTGACTTGAGCAACTTCAATACTACCAATGTAATGGACATGAGTTTGATGTTCCATAGCTGTTCAGGTTTGACTAGTCTTGACTTGAGCAACTTCAATACCGCTAAGGTGACGAATATGGAAAGTATGTTCAGATACTGTTCTGAATTAAAGACTATCTATATAGGAAATGAATGGTCAACTAATGAAGTAGAATTTGGTAGTGAAATGTTTGATGGTTGCACCAACCTTGTAGGCGGTGCTGGTACAGTCTATGACGCAAATCATACAGACCATACCTACGCCCACATTGATGGTGGCGAGAACAATCCTGGTTACTTTACTGATAAGAATCCTGTTGAAGCCTCTTACTACGACCATGTGCTCTACGTTGGTGGTTCTGTTACACTGGCAGAGGCTATGCAGAAGTTCGGCACCAACAACGTGGTTGAAACGATAGCCGCTATCGTTTGGAACAGTAGTCAGGCAATCTCGACATCGGAACTGCAGGTAATCACTAATCCTAACCTGCTCATCTATGTGCAGGATGCATCGCTGGCTCCTGCCAACAGGGATAACGTTGTTATCAACGGCTTTGCCAAGAACGTGGTACTGTCTGATGTGACATCAGGCAATAATAACTTCTATTGTCCTGAGGAATTCACAGCAGAGGCTATCAGTTACACCCGTAACTTCCAGCAACAGACGGAGATAGGTATCAGTAGAGGATGGGAGTCTATCGCCCTGCCGTTTGACGTACAGACCATCATGCATGAGAAGAATGGCGTCCTTTCTCCCTTCGGTAGCAGTGAGGGTGGCAAGCCTTTCTGGCTGCGTCAGTTATCAGACAATGGACTGGTTCAGGCTATTGAGATACATGCCAACCGTCCGTACCTCATCTCGATGCCTAACTGCACTGAGTATCCGGCAGAGTTCAACCAGCCAGGTCGTGTCACTTTCTCGTCTCTCAACGTGAGGGTTCCTGTCACAGAGGAAGAGACTGTAGCAATGGCTGACAGCACTATAGTCCTGATTCCAACATTCCAGCGTATGGAACAGTCCGACTGGATTTATGCACTGAATGTGGGTGAGACTCGTGCTCAGTATCTTGAGGGTAGTGTCTTTGAACAAGGGTTGCGTGCCGTCCGTCCGTTCGAGGCCTTTACGGTTCACAACAATAATCAAAGTAACCCGGCTCCTCGCTATATCGCTATTAATGAAATTGGCAACGGAACTACGGGCATAGAAAATATCGTCATCAAGGATGTTAACGCACTCGGCGACCGTTGGTACTCCCTTGATGGACGCCTGTTGCAAGGAAAACCTGCTCAGAAGGGTATCTATATCCACAATGGAAAGAAGAAAATTATTAAATAAAGAATGAAGATCAGAGAGTATCTTAAACAATGGACTGGCAGAGGGGTGGCTTTAGGCGCACTCCTCCTGCTGGCTCTGACTGCTTCTGCACAGAGTTGGGAAGAGGTTAGAGAGGACGATGACTATATCTATGGCGAAGGCTGGGGTAGTACGGTGGCAGAGGCAGAGCGTCAGGCTCTGGCAAACCTGATTGGTAAGATTGCCACCAACGTGTCGGGAGAGTCGCATAGTTCGCTGAAGACACAAAACAGCAATGGTAAGCTGGACGAGGAGTCACAGTTCTCGCAGACGGTGAGTACCTATTCACAAGCCACACTGACTAACACCCAGCAGAAGGTGTTGAAAAATGAGCCAGATGCATACGTAGTGCGATGGATTAAGAAGTCGGAGATAGAGAAAATCTTCGAGTCGCGTAAGCGTAAGGCCCTCGACCTGATAGAAACGGCAGTTCGTGCCGAGAAGAAAGGTAAGGTGGACGATGTGTTACGTAACTACTACTGGGCTCTTACACTCCTGAAATCGCTGCAGTATCCTAACGAGGTGACCTATACCGACGAGGACGGCAAGGAACATGTGTGCACCAACTGGTGTAAGGAGAAGATAGACGATACTTTCTATGAGCTGAAGACTATTTATGACAGCAGGGATGGCAACGACATCCGACTGGCTATCACCTACAAGGGAAAACCCGTGAACAGTGTCGATTACAAGTTCTGGGACGGACAGACGTGGAGTGCTATCTATAGTGCTAAGGACGGATGGGGTGTCCTGGAACTGGCTCCTGGTTTTAGTGGCTCACAGGTACAGATGAAGTACGAGTATGAATATGCTGGAGAGGCTAAGATTGACAACGAGGTGGAGATGGTGCTCAACGCCGTGAAGGGTACTCCTATGCCCAAGGCATATACCAATGTGATGTTGGAGAACAAGGAGAAGAAGAAGGAACGTGAGGCCCGTGTGCAGATGATGCAGACCCAGTCGTTCACCACCAACGAGGTGGCGATAGCTCCTCCCAAGGCAATGGAGAAGCAAGCCAATGCTTACAAGGCTGCAATCGAACGTTTTGTAGGTGCCGTAAAGACTAAGAACTACGACTCTGTTCGCGACCTCTTCACCAGTGTGGGATGGAGCATGTTCAACAAACTGGTGCGCTATGGAAAGGCTAAGGTGCTCGACTCACAGAATATCCGTTTTCTGGAGGATAACGGACATGTGGTAGAACGAGGGTTGCGCATGTCGTTCTCTTTCGCATCGGGTGGGCGTGCCACTTTTGTGGAGGATGTTGTATTGACATTCGATGCTGAGCAGAAGATTCAAAACATTGCCTTCGGTCTGGGAAAGACTGCAGAGGATGATATCCTGAACAAAGGAGTATGGGAAGAAAAGTCACGTTTTGCCATTATGAACTTCCTCGAGAACTATAAGACGGCCTATGCCTTGAAGCGTCTCGACTATATCCGCTCTATCTTTGATGACGATGCCGTCATCATCACGGGTTCGGTGGTTAGTAAGGCCAATAATGTAACAAACATGGAGAACCAATCGTCTATTAGTCAAGAAGGAAATCACATCATCAAGATGAATCGTCAGACTAAGGACGAATATCTGGCTAACCTGAAGCGTTGTTTCGAACGTAACGAGTTTGTAAACATCCGTTTCTCGAACAATGATGTCAAGAAGATGGGAGAAAACACTGGTGAGACGTATGGCATCCAGATACAACAAGACTACTATTCGTCAACGTATGGTGACAAAGGTTATCTGATGTTGTTGGTCGATATCAATGATCCTAAGAAGCCGCTCATTAAACTGAGAACATGGCAACCGGAGAAAGATCCCGACTTCGGACTTTACGAGCCAGGAGACTTTTAATTAAGATAATTATTAATTCTAAAATGATAAAACTATGAAAACAGTAAAATTTCTAGCTGCATTGATGATGCTTACATTGTCAATGAGTGCAATGGGACAGAATGCCATGCAACAGAAACTGAAGGAAAGTAAGGCAGCCTTGAAGGAAAAAGCATCGAAGGATGCCAAAGACGAGGCTAAGCGTATGAAGAAAGAAGGGTGGACTGTTTCACCTGGAGCTTTGCCGTTGGAGAAACAGATAGACCGCTACTTTGCATTCATTCAGCAGGTTGACGATGAACTGAACCCACTCTATCTTCAGGGTGAGGGACGTGCTACTGCAGAGAGTTTTGCTGCTGCACAGATGCAGGCTACAGAACTAGCTCGTCTGAATCTGGCCAGCTCTATCGGCACAGAGGCTACGGGAATCATCGACAATATGATAGCCAACAAGATGTTGGCTGACGACCAAGCTGCGTCTATCACCACCTATATTTCTGAGAATAAAACTATCTTCTCTCAGAAGTTAGGCCGTGTACAGACTCCACTGGTTGCCACTCGTCAGCTGAAGAATAAGAATAAAGAGGTGATTGTTCGTATGGTAGCCAAGACTTCTTCTATTCAGGAAATAGCTAAGGATGCTATCCGTTCTCAATTGGAAGCAGACGGCAAGGAGTTGAGCGAGGAATTAAAGGCTTATTTCGGTAAAGATTGATGGCTAAGCTCTGGAGATACTTCGCCGTGACGGTTCTCGCTTTTTCTATCGTGGGAATATACGTGCTGGCAGCTTTCAACCTCAAGGTGTTCAATCCAGTGGCTGAAATCCTGGAAGACTATTCGTTTACCGACTTCTATTATAAGTTGTTAGATACAGGTGAACGGGAGACCAGTCGTATCGTGACCATTGTCGATATGACAGAGTTGAGGAAGCGCCGCGATTTTGCCCAACTGTTTATGGAAGTGGATGCCCTGCATCCCAAAGCCGTGGGTGTCGATGTAGTGTTCGAGGGATATAAGGAAGAAGACCTGGAAGGCGATTCCCTGTTGGCTGCGACAGTCTGTCAGCTTCATAATTTCGTGTTCTCCTACAAGATTATCGAAGCAGAGAGCATGGAGGGCGAGACGGTTCACTCGTTCTATACCCCCAACGACAAGGTTAACGAGGGCTTTACCAATATGCCCCGTCAGTTGTATGGGGGCATGAAGCGTAGCGTGAGTATCGGACGTGAGGTAGGAGGCAAAGTAGTCCCCTCGTTCATCAAGAAAGTGGTGGATATCTATGCAGGGCAAGAGGTAGTGCCCCTCTCTGATAAGGATGTCAATATCAATTTCTCACCGAAGTATTATCATGTGGTGCCCTATGACTCCATCATGGAGTATCGTGACCTGATAGAGGATCATCTAGTGCTCATTGGTGCTATGACTGAGGAAGGCGACATGCACTATACGCCACAGGGAAAAATTGCAGGTGTGGAGTTGTTGGCATACGCCGCAGAAACGATGCTCCGTCAGACTGAGATAAGGCATGCTTCAACAGGTGTCACTATGGTGGCATCATTCATCATCGTTTTCCTGTCTGTGATATTGTTGTCCCATTACAAGGCCTTTACTACTAGGAAGAAGACGTTGTTCCGCGTTATCTTCGGAGCTTCGTTGATACGTGGTTTGTTGATTGCAGGTTGGTTGTCGCTGATTGTCTGGGTAACTTTCATTCTCTTCTGTAGTTACAACTATAGCATTAGTCTGGCTATTGCTATGTCGGCTATTGCCCTCATCTACATGGCAGAGAACCTGTATGACACCATCTATAACATTATCGTGTTTAAGAAAGAAGAAAAGAAAAATGAAGTGTAAGAAAATAATTGCGTTATGGCTTCTCTTGTTCATTCCTTTGGTGGCGATGGCCAAGAAAGAAACTGTTTCGTATGTCGTTTCCAAGGTAAGTGGCGGTGTCGAATTAGTGACTCCTCAAGGTAAGCGAAAACTGGAGAAAGGCGATGTGCTTACGGGTGATGCGACATTGAATATCTCGTTCAGCGGTTCTTTGACTCTGTTGGCTCAAAATGGCGACAAGCAGTATGTGCTCAATGCACCAGGAAAAGGAAAACTGGACTCCTTTCTGGCAGATAAGCGCAATACGGTGCTGACGCTCACCAAGGACTATGTTAAGTCTGTTGTTGCTCAGCTTCGTAAAGATAAGACAGTAAAGGCCCGTCGCCATAGTGATCCTGCTACCGTTACGCGTGAGATTATTGTCAAAGACTCGTTGATGGCAGAAGACTCACTTGTGGTCGAGAAGACCGATACCATTCCATGTAATCGTGAACATTAAAATATCAGAGCTATGAAAAGGTATTTGATTTTTTTCCAATTGCTGATGTTCGTGCTGGTTGCACCAGTACAGGCTCAGACGCAAAAGAAGAATTTCCGCAAAGACTTTGAGGACTTCAAGAATAAGGCGAAGAAGGAGTATTCTGATTTCCGCAAACAGGCTTTTGCGGAGTACACCAAGTTCGTTCGTGAGGCGTGGGAGGAGTTTGGTGCCGAGCCCCCTGTTCAGATTCCAGAGGAAGAGAAAGTAGAACCAATGGTGGTTCCTGGCTATGAGGAGGAAACGGCAGGATTCTTCAGTAAGCTCTTTGGTGGTGGAGATAAGAAGAAAAAAGATAAGAAAGAGGCAAAAAAGGCAGAGAAAGAGAAACAAAAACGCGAGAAGACTAACAACCAACTTGCTGTCTCAACGGTTATTGCTGCTCCAAAGGCTGCACCTGTTCAACCCCAGCCTCTGTCAAAGGTCGTTCAGAGTAGAGATGCCAATCCTTATATGACGTTTGACGTGTTTGGAACACAATGCCGTGTCCGTATAGGCGACAATTGCCGTTTCCGCTTGAATGGTTTAAGCGGTGATGAGATTGCTGATAAGTTGAACGAGTTCCAGAAGTCGCAATATGATAATATGCTTTTCGACTGTCTGGAAGAGCGTAAGGCTCATAATTTCTCCGACTGGGCTTATTATCAGATGTTGCTTGCGTTGACCAATAAGTTCTATGGCAATCATACCAACGAGGCAACGCTCGTCCTGGGTTTCCTCTTTTCGCAGTCGGGGTATAAGATGCGCTATGCACACGATGGCAATACTCTCTACATGATTGTAGCCAGTCAGTATAATATGTTCGGTAAGTCGTATTTCTATGTGGATGGCGAGTGGTACTATTTGCTCGATAATATCAAGGATGGTGAGAAACTGAACATTTGTAAGGCTAAGTTCCCCAAGGAGAGCCCACTCTCTCTGCAGATGTCTGCCCGTCAGAACTTTGCCAACAGCCCCGTCAACGAACGTACCATCACGTCGTTGCGTAATCCGGATTTCAGCTTTACCATTAAGTCGAACAAGAACAGTATCGATTTCTATAACACCTATCCATGCTCCTATACCGACAACAACTTCATGACACGTTGGGCTAACTATGCCAACACGCCTTTGGAGAAATGGTTGACCGATCAGATATATCCTGGTATGCGGGAGAAATTGAAAGGACTTACACCTTTGGAGGCTGTGCAGGAGCTTGACTGGTGGGTACAGGGCAAGACGGATTTGAACCGTAGTAATCCTAATCAGGAATGTTTTCTCTATGCTTATGACGAATCTGTATGGGGCTTTGACCGCAACTTCTTCGGTGAGGAGAGCATCTTCTATCCCTATAACGACTGCGAGGATCGTTCCATCCTGTTGTCTCATTTAGTCCGAGATCTTGTAGGCCTTGATGTTGTTCTGGTTTACTACCCGGGCCATTTGGCAATGGCTGTTAATTTCCCCAATGCCGTAGAAGGTGACTATATCTCTGTCAATGGACGTAAGTTTACCATCTGCGATCCCACCTATATCGGTTCTGACGTTGGTGAGACTATGCCTACCATGAAAGGGAAGGGTACCCAGGTTATTCTGTTGCAGCGAGATATTTAATTTCAAGAAAAAAGGGAGAGAACATCAGTCTCTCCCTTTTTTATGTGTACTATATGCGAATCAGACCTGCAACGATTCCACAAAAGATTTCGTGGTAAGGAAAGAGTTTTGGGCAATGGTGTCCCAGAAATTGTGGTACTGCGAGGCATCGGTGTCGCGAAGGGGGATGTCGCTGATAACGCGGAAGGAGACAAAAGGTACCTTGTTAATATAACAGGTCTGGGCGATGGCACATGACTCCATATCGACGGCTTTGGCCTCGGGGAATAAGTCGATGATGCTACGCATCTTCTCTTTCGTGTCAACAAACCAGTCGCCGGTGACCACAAGCCCGAAATGGGTATGAAATGTGGAGTCTGGGATAAGCGAAGAGAACTGCCTGGCTTTCTCCAACAGGAAGGGGTCTGCCTGGAAACGGGCGGGCAATCCCTGGACCTGTCCGTATTGCGTTGTGTCATCGATAGCTCTGCCGCAATACACGTCGTGATAGCACAGCTCTGTGCTGATGATGACATCCTGTATCTTGATGTCGTCGCCATTGCCTCCTGCACACCCACTGCTGATGATGACATCAGGGTGGAATTCATTAATCATTTGCTGGGCTCCCAAGGCTGCATTCACTTTGCCAATACCACATTTGCGGACGAGAACGTCGCCATTGTTGAAAAGTTGCTGCAACTGTTGCAGCTCCTTGTCCATTGCCACAATAATACCTATTTTCATGCTTTTTTGTCTTTTTTGTGGGGGCAAAGATACAAAAAAAAGAGAAATGAGAAATGAGAAATGAGAAATTATTCGTAATTTTGCCGCAAAATTCGATGAGAAAATGATGAAAAGTTTGAAGCAGTGGCTACCCGATGTGTTGGTAGTGGTATTGTTTGTGGGAATATCGTTTGCTTATTTCTTCCCTGCTGACATCGAAGGACGTATCCTTTATCGTCACGATTCGTCAGCGAGTAGAGGTGCTGGTCAGGAGTTGCACGAGTATCATGAGCGGACGGGTGAAATACCCCGATGGACGAACGCGCTCTTCGGAGGTATGCCTACCTACCAGATGGCACCATCCTATAATAGCGGCAACATTCTCCAGAGCGGTATTAATGCCTATCATCTGTGGCTGCCTGAGAACGTATGGTATGTCTTTGTCTATCTGTTAGGCTTTTATATCCTGTTGCGGGCGTTTGATTTCCGTTGGTATCTGGCTATGCTGGGTTCGGTGATATGGGCTTTTAGCAGTTATTTCTTCATCATTATTGCAGCTGGACACATCTGGAAGGTGATGGCACTTGCCTATCTGCCTCCTATGATTGCGGGTATTGTGCTGGCCTATAGGGGGAAATACCTGTGGGGTCTTGTCGTGACTGCTGTCTTTGGGGCCTTCGAAATCAGGGCTAATCATGTACAGATGACCTATTATTATCTGTTCATTATAGCTGGTATGGTGATAGCCTACTGGATAGAGGGCTTGAAGAAAAAGGACTATCAACATTTGTTCAAAGCTACTGGCGCCTGCGTGATAGCTGCTGTGATAGCAGTATGCCTGAATCTCTCCAACCTATATCATACATGGCAGTACAGCAAAGAGTCGATGCGTGGTGCCAGTGAACTGGTGAAGAAGAATACAGAAAATCAGACCAGCAGTGGTTTGGATCGCGACTACATCACGCAGTGGAGCTATGGTATTGATGAAACGTGGACTCTGCTGGTGCCTAATGCCAAGGGTGGGGCAAGCGTCCCTCTATCAGAGAGCAAGACGGCTATGAAACATGCAGACAGCTATTATACCGGTATCTATCAGCAGATGGGGCAGTATTGGGGTAATCAGCCGATGACGGCTGGTCCTGTTTATGTGGGTGCCTTCGTGATGATGCTGTTTGTGCTGGGATTGTTTATCGTGAAAGGTCCCATGAAGTGGGCCTTGTTGGTGGTGACTATCTTGTCTGTGCTCCTTTCTTGGGGACGTAACTTCATGCCGTTCACCGATTTCTTCCTCGACTATGTACCCATGTATGCCAAGTTCCGTACGGTGGCTTCCATTCTTGTCATAGCAGAGTTTACCATACCCTTGCTGGCCATGCTGGCGCTGAAGAAAATCGTGGATGAGCCTGAGTTGCTGAAGCGTAAGGCGAAATGGCTCTGTGTGTCATTTGCCCTGACGGGAGGCATTGCCCTGCTCTTTGCCCTGATGCCAAAGTTCTTTTTCTCCGACTTCATCAGCTATAATGAGATGCAGGCATTGAGTCAGATTCCTGCTGAGCAGCTGACTCCTTTGTTACAGAACCTGACGGAGATGCGTGTGGCTGTTTTTGTGGAAGACTGCTGGCGATCGTTCTATATCATTCTGGTAAGTACAGGTGTACTCTTGTCGATGATTTATGGTAAGCTTAAGAAAGAATATGCCGTTGGTATTATTCTGATTATCTGTTTGGTGGATATGTGGACGGTTAACAAGCGCTATCTGAATGACGGCATGTTCGTGCCTCAGACGGTGCGCGAGGAACCAATCGCCAAGACGCAGGCCATTGACCATATCCTGCAGGACAAGTCGCTCGACTTTCGAGTGTTAAATCTCGCCACATCTACTTTCAATGAGAACGAGACATCTTATTACCTGAAGAGTATTGGTGGTTACCATGCTGCCAAGTTGCGCCGCTACCAAGAGTTGGTGGATGCTTATATCCAGCGTGAGATGGGTGATGCTATGAGTGCTATTGCGAAGGCAGCAGGTGACATGACCCAGATAAATGGCGATAGTGTCTATCCTGTGTTGAACATGCTGAACACGAAGTATTTCATCCTACCACTTAATGGCGGTCAGTCGGTTCCTCTGGAGAATCCATACACTTATGGTAATGCGTGGCTGGTGGATAAGATAAAATATGTGTCTAATGCCAATGAGGAGTTAGATGCCATTGGTACGTTGAACCTTCGTCGTGAGGCTGTAGCTGACCAACAGTTCAAGGATGTCCTGGGCGAAGCTGTGGTGCAAGACTCCGTGGGAGTGGTACGTATCAAGGCTTATGAGCCCAACATGTTGACCTACGAGGTAGAGAGCGACAAGGGGGGTATCGTAGTGTTCTCAGAAATTTATTATCCTGGATGGACGGCAACGGTTGATGGTGTCGAACAGGAGTTAGGCAGGGTGAATTATGTGCTTCGTGCCCTTTCAGTGAAGCCTGGGAAACATGAAGTAGTGCTTAGCTTCTTCCCGAAGAGTATTGACCGGACGGAGGCTGTTGCGTATGTGTCTTATGCTATTCTGTTGGTTATCATCTTGATGTTGATATGGATAGAGTATCGACGGAGAAAGGGTGGCGCTTCCGCTAGTGAAAAGTGAAGAGTGAAAAGTGAATAAAGAATAGGGAAAGGGGATGAAAAAGCTGTTGTCATTACCACCTAATCTGGTGGATTGTTTTCACGATGTAACGGGACTTTCCCGTGATGAGTATTTTTGTACCAACGACCCTGTGGGCCATAAATTGGGGTCGGGTGGTGGAACCACCTGGTTGCTCCAACAAGCTCGTGAATGGTTGAATGGTGAACGCTGCATCGTGCTTCATGCCGGTGGACAAAGTCGTCGTCTGCCTTCCTATGCGCCTAGTGGAAAGATTCTCACTCCTATTCCCGTGTTCCGTTGGGAGCGTGGTCAACGACTGTCGCAATCACTTTTGGACTTGCAGTTGCCCCTTTATGAACGGATGATGTCACAAGCTCCAGAGCGACTGACCACCATGATTGTCAGTGGTGATGTCTATATCCGTGCCGCTGATCGTATCGGACAGATTCCTGATGCTGATGTGGTGTGTTACGGCTTGTGGCTGGACGCCTCTATCGCAAAGGATCACGGTGTGTTTGTCAGTGACCGCCGTACACCCAATGTGCTGAAGATGATGCTTCAGAAACCAAGTACTGAGCAGTTGTCTGAACTCCTCAAAGATCATTTCTACCTGACTGATATCGGCATTTGGCTGCTTTCTGATCGGGCGGTTAAACTGCTGATGAAGCGCTCCACAAAGGGTATGGGGCCCGACCCTATGAACCTAAGAGAATACGACCTCTATAGTGAGTTCGGATGCACTTTGGGCACTCACCCGACGATTGACGATCCCGAGCTGCATGAACTCTCCGTAGCTATTGTACCTCTGCAAGGTGGTGAGTTCTACCATTTTGGTACTTCCGGTGAGATGATTTCCTCGACGATGGCCATTCAGAATATTGTCAACGACCAGCGTGACATCATGCATCATGACCGTAAGCCGCACCCCAGCATTTTCACGCAGAATGCTATTACCAAGGTGCCGTTTGCAGAAGAGAATCAGAATATCTGGATTGAAAACAGTTGTATTGGTCCTCGATGGAAGCTTACTCGCGACCATATCGTGACTGGTGTGCCAGACAACGATTGGGAGGTAAAGCTGGAACCAGGTCAGTGTATTGACATCATACCAATTGGGGATACGCAATATTGTGTTCGCTGTTATGACATAAACGACAAATTTGCAGGGGCCGCACAACAGGAGAAACGCTTCCCTGTCGTGGAATCTCTGGAGAAACTTGTTGAATTGGTTAATCTGGTGGGACTACAAGGGCTTGCGCAATACGCAACCACATTCCTTTCTGCAGAAGATATATCCAATGTAGCCAACCTACGCAGGCTTTTTGCACAGCGTAGGGAGTTCCGTAGCCGTAACTGGCCTGCATTGGCGCGCAACTGGCAACATAGCGTGTTCTATCAACTTGACTTGGACGATGCCGCCCGTGAGTTCAGCGAGATGCATTTGCCTCAGCCGGCTGCACTGCCCGTTGAGGCTCCTTTGATGACGCGCATCCATGATTGTATGTTCCGCGGTGACAGCGAGGGCGCCTTCTCGTTGTTGCGCGAAGGACTTACCGCTGGCGTGCTGGCATCTAAGCAGACACCTCATCTCTCTGTTTATCCCGACCAGATTGTTTGGGGCCGTTCTCCTGTTCGAATTGACTTGGCAGGAGGGTGGACGGATACTCCTCCCTATTGTCTGATGGAAGGCGGTTCTGTGGTGAACATAGCGATTGAACTAAACGGTCAACCGCCTCTGCAGACCTATATCAAACCATGTAAGGAACCCCACATCATCTTGCGTAGCATTGATCTGGGAGCGATGGAGGTGGTGGAGACCTATGAACAGTTGGCTGCTTATAATAAGGTGGGATCGCCTTTCTCCATTCCCAAGGCCGCTCTTGTCTTGGCTGGTTTCCAACCCGGGTTCTCACAAGAGACCTATCCGTCACTGCGTGCTCAGTTGGAAGCCTTTGGGTGTGGCATCGAACTGACATTGCTCTCTGCCATTCCAGCAGGAAGTGGTCTGGGAACCAGTAGCATTCTGGCAGCTACCGTCTTGGGTGCTGTTAATGATTTCTGTTCGTTGGCGTGGGATAAGAACGAGATAGGTCACCGCACCCTAGTCCTGGAGCAGTTGCTCACCACAGGAGGTGGTTGGCAAGACCAGTTCGGTGGTGTGTTGGGTGGAGTGAAATTGCTTGACACCCAGCGTGGCTTCGACCAGAATCCCCGTGTCCGTTGGTTGCCCGATGCCGTCTTTACACAGCCCGAATATGCCCAGTGCCATTTACTTTATTATACGGGCGTTACGCGTACAGCCAAGAAGATTCTGGCAGAAATCGTGCGCCGTATGTTTGTCAACCATCATCAGCAGTTGCTTCAGTTGCGTGAGATGAAAGCACATTCTATCGATATGTATGAGGCTATCCAGCGTCAGGACTTCACGGCAGTTGGACAACTGATTGGAAAGACGTGGGAACAGAACCAGCGCATTGATAGTGGAACCAATCCTGACAGTGTACGCCGCATAACAGCCCTTATCGACGACCTTTGTCTGGGTTATAAGTTGCCGGGAGCCGGAGGTGGTGGCTATCTGTATATGGTTGCCAAGGATCCGGAGGCAGCAGCTCGTATCCGCCAGATACTGACCCTCCAACAGCCTAATGCCAATGCCCGCTTTGTGGATATAACGCTGTCGAAAACGGGCTTACAGGTGAGCAGGAGCTGAAGAAGGAAGAGGGAAGAAGTAAGAGGGAAGAGGGAAGAAGTAAGAGGGAAGAAGTAAGAGGGAAGATGGAGTTTAGGACGATTGTTGACATACCCCGACCAGGTTTTGAGATACAGCCCTGTGAGGAAATACTTTTCGTAGGGTCGTGTTTCGCAGACGAAATAGGTCAACGCTTTCGTGACAATGGTTTTCCTGTCACCGTCAACCCCTATGGGGTGATGTATAATCCTGCCAGTATTCTGCATACCATAGAACGCTATGAGCATGTTCCTCGTATCGTTTTCCTGACCTTAGGAACCAATCACATCTATCGCCTGAAGGAGACAGGGGAGATTGTTGACAATTGTGAGAAACGTCCTCAGTATCTCTTTCAAGAGGAACAGCTTTCCATTGACGATTGTGTAGAATATCTGCAAAAAGCCATTGAGGTGCTTCGTCAACGTAATCCGGAGGTGCAGGTTGTCCTGACTGTCAGCCCCATTCGTTATCGTAAGTATGGCTATCACGATTCTCAGTTGTCGAAGGCAACCTTGCTGCTTGCCATCGACCAACTCATCCATCATCCATCATCCATCCCCCTTCAGACATCAGACATCAGACATCAGACATCATCCACCCCCCTTCATTACTTCCCTTCTTATGAAATATTGATGGACGAGCTACGAGACTACCGCTTCTACGCTTCTGATATGCTTCATCCATCAGCACAGGCTGTAGATTATATCTGGGAGCGGCTGGTAGAGGCCTGTTTTTCATCTGGGGCGAAACATTTTTTGGAAGAATGGCGGCCCTTGCGCCAGGCGCTGGCACACAAGCCTTTCCACCCAGAGTCGCCTGCTTATAAAGAATTTATGGATAAAACTATGTTAAAACTAACCGAGCTACGCAAAAAATACAGTAATTTTGCCTTATAGATAAGGCGAAAGTACTCACGCTCGATAAAAAAAGAATAAATTCTTTTGTTTTGTGCTCGCTTAATTGTACCTTTGCATTATGAATTATACCATAGAAAAAATTACGACGCTCATAGGAGCCCGTCGAATCGGTTCTGCCGATGCCAGAATAGGATGGCTGTTGACTGACAGCCGTTCCCTTTGTTTCCCCGAGGAAACTTTGTTTTTCGCCTTAAAGTCTTCCCGTAATGATGGTCATCGTTATTTGGCTGACCTCTATAGACGAGGTGTCCGTAACTTTGTGGTATCCAATGTGCCGGACCAGCCGGAGGCAGATGCCAACTACCTGAAGGTTCCCTCTCCACTGGCAGCCTTGCAACGACTTGCCGAGCGCCATCGTGATGAGTTCGATTGTCCTATCGTGGGCATCACTGGCTCGAATGGTAAGACGATGGTCAAGGAGTGGCTCTACCAAGTGCTTTCTCCTCAGTTTGCAGTAACCCGTTCGCCCAAGAGCTATAACTCTCAGATTGGTGTTCCATTGAGTGTGTGGCTGTTGAATGAGCAGACCCAGGTCGGTCTTTTCGAAGCCGGCATCAGTGAGCCTGGCGAGATGGATTCCTTACACGATATCATACAGCCTACCATTGGATTGCTCACCTCTCTGGGTACTGCCCATCAAGAGAATTTCCGCTCCATGGAGGAAAAATGTATGGAGAAGCTTCAGCTCTTCAATGGAGCTAAGGTGTTAGCCTATAATTCAGATGACGACATTATCAGCCGTTGCATCCGCCGTAGCGGATATCAGGGTGAGAAGATAGGGTGGAGTCGTGAGAATATCTCAGCTCCGCTGTATATTTCCAGCGTATCCAGTTCTGCTAGTGAAGCTGGTCATACTGGCTCAGCTAGCATGACCACCGTATGTTACACTTACAAAGGAGTGCGTGGTCAATACCGACTGCCCTTCTACGATGAAGCCTCTCTACAGTGCTCCATAGCCTGTGCTGCCATTGCCCTCTATATGGGTGTTTCTCCGGATCAGCTGGCCGAACGGATGGCTGTTTTGGAGCCTGTTGCGATGCGTCTGGAAGTAAAGGAGGGACAGCGTGGTTGTACGCTCATCAACGACTCCTACAACTCTGATATCAACTCGTTGGGCATAGCCCTCGACTTTATGAGTCGTCGTGTTAATGACCCACGCAATTTCACGTTGGTCCTCAGCGACATCTTCCAAAGCGGCATGCCCCCTACGGAACTCTATCGTGAAGTGAGCACCCTCTGTCAGAAACGCAACATCAACAAGCTGATAGGCATCGGGCCCAATATCACTTCCCAGCGTGCCGTGTTCTCCGTTGCCGAGGAATATTTCTTCGCTACCACCGAGGAATTCCTCCGTAGCGATGTGTTCCGTAACCTGCACGACGAGACAGTGCTCATCAAGGGTGCCCGTCCTTTTGGCTTCGACCGTATTACAGAGCGCCTGGAGCAGAAAGTCCATGAGACCATCCTGGAAGTCAACCTGAATGCGCTGGTCAACAACCTGAACTACTACCGCTCCTTCATGAAGCCCGAAACCAAGCTGGTCTGCATGGTGAAGGCTGATGCTTATGGAGCTGGTGCCGTGGAAGTTGCCAAGACCTTGCAAGACCATCGTGTCGATTATCTTGCAGTGGCTGTTGCTGATGAGGGCGTGACCTTACGTCGCAACGGCATCACACAGAATATCATGATTATGAATCCTGAGATGACAGCGTTCAAGACCATGTTTGATTACGATTTGGAGCCGGAAGTCTATTCCTTCCGTCTGTTGGATGCACTCATTCAGGCTGCCGAGAAACAGGGTATCACGGGGTGGCCTGTGCATATCAAGCTGGATACAGGTATGCACCGCCTAGGCTTCGATCCGGAGAAAGATATGGACGAGTTGATTGCCCGTCTGCAACACCAGAATGCCATTATCCCACGCTCGGTATTCTCTCATTTCGTAGGTTCTGACAGTGTTGACTTCGACAATTTCTCGACCATGCAGTTCGAGAAGTTCGACAAGGCCAGTGCCAAACTTCAGGCCGCCTTTAGCCATAAGATACTAAGGCATATATGTAATTCTGCAGCTATTGTGCATTTCCCGGAACGCCATCTGGATATGTGCCGATTGGGACTCGGACTGTATGGCTATGACCCAATGGGTGGAGACTCAACCGGCCTTCAGCCTGTCAGTTCTTTGAAGACCACCATTCTCCAGCTCCGTCATGTGCCTAAGGACGAAACGGTGGGCTACAGTCGTAAGGGGGTCTTAAAGCGCGACTCAGTGATTGCCGCTATTCCTATTGGCTATGCTGACGGACTCTCCCGTCATCTGGGCCGTGGTGCCGGCTATTGTCTGGTGAATGGGCAGAAAGCCCCTTATGTGGGTAATATCTGTATGGATGTCGCTATGATTGACGTCACGGATATCCCTTGCAAAGAAGGAGATATCGTTGAGGTTTTTGGCGACCATCTGCCTGTTAATCTGCTCAGTGACGTGCTCGACACCATCCCCTATGAGGTGCTTACAGCTGTGAGTGGTCGTGTGAAGAAAGTGTATTTTCAAGACTAAAGTTTGGTCAATAACAAAATTATTATTAACTTTGCAGCCAAAGTGTCTTTCGATGATGCTTTTAAGGCAGACTACACTAAAATACAAATAAAACAAATCTGATGGAACAAGTCTTTAGCTACATTATCAGTTTAGGTGCATCAGTCATGATGCCCATCCTGTTTACTATTATCGGCCTGTGCATAGGCATGAAGTTTGGCAAATCGCTCAAGTCGGGTCTCTATGTGGGTGTCGGTTTCGTGGGACTGGGCATTGTGACGGCCCTGTTGACCAACAACTTCGGCAGTCCGTTGTCTGAGATTTCCCGTCTTTACGACCTCCAGCTCGGCGTGTTCGATATGGGATGGCCTGCCGCTGCCGCCGTAGCCTATAACACGGCGGTAGGTGCTTTGATTATCCCTATCTGTCTGGGTGTCAATTTCCTGTTGCTTATCACGGGTTGCACACGTACTGTGAACATCGACCTGTGGAACTACTGGCATTTTGCCTTTATCGGTGCGGTAGCCTATTTCGTGATGGACGAGAGCCTGGCGTGGGGCTATTTTGCTGCTATCGTGTGTTACATCATCACGTTGGTGATGGCCGACCTGACAGCTGACAAGTTCCAGGGCTATTATGAGGATATGGACGGCATCTCCATCCCACAGCCTTTCTGTCAGAGCTTTACCATCTTTGCCATAGGCATTAACTGGTTGCTCGACCGTATTCCAGGCTTCTCCAAGCTGGATATTGACGCCGAGGGTCTGAAGAAGAAGTTCGGTGTGTTGGGCGAGCCTATCGTGCTGGGTGTTATCGTAGGTGCCTTGATAGGCGCTGTTGCTCAGCTGGACATCAAGAAGGTGCTCTTCCTGGGTGTCACGATGGGTGCCGTGATGGAGCTGATACCCCGTATTACCAAGCTTTTCATCGACGGTCTGAAGCCCATTGCTGAGAAGACGCAGGAGGTGGTTCAGAAGAAGTGGGCCGGCAAGAAGGTGTATATCGGTATGTCGCCCGCCTTGGTGATTGGTCATCCTACCACCCTCGTGGCTTCGCTCATCCTCATTCCGCTGGCCTTGCTGATGGCCGTTGCCCTCCCCGGCAATGAGTTCCTGCCGCTGGCCTCGCTCGCTGGTATGTTCTATGTCTTTGTGATGGTGCTGCCTTATACCAAGGGTAATGTGGTGAAGACCCTCATCATCGGTATCGTCACCGTAGGCATCGGTCTGTGGTTTGTCACCGATATGGCTCCTGCCTTCACACAGGCTGCTCAGACGGTCTATGCCCAGACGCAAGACCCTGCCGCCCACATTCCAGAAGGTTTCCAGGCTGGTGCCCTCGACTTTGCCTCCAGCCTTTTCGGATGGGTCATCTACAAGTGTGTTGACAGTCTGGCCTATGTCGGAGCCGGCGTCCTCACCCTCATCACTATTGCGATGGTGATTTGGAACCGTATGCGTATTGCTAATGAAGAGAAAAACAAATAAAATACAAACTATGAAGAAGAAAACTATTCTGGCGATAGCAGGAGCGATAGCTCTCTCGCTTCCCACAGCCCATGCCCAGGAGGCCGACCGGTTCGTTGGTGCTCAGCACGTGAAGTTCCAGACAGCCTGTCATCCTGAAGATGTAAAGCATTACGACACGAAGCTGCTCCGCGAGCGCTTTGTGATGGAGAAGGTGATGTCGCCCGACTCCATCCTGCTTACCTATTCTCATTACGACCGTTTCATCTTTGGTGGCGCCATGCCCGTCAACACCACGCTGAAGCTCGAGAACTTCTTCGAGCTGGGTTTGGATGTTGACAAAGATATCAAGGAGAAATATTTCATGTACAACCGTGAGCTGGGTGTTGTCAACTGCGGCACCGGCGACGGCGTGGTGATTGTTGACGGCAAGGAATATGCCCTGTCTCCCAAGGAGGCCCTTTACATCGGTCGCGGACACATTGCCAAGAACAAAGATGTCAACAAGTCCGTGCAGTTCCGTTCCAAGGATCCTAAGAATCCTGCCAAGTTCTACCTGAACAGTGCTACGGCTCATCAGCACTACAAGACCCAGTGGATCACCCTCGATGGTCGCAAAGGCTCGCTGAAGGCCGCCGTATGGGGACCTGTCGGCTCGCTGGAAGAGTGCAACAACCGTACCGTCTATAAGCTCATCGTCAACGACGTGCTGGAGGAAGGTCCCTGCCAGTTGCAGCTGGGCTTGACACAGCTTAATCCCGGTGCTGCCTGGAACACGATGCCCCCTCACACCCACGGTCGTCGCATCGAGGCTTACTATTACTTCAACCTGCCTCAGGAGCAGACCATTGCCCACATCATGGGTCAGCCCGAAGAGAGCCGCGTGGTATGGTTGCACAACGACCAGGCCATCATGTCGCCTGAGTGGTCCATGCACGCTGCTGCTGGTACATACTACTACACCTTCATCTGGGGTATGGCTGGCGAGAACCTCTATTACAACGACAAGGACAACATTCCCGTCATTGACATCCGATAATAACTAAAAAAAGATACTAAAGAAACTATGAGTGCTGTACAAACTACCAAGATGTCCAATTTCCGTTGGGTCATCTGTGCCTTGCTCTTCTTGGCAACCACGGTCAACTACATGGACCGCCAGGTACTCTCACTAACCTGGAAAGACTTTATTGCTCCCGAGTTCCACTGGAACGACAACGACTATGGTACCATCACCGGATGGTTCTCCATCTTCTATGCCATTGCTAACCTCTTCGCCGGTAAGTTCATCGACTGGATGGGCACCAAGAAGGGCTATCTCATTGCCATCTTCGTATGGTCAACAGGTGCCGTGCTGCACGCTGGATGCGGATGGGTGGCTATGAACATCGAGGGCTACGACTCTATCGAGGCGCTGCGTCTGGTTGAAGCCGGTTCTGATGCCGCAGTAGCCATTGCCACCGTGTCGGTATGGCTCTTCCTCTCCTGCCGTATGATTCTCGCCTTGGGTGAGGCAGGAAACTTCCCCGCAGCCATCAAGGTGACTGCCGAATATTTCCCCAAGAAAGACCGTGCCTTTGCCACCTCTATCTTCAACAGCGGCGCTTCAGTAGGCGCGCTGGCAGCACCTGCCACCATTCCCCTGTTGGCCCGTGCGTGGGGCTGGGAGATGGCCTTCATCATCATTGGTGCATTAGGCTATGTATGGATGGGCCTGTGGATATGGGCTTATGAGAAGCCTGCCAGAAACAAGCGCGTCAACCAAGCAGAGCTCAACTATATCGAGCAGGATGCCGACATTTCCGACGTTCAGAACAAACAGGAGGCCAAGGAGGAGAAGACCATTCCTTTCTGGCAGTGCTTCAAGTACAAGCAGACCTGGTCATTCATCGTGGGTAAGTTCATGACCGACGGTGTGTGGTGGTTCTTCCTGTTCTGGGCACCCGCCTACTTCTCCGATCAGTACGGCTACACCTCCGACTCAGCGATGGGTATCGCCCTTATCTTCACGCTCTATGCCATCTGTACCGTGCTCTCTATCGGTGGTGGCTATCTGCCCAAGATATTTGTCGAGAAGTACGGCATGAACCCCTATGCCGGCCGTATGCGTGCCATGTTCATCTTCGCCCTGTTCCCCGTGCTCGGTCTGTTTGCCCAGCCTCTGGGAGCGTATAGCGCATGGTGGCCCGCCATTCTGATTGGCTTGCTCGGTGCCGGTCACCAGTCTTGGTCTGCCAACATCTTCTCTACCGTGGGCGACATGTTCCCCAAATCGACCATCGGTACCATCACAGGTATCGGTTCTATGGCCGGTGGTGTAGGCTCGTTCCTTATCAACAAGGGTTCCGGTATGTTCTTCACCTGGGCCGACGGTCAGGGTGCTGCCTTCCAGATGTTCGGCTTCGACGGCAAGCCCGCCGCCTATATGGTCGTGTTCTGCATCTGCGCCGTAGCCTACCTCATTGGCTGGTGCATCATGAAGGCGCTCGTACCGAAGTACAAGCCTATCGTGCTGGAGTAAGTAAACGCTATATAGCATAAAAAATCGGGTTACCATTTGGTGACCCGATTTATTTTTATTCGCCTTTACTTCAATGTTGTTTTATCGTTTAAAATTCTTTTAGTCGGCCTTTGGCCTTTGTAAAAGCGAGCGGAGCTGCACAAAGCATTCTTGATTGTTCTGAATCTCTGTCATAGTTTCCGAAATCGAAAATGACCAAATGACCATGACCAAATGACCGCGTTACAACTTACGATAGTTGCCATCCTCTTCCAGCACTACCAGCCGCTGCTTACGCCAGTTCTTCAGCATCTGCCGGACGGTGTTGTGGTTCACGTTGGCACCCTTCACCGCTACCGAGTGCTGCATAGCCTGCTCGAAGGTAAACTGGATGTCCAGTCGCTCAAAGATAGAGTCATTCTTTCCACGCCTCTGTCGCTCGCCATAGGAACCGCCTGCATAGTCGCGACTTTGGAAAGCGTTCTCAATGCGGTCGCGGAAGAAGTAGAGGGCGTTCTCCAGTAGCGAGTCGGCTATTACGTCGTAAGTCCCCAGCATCTGCGCAGATTGAGCCTTCAGGAGCATTTCCTTCCACAGGTTCGGATATTGCTTCAGGCGACTTTCGGCGCCACTCTGTCCGTACTTCTGAATCAATGTCTCGCACACTTTGCAGAGCATCAGACAGCACGTCATTCTTTGCGCTGTGACGCAGACGCGGAAGCGCTGACGGGCACGCGTGCGGTCGTCGTTCTTCATCGTCTCCAGACGGATGCGCTCCACCCATTCTCTTCCCTTCTGTTCCAGTTTCGGCAGCACCACCTCACCCTGCATCAGCGGCAGCAGGTGCGCTATCTGCTGGATGCGCTCGCGCTGGCGGTCGGTCAGCACTGGCGGCTTATCCTCCAGCGCTGCAAACGTGTTGTCGGGTGTGCGGGCTACGGCTATACGGCTCTGAAAACCGTCGGTGTAGTTGGATACCACACGATACAGCGCATCGGGTGTACCACACATACACACATTCCACAACAATTTCTCGATATGGACGTTCACCGCATCGGCACTCCTTGCCTCACGCTCATACTTGGTGCCGTCGTAGCTCTGGCGGAGCATCACGGAGAAGTCGCTCATGGTCGATTTCCACTTCTGCGCCACCGTGTCGGCCTCGGGCGTGAACGAGAAGGCGTGCTTGCCCTCGGTGTTGGCCAGTCGCTCGGCCAGGTTGGCTACCGTGTTGTTCAGCGTCAGACAGCGCACAGGCAACTTCGGCTCCTCGGGCTGTTCCTTCTTGTTCTTCGCCGCCCGCTTCTTGGCGCGCCACTCGTCCTCCTGCATCTGGTACATCTTGTCCAGCGCCTGCACCTCGCTCATCCAGGCTTCCACCACGGGGTCGATACCGCCCTTACCGCTGGCAAAGTCACCTGCGATATAAGAGATAAGGTTCAGTCCCTTCTTCTGACCGTGCACGTCCAGTGTCACACCCGTAGCCAGCGCACCGATAGCAGGGCAGATAGCCGTCACCACCGGCATTGCGAGGCTAGGACCTACGGCATCAATGGAGTCGCGAATTCCCTGCGGCAACCTCTTCAAGCCTAAGCCCCCAAAGTTAGGGGGTTGGGGGTCTGAATAGTTGTCTTCGTCAATTCCGTCGTTCAGACCCCTGTCGTCCCCTCGCTCGAACTTGTTCGCTTGCTCAAGCAAGAACTTAGGGGACATAGACAGCGCATTCAGCACATTCCGCAAGCGAATTGGGAATCCGTTGAACTCCGAAGTCAAGGCGCTCTTAATCTTCGCCCGCTTCTCTTCGGGTGAAAAACCGTCGTAGCAGGGAATCACCTGGTCCAACCACTCGAAGTTACGGCCGCAGATGTGGCGCAGGTCGCACGCCAGCTGATAGGTCAGCGTGTCGCGGTCGCCCTGCGTGGGTTCATACCCTCGGTTGTTCACTTCCCAGTACTTCGCGATGATGTCCGCGAACGGGATGCCGTGATAGTGGGTTGGAAAGGACAGACCCTCCCCCTTCCCCTCCCTTGTAGGGAGGGGCGTAGATGGCTTCTGCCCTTGGGACATATCACTCCCCTTGCTTGTTGGGAGGGGCATAGATGGCTTCTGCCCTTGGGACATATCTTGGGACATATCACTCCCCTCCCTACAAGGGAGGGGCAGGGGGGAGGGTCTGAATATCTCATCATCGAGGTATATCAGTTCCGCCTCCGTGGTGGTGAAGAACACCCGCGTGATGTCCTTCGCACCCTTGTCATACTCCACGCCCAGCAGGTCGCTCGCCCACCGCAGGTTCTGCTCCTGCGTGAGCTCCGGACGACGCTTGAACACCAGGTGGTAGCCCTTGCCGCGCGCACTCTCCTCCAGCATCAGCAGTCCCAGCTCGGCCTTCTTCTGGAGTATGCGCTCCTTCACCGTCGCCATGTCCTCCGCCGTCAGGTGGTCGATGTCCATGCCCACCGTCGTACTCATGCGCTTTGCACCCTTCAGCGTACCGTCGTCGTTGGGCAGACACGAGTAGTTCATCTGCACCAGACTCGCCTTCACCGCCTCGTCGCCCTGTCGGATTCTTGCCACATTCTCTTTCTGGAACCCGCCGTTGCGCAGTGCCAGATATTCCTCTCTCGTGCAGACGGGGCGCATCATCTTCACCCCGTTCTGCTTATAAACTATATGTACACTCATAGCCTATTCATTGTTGATGTTTCATGTCGAGCCTGCTTTCGCAGCCTTCACTATTCACTGTTCAC
Source organism: uncultured Prevotella sp. (assembly GCA_946402275.1). GTDB lineage: Bacteria > Bacteroidota > Bacteroidia > Bacteroidales > Bacteroidaceae > Prevotella. The sequence continues at coordinate 48,985 of CAMIVY010000025.1, forward strand.
TATTCTTTGACCAAGGTCAAAGCGACCATAGGTCGA
>CAMIVY010000026.1 GCA_946402275.1 uncultured Prevotella sp.
TTCCTGACGGAAATCGTACCTGCTGCTGTCAAGCAGGCAAGAGACGCAGGGGCAAAAAGTATCTTTGGTTTCGGATGGAATGTTCATGTCTTCGAGAGTAATATGCCTACTCGCCAACAGTTGGATGCCATCTGCAGTGATATTCCTATGTACTTCTCAGACAATGAGGGTCACAAGGGGCTGGCAAATACCGCCTTACTGGTCAAGGCTGGTATTATGAAGGCTGACGGCACCGTGCTCAAAAAAGATGGAGACATATTAGGTGGTGAGATTGTAATGGGTACTGACGGCACACCTACAGGCTATCTGAAGGAGCAAGCCGGCACTTACACCCGTTCCTTCTTAGACAATGAAAATCTCTTTAGCCTTGACATTGCAAGTGATATCTTGCCAAAAATCGAACAGCAACTATTGTCTGAGGGCTACACCATGTATGTCGATGGTTGGGGTTCCTATTTCTTTAACACCAATTTCTATCAGGCCGCTCAACAGTTAGACAATGCTGGTGGTATGCACTTCGTGTTGGGCCTGTCTTACGAGATTGAAAGTTGGATGAATATTGACGAGGCCCTGGCCAAGGCTGCTGACGCCCAGAAGTTTGCTTCCACTCGTGTTAAACCGAACTGGATTAAACTCTTTATGGACGGCACGGTGGAAACTGGCACCGGATTTGTGGATCCGCTCTATCCTGACGGACATCAGGGCCTGCCCAACTGGTCGGAAGAGCAACTGACCGAAATGACACGTGTGGCTAATGAAAACGGAGTAACTATGCACGTACATGTCATGGGCAACAAGGGCGTCACGCGTATTGTCAACGCCTTCATCAATGGCGGAAAGGATGAGATGCGTAACACGCTGGTTCACGTGCGTAATATTGATGAAGCTGATTACAAGCGTATGGCAGACCATAATATCTATGTCACCTCTGGTGTGCTTTGGCATTACGGTCCTGATGGTCTGGCTGAGTATATGCGCGAGCATGGTATCGTTCCTGCAGGTCAGGAAGACAAATCTTATCCGATGAAATCGTATTTTGACAACGGCATTATTGTGACCACCCACTCGGACTATCCTGCAACGAGCGGCAGCCCAGACGACCCGTTTGGCATTATGGAGATTGCCGTGACAGGTATGCTTACAGGAGTGAACGGAAAGCCCTACTGGACTGAAGAGCTCGTCACCCGCGAGCAGGCCATCGCCGCTATGACCATCAACATTGCCAAGCAGATGTTCATCGAGGATGAGCGAGGCAGTATCAAGACTGGCAAGTATGCCGACTTCCTGCTGGTCACCAAGGATGTGCTTTCATGCCCGGAGAATGAGATCCACGAGGCCAAGCCCGCTGCCACCTACTTCGAGGGAAAGAAAGTGTTCTCGATGAATGACTAATAGAAATAAAGGAAATAACAAAAATGGATAAGGAAGAGATCATTATGGCTCAGTACGGTAAGAACAAACAGATCTGATGAAGCGGTTAAGGAGAAGAAACCCGTTATGGTGTGGATTCACGGCGGTGCTTTTATGGCAGGCGGAACGGGTATTGAACTCTTTGACTGTACCAACCTCATCAAAGAGAATCCTGGAATGATTTCTTGTGCAAAACTAATTCTTGCTCGAGTACCATATTTAAAATTTTGCTGCAAAGTTACACATAAATTTGGATTCTTCCTCTTTTTTTCGTAACTTTGCAATAAAATAAGGAATTATCATGCCACGTAAGACTAACGGAATAGAATTTGAGATTCATCCGCGCCCAACGAAGGGTGAGGACGGCAAGCCGCTGCTCTATGTGCGCCCTGCAAAGGGGCGTAAGAAGAGCTTCAAGGAGTTGGAAGATTTCTGCAACAAGTATCGCAACCTGCGTACAGGAGAGTTGCAGATGGTGTTCGACGTAGTGATGGATGTTGTTGGGCTCTGGCTGTCAGACGGCTATCGTGTAGAGACACCCATCGGCTCGTTTGCCCCTAAGCTGAGACTGTTGGGCGAACATACCGACCCCAAGACCATTCATGGCAGAGACATTGAGTATGCAGGCATTGAGTTCATCCCTTCCAAGGAGTTCATCAAGGAAGGTGGCAAGAACCGCGAAGGCTATCGCAAGAGTCAGGAACAGGTGGGTAATAGCCAGATGTACGACCCAAAAGCAATGGAAGAGGCCTTGCGCCGCTGTATGAGGCTGGGCTATGCGACAATTCCAGAGTTTATGATATTCAGCGGACTGAAGCGCGACTCTGCCAAAGCCTATCTCGACAGCCTCTGCAAGGGCGAACATCCGCGTCTGTGGAAGGTGCGCGAAAGCCGCCGCTGGCTCTACTTCCCCAAACGGGAAGCTTCTAAGGATTAAAAATCGGTTTCGGCCGACCGCTCCAGCATATCAGGGCGGGTGCTCCAATATATAAGGGCGCCCGCCCTAATTCATGCGGGCGGCCGTCCGAATCTGGCGAGATGCCGTATCTCTCCCTGTTACATTCCGTATCTCTCCCTGTTTGCCCGTACCTTTTCCCCTGTTTCTACGTACTATAATCACCAAAAGCGTATTGCAAAAGCCCAGAAAACCATAAAAGCGTTAGTTTTTGTCCTTTTTCTTTGGAATATTGGAAGTATTTTCTTATATTTGTACCGTGTTTATCTCAAAAGGGAATAATTATGAAAAGTAAAAATGCTAATGTGGCCGTCCACCGTGTTCACAAGCGTCGAAAAGCTTTAAGTGACGCAGAACTTGCAGAACGTTTGGCACAGTATGCACCACTTACCGATGCTGATTTTCCTGAGGTGAGTGCAGAAGGTTATGCTTCCTACGTCAAGAATCAAAGCGGCAGGATAACGAAAGAACTAGAGTTCATGAATTGCTACCTCGGAAAGAATTAACAGCAAACCTTGAATCCAAGGAGTATGCGTTTATAGCGCTTCTCCATAGGTTACAAGGGGCTGTCGTAAGCCTGAGAGAACATGTGGCGGGGCTGCCTCTTCTTATGAATGTAAGTGGTTTCTCTATTGAACAGAAAAAACGTAAGATATGACTTTACATGAAGCAATGGCAAAAGCCGTTAATGATATGGGTGGAGGTAAGCAACGCATACAAGATGTTGCCGATTATATCAACAGACATCATCTTTATGAGCGGGGTGATAAGAAACCTGTACCTGTGAATCAAATTAGTGCTCGACTTAATAAGTACCAGCACATGTTCTGTCGTGCCGACGGGAATATATGGTTAATAAATGATTGAATCAATGGGAAAGGCAAGAAAAGTTATCACTCAAGTTGTCGCCGTTATGCTCCTATTGGGAATTCTTATGGTGGGTGTTTATGGTTTATGCCTTGGTATGGATGAATTAGACAGGCCTGTCTCATTGACGAAGACGGACAGTTTAAGCAATTGTATCGAAATAAATGGCTTTATCATTCGCCGTGATGCTTTAATACACGATGAAGTTGTTGATGAAACCACAAACACGGTTAAAACAGGAGGTCCATCTCTTGATGAAGTACTTAAAGCGGGATTTGGTTTAGCTGACGGACATAATGAAGATTATAGCATATTTGGAACTGGTAAAGGTGACCTCCAAAAACTCTACATTCAATCTGTATTGAACTCTACAAATTCTGGCAGGACAATACATGTTAGCAGATGGGTGACATCAGGCGACTGGAGCCAAGACGATGAAGAGATGACAATACCAATTCCTTAATACTAAAGAATTATGGCATACAAATGCAAGAATTGTGGAAAGTTTGTTGCAAAGGATGCAGCAGTATGCAAACATTGCGGTCAGGAGAATCCTGCAGTTTTAGCAAACAGCACGAATAATGTGAGTGGCGAACAAGTAAATAAAGTTACGGGCAGCAGTGATGATTCTTGCCAGATACAATGTCCGAATTGTGGAAGCCAGTTGACACTGCCACGCCAATTCAGAAATGATTATTACTTGCATTGCAATATCTGTCAACAAGAATTTGCCAATCCTCTGAAACCAATTGGGAAGAGCGAGAACTTCCTAAAGAAACATGGATGTCTAATTTTTATCATTTTTATTGTAGTCATTTCAGCAATAGCATATATTACTGAAGGTGGTGAGAGAATAAAGGCAGATGGAACAACTGTATATACTATAACAAAAGACATCTATGCGCCATCCACAGAAGCAGCAGCTAAAGCCATGATAAACTCTATGGTGAGGAATGGCAACGACCCAGTTTCAAATCTTGGACATGTATATAATAACGACGCAGACTTTACGCATGTATTCGAAAATGACAAAGTAGTCGTAATTAAGAAAATATCATCAGGATATCTTATAAGGAAAATAAGAGATTATCAAACAGCTGTCGTACCCAATGATAGTTATCTGAAAGAATGAATAGGAGTATATGGTTTTGTAATAGTATTATAAAGAATAAGTAGGCGGGAAGCCGCGCCGACATCCTCGGCCTCGGCTTCCCGCCCTTTCGTTTTTATTCAATTTCTCTTTATCTCCGCATCTGCTGTTTTATCGTTTGACAGGTGCAATTTTAAAGAATTATTTCCAAACAGACAAACTTGTGGGAACATTTCTATAGTTTTCCCCCTGCTTTATAGCCGTCTCCCGTTATGGGATTTAAAAGTTAGTGCGTCGCAGAATCGTTTTCTACTTCACAATGCAGGAATCCCATTTCCTTAGCTTTCTCCTGGTTCATCAGGAAGTAGATAGCCTCGCCCTCATTACAGAGTTCGCCTTTTGAGTTGGTGATCTCTGCATTGATATAGGCCAGATTTCGTACTTGCTTTGATACTTTGGCACGAATGGTCAGTTCTGGCTCTGTGGTAGAAACGGCCTTTCGGAACTTCACGTTCAGCTGAACGGTATAGCCGCTGGTCTGTAGCTTACGGGTGACAACCCATCCGCACACTTCATCAATCAGCGTACTGAGTATGCCGCCGTGCATGGTATTTACCCATCCCTGATAATTCTTTTCGGGATGCCAAGTGCTTACTATATAATCTCCATCCTCATAGAACTCCATGTGAAGCCCGATGGGATTCTCAGGACAACAGCCAAAGCAATTATACTCAGGATGGTTTCGCCAGGGGTTTATTATCTTCTTCATCTTAATCATAATACCTAAATACACTTAATTTTATTTGCAAAGATAATGATAATCACGGAAATTTCACTAAATTTGCACCAAGAATTTTACCTGGATGGATTATAACATTGCTAATATGAGGTACGGAATTATTGGCACAGGTGCCATTGGCGGTTATTATGGAGCCAAACTGGCTCACGCAGGACAGGAAGTTCATTTCGTAGCAAAACAGTAAATAGATAATAATATGTAATATATGAAAAACGTTGTGGTAATGATATGTTTGTCGCTGGCCGTGTTCTCGTGCAGCACACTGACAAGTGCGGAGCGGGCCGAGCGGGAGGCAAAGATAGAGAGAGCGGTGGCGAAGATGTTGGCAGAACACCGATATGCCGTGACTGTGAACATGATGTTCCCTAGAAACGGAAGGGCACAGAATGTGACATCCGACTATTCCCTAGAAGTGAGGTGTGACTCCTTAGTATCGTATCTGCCTTACTATGGCAGGGCCTATAGTGTGCCATTCGGGGGAGGAAAGGGCTTGAACTTTGCTACGCTCATCAAGAATTACCATTCGGAGAAGGGGAAGAAAGGGAATACTAGAGTGGAGATAGAGGTGGACAACACAGAGGACTGCATCAGGTATTCGCTGGACATATTTCCGAATGGGAGTACAACCATCGATGTGATTGCCCGAGAGCGCGACCCTATCAGCTATAGCGGACAGATGGAAATTGACGAGGATAGTCTGAAATAAATTGGAACGTGACAATTATGAGTACCTGTCACGTTCCTAATATTTATATACAAAAAGTCCCCCTTTGTAGAGAGGGGGGACCTATGATTGTAGAAGATTATTTCTTACAATTCTTCTTGCACTGGCCTTTGTGCGTGCAGTCCTTACAGTTAGTCTTGCTGCAAGTGGCCTTGCATTCTGTGCATTTCTCGCAATTACCGCCGCAAGAAGCCTTGGCGTCCTTCTTGTCGCAATGTTTAGCGTCTTTGTTCTCGCAAGCCTTGGCGTCCTTCTTCTCGCAGCATGCTTTTTTCTTCTCGCAGCATTCTTTCTTGTTCTTGTCGCACTTATGGTCTTGAGCGCTGGCATTTGTTGTAGCGCACATCATGGCCATGATCATCATGGCACTGAGCAAAATCTTTTTCATATTTTTCTATTGTTAATGTAATTAAGTTGAATGCAAAGGTAATCAAAAAAGCAATACCATCCAAATTTAAAAACTTTAATTAACAAAATATTTTTTTATAGTTTTTTATCGCTTAAGGGGCAGCCAAAGAGACATATCCTGGATGCCGCGGTTGTCCCAGGCATAGTAGGGGATGAGTCGGATTCTTACCTTGGTGTCGGGTGACTTGGAGAGTTCGCGATAGAGGGTACTGTTGTTCCACGGCCTGTCGTTGACGAGCTTGGCTTCGCCTTCTAGAGCAATGAATTCGTGCCCAGCAATAGTCATCTTGACTTCCTTCAACTCGATGTCGTCGTCGAGTGCGATATCATTGATGCGATAGCCTCCCTGGATATCCTGACCCTCCAGACAATAGACGATAGGTCCACGCATGACAGCCACTTGGTTCTTAGCTTCCTCAACCAATGGATTGGCCTCGACGAGGCGGGGACGCATATCGAGGGTAAGCTGGATGACATCGCCTTTTTTCCACTTTCTGGTGATGGTGAGCCCGGCCTTTTCGCCATTGACGGTGACACTGTATCTATCGCACCAGTCGGGCTTGTGCAGGATGACGGTGGAGAGCTTCTTGGCCTTCTTGACGGTCAGCGTAATCTGTCCGTCCCACGGATAGTTGGTGATTTGCTCTACTTCCAGGTCTTTGGTCTTCAGGCTGTTCTGTCCATAAAGGTTGACATATAGCGTCTCGCCGCTAATGGCATAGGCGTACTCCTGAGCTTCGCAGAGCGTGCGCAGCGTGTTCGGCGGACAGCAGAAGCAGGTGATGTATCGCTGTCGGTGCTTAGGCCAGCGCATAACGTAGGGGAACTCCTTGGTGCGGCGCAGGGCTTCGGTATAGAAGAAGTCCCGACCGTCGAGCGATATGCCGCTGAGTATGCCGTTGTAGAGCTCGTTCTCGATGTTGTCGATGTACTTGGCATCACCTGTGGTCTGGAACATGCGCCACGAGAAGAGCATCATGCCTATCTGCGCACATATCTCGTTGTGGGCAGCCTCTTGGGGCAATTGGAATTGGCGTCCGTAGGCTTGGTGAATCTGCTGAATGGAAGGCTGGTTGTAGGTGGTGCCGTCTGGTGATACGCCATCGTACAAAGCACCACAACCGCCCATGATATAAATCTTGTGCTGGATGATGTCGTCCCAGATGGCACAGAGGTTCTTCATCAGCTGCGTCTCGCCCGTCTCGGCATAGAGATCAGCTACACCGGCATAGAGGTAGTTGGCGCGGACGGCATGACCCATTGCCTCGTATTGGTCGCGGAACTTATGGCGGTCCTGGTTGTGGTCCTCGCCATTGGTCACGCTGTCGCGGATGGCAATGAGCCCCTTGGCCAGCGTGAGGTATTTCTCATCACCCGTTTCGCGGTACATCTCGGCAGCACCCATGTAGTGGCTGGGACAGATGGCGTTGCGCGACAACTCGGCAGCATCGTTGGTGAGAAAGTTATACAGGAAGTCGGCAGCCTTCTTTCCACAGTTGAAGAGCGTGGTCTTGCCGGTTGCGCGTTTGTGGATGATGCCAGCAGTCATGAGGTGGCCCAGGTTATAGGTCTCAAAGTTCAGGCGCGAGGCAAAGGCGTGCTTCTGGTCCTTGCCGATTTCGATGCCGGCAGCGTTCTCCTTTACGGCATGTGAATCGATGCCCGCATTACGCTCGGAAATGACCACCGGGGTGTGGATATAACCATCGGCACGCTGGGCCAGGGCTACCTGCTCAATGAACTGGTCCATCAGCGCGTCAATCTTCGGGTCCTTGGTTACCGCATAAACGGCAGCACAGGCTTCGAGCCACTTATACATGTCGCCGTCGTGGAAGGGAGGGCCGTGGTGCTTGCCCTTGATGGTTCCGGCAGCCACCTGGAAATTGGCGAAGCCGTGCGAACCATGCAGACCTAGGGCGTCAATCGTCTCGTAGGGGGTGTTCCATGTTTCCCACATGTCCCAAATGCCTGTCGTGGAGAGCATTTGGAAGCGGTCGCCCCAGAATCCGCCCGTCCACTGGGTAGCCCCCATGGGCAGGTTCTGCATCTTGGCTTGTTTGCTACGGCTCATGTCGGTAAGCCCTTGAGCCTGAGTGTATGTTGGTGTGGCACAGCAACATACTAAAACAATTAAGAGAAGTTTCTTCATTGGTAGTTATAATGTTAAGTGATTATGCTTCTTTCTTGTCGATACGACGGGTAATTTCGATGGCACCCGTAGGACAGACGAGACGGCAGAGGTGACAACCCACACACTTCTTGCCAACGATGTGTGGCTGGCGGGTGGCTGTGTCGAAGACGATGGCCTGATGACCGCCATCGCTACAGGATATTTCACAGCGGCCGCACCCCACGCACACCTCACGATTGATCTTGGGATAGATGATGCTTTGCCGGTTGAGCTCGGTGGGTGATACGAAGACTTCAACCCTTTCGCCTACCATTTCGGAAAGGTGTTTAATGCCACGTTTGGCCATGAAGCGCCGGAGACCTAAGATGAGGTCGTCGATGATGCGATAGCCGTACTGCATGACAGCGGTACACACCTGAACGTTGCTGCACCCCAGTTGGATGAACTCCTTGGCGTCGCGCCAGGTCTCAATGCCACCGATGCCGCTGAACTCAATACCCTTCATCTCTTTGGTTTGGGCCATTTCGAGAATATGGCGTAGGGCGATGGGCTTGACAGCCCTTCCGGAATAGCCTGAAACGGTACGAAGACCTGATACCTCGGCGCGTGGGTCCATAGTGACCGACTTGATGGTGTTGATGGCAGAAATGGCATCGGCACCAGCGAAGTAGCACTCCTTGGCAGGGGCAGAAATATGGGTGATGTTTGGTGTCATCTTGGGGATAACGGGTATCTTGACATGACGCTTGACGTAGGCAGTGTAGAACTTGACCAGTTCTGGGTTCTGTCCTACGTCACTGCCCATACCGGCCAGGCGCATCTGCGGACATGAGAAGTTGAGCTCGACAGCATCTACGCCGGTTTCCTCGGCCCTGATGGCCAAGTCAATCCATTGTTGCTCTGTCTGTCCCATGATGCTGGCAATGACTACCTTGGAGGGGTAGTTCTGCTTGAGGCGGTGCAGGATGTCGAAGTCGACATCAACAGGATTCTCGCTCAGCTGCTCCATATTGCGGAAACCATAGAAGTCGCCCTTGGTGCCATTGCCGTGGAGGGCGTCGAAACGGGGGGAAACCTCCTTGATTTCCTGCAAGCAAATGGTCTTATAGAACACACCGCCCCAGCCGGCCTCGAAGGCGCGCGCCACCATCTCATAATTGGTGCAGACGGCAGAGGAGGCGAGGAAGAATGGGTTCTCGCAATGTATGCCGCAAAAGTCGATGCTCAAGTCGGGGTAATTGTCGGAAGGGACATCGTCGGGACTGATGGCGCGAATCAGTTCCTTGATGCGAATAGGCCAATTATAATGAATGCAGGCCTGCTCGGCGGCTTCCAGGTCGGCATCGGTACAGTTGGCAACCCACTTCAGTGCAGGCTTGTGGTTGTCGAAGCGGATGGCGCGGATGGCTCTGGCAGGGTCGCCAGTCTTGCAGGCTTTGGTGCAGGGAGCATCTTGGCATAGAAGGCATCGGTTGGCTTCTTCATAGATGTTGATTCGCTTCATAGGACTTGTTGTTTAGTTAAAGTAAATGTATAGGCTTACCATGACGACGGCCAGTGCTACCCACAGGCCAATGGCCAGCCGCGACCAGTCTTCCTTGACGGGAGCCGGAATCTCATAGCGCGTCTTGTCGCTGTCGGTCAGGGAAATCAGAATCATGCCGGCTATCAGGATGACGAACAGATAGAACGACAGCAGCATGAAGTGAGGCCACTGCATGGTGAGCCATGCGGGCGGCCACAGATAGAGAATGCCTACGGTCAGGCAGAAGACGGTGCCCACCGTCAGACACACATTGGCGGCGCGCGCCGTACAGCGCTTCCAGAAGATGCCAAGCAGGAAGACGGCTGCCATGGGCGGGGCAATGAAGCCCAACACGGACTGGAATACGTTAAACAGGTTCAGACCCTTGATAGCATCGATGGCCACGGTCATCACAATAGCCAGTACGGAACCGATAAGCACCACGATGCGGCCCACGAGATTAATCTCCCACTGGGGGGCGCCGGGCTTGAAGTTCTTCACATAGACATCCATCGTGAACACCGTCGACAGCGCGTTCAGTGCCGAGCCGATAGTGGACACCAGACAGGCGGTCAGCACAGCAAATACCAAGCCTACCATGCCTACGGGAAACAGGTTCTCAACCATGGTCAGGTAGGCTTCGTCGGGATTCTTCAGCGTGTCGCCGAACAGGGCGAAGCAGATGATGCCGGGTAGAATGTAGAGGGCAACGTCCAGTATCTTCAGCCAGCCCGTGAAGTTGGTGCCCAGCTGGCCCTCGCGCAGGTCCTTGGCGGCTAGCACGGGCTGCACCATGCTCTGGTCCGTACACCAGAACCACACACCCATCACGGGATAGCCCAGCAGAATGGGCAGCCACGGGAACGCCTCGTCCGAGTTGGGCTTGAACATCACCCAATAGTCTGACGGCACCTTGTCCACCAGTGCCTGTATGCCCCCCACGCGGTCCAGACCCACGATGACGAGCACGAGCGACACCACGATGAGCAGTATCATCTGGTAAACATTGGTATAGGCCACTGCCTTCAGACCGCCCAGCATGGTGAAGAAGGCAGAAATGACTACCAGCACCAGCGCCGACATCCACATCGGTATGTCGAACACCTGACGGATGAGTACGCCGCCCGCAAACAGCGTCAGTGCCAGCCACGAGATAATGACCGTCACGATGGTGTACCACGCCAGGATGTTGCGCGTACTTTGTCCGAAGCGCAGGCCCATGAACTCGGGCAGCGTCGAGATGTTGGCACCCAGATAGCGCGGCGCGAAGACGAAGGCCAACAGGGCGATGAACACAAAGGCATACCACGCATAGTTGCCCGAGACGATGCCCGTGGTGAAGCCTGCCGACGCCGAAGCTATCAGCATTGAAGGTCCCACGTTCGTGCCCCACATCGAGAAACCGATATGGTGCCATCGCAACGAGTGCTCTGCCAAGAACAGCGCACCACCTTTCTTACGTTTCGTACTGGCCCAAATGCCAATGGCAATGAGTACGACGAAATAAATTCCCAAGATGACCCAGTCGAGGCCTTGCATGTAGTGACTTTCCATTTATATTCCTTTGTAGTCTTTAGTTATTTCAATAGTTATTGCTTTCGACAAATCTATGTCGTCAGTAGAGTCCACATCATCAGGATAAATCTGAATAGCTGCTCCAGGACGCACGAAGACGGGCATCTGGTCTAAAGGAACTTCCACGTTATAGTACCAGCGACCACCCTCCAGACGCTCGCCCGTGAAGAAGTTGACCCATAGACCTTCGGGCAGATAGATGTCACGTGTACCGACACCGCTCTTCGACTCATCAGTCGAAGTGTGGCGAGCATTCATCACTGGACAGACAAGGAACTCGGAGCCGAAGTAATATTCATCGTCGATATGCCATACCTGACGGTCATGAGGATGATGCATCAAGAGTGCACGCACCAAGGGGTAGCCGCTCTGGCAGGCTTTTTCCGACTGGTCTATGATATAAGGGAGGAGTTTGTAGCGCAACTTCCACCAGCGCTTCACAATGGGCGCGATGCGGGGATAGTGCCACGGTTCTCTCTTGCAGGTGCCATGATAGCGCATGTGGCTTGAGAATACTCCGAACTGCGTCCAGCGGACATAGACATTCTCGTCTAGGGGCGAGTTCATGAAGTCGGGAATGCTGTGGAATCCCGGCACGTCGTGACTCCAGAAGGCAAAGCCCGAGAGTCCGAAGTGCAGACCGCCTTTCAGACTGCCTGCCAACCCGTCCCACGAAGAGGCGCTGTCGCCACCCCAATGCAAGGGATAGCGCTGGCAACCAGCCCAGGCCGAGCGTGCCCAGACGATACCATTGCCTGTCACCTCCTTGGTAATCTCGAAGGCGGCCCGCTGGTAGAGTAGTGAATAGATATTGTTCAGGCGCTCAGGTGTCATACCATGATAGTAGTGGTCCATGTGGATGTTCTCGCCAAAGTCGGTTTTGATACAGGTCACACCCATATCGAGCAGAGGCTTGAGCAGTTGGTTCTTATACCAGTTGACGGCTTCCGGATAAGTGAAGTCGATAGTACCTGCATAGTCGAGGGCTGAGAAATTCGATGCCCCACCTGTAGTGGTGTCCTCTTCTTTCGTGGGCTGACTGATATAACGGTTTTCCTTTGCCTCCTCCAACTGTTCGGCACCTTTCGCCACATACGGGAGTTGCCACAAGGAAACCTTGAATCCATTGTCCTTGAGGTGCTGAATGAAACCCTTTGGATTGGGAAAGCGTTCAGGATTGAACTTCCATTCGCAGAGCCAGTCGGTACGGAACCAGCCTGTATCCAAATGAATGACGTCGCAAGGATAGTGCTCTTGGCGTAGTCTGTCGCAAATCTCGTTCACCTCGTCGGCTGAGAAGTACGTCATGCGACTCATCCAAATGCCGAACGACCAGAGTGGGGGCATCTGCGGAAAGCCGGTCAGCATGCGATAGCTGCGGAGGATCTTTTCGGGGGTCTTACCACCGATTAGGAATACGTCCAGCGTGGCATGGTCGTTGAGGAACTGCACGCTACGGGTTGAATGGTCGGCCAGCGAGAGTTTGCAATAGTCTGAGGTGTGGTAGAAACAGCCATACATTTTGCTGCTCATATAAAACGGGATGTTCTTATAGCATCGACGGTTGTTGACACCCTGGCCGTCCTGATTTTTCAGTTGGAAGGTCTGTCCGCTAAGGTCCATTTTGCGGAAACGCTCACCGGTGCCTACGAAACACTCGTCGGGGGTGCACTTGAAGCTGATGGTGGCGCGCTCTGTTCCGTTTTTCGAGGTAGTACCTCGGCTTACAAAACCGAGGGGCAGGGCGTCGTAGCGGGGAGGCGAGAAGTGGTCGTCGCTCAGGGCGATGCCCTTGCGCTCGTCACCATCGGGATAGAAGGTGATGAAGGGGGCAGGCTGCGGGGGCGGCAGCAGGTCGCTCCAGTGGTCTAACACTGGTGCGTTAAGGTCGATGGTGGCCAGCTTCTTGCCGTTCGCAGCGATGACATCGTAGCCTACAGAACCCTCAGGAAACGAGCGAACGGTCAGGGGCAGGCGCTTTATTTCCTTTGCCATCATCAACATATCGTCAGCTTCTGTCATCTCGTCGCCACTCATGGTGGTAAACAGGCGGACAATATCGGGCTCGTAAGCCCGGATGATGAGGTCGAAAGACTGCTGGGGCGCAGAAATGTCAGGTGCCATATCTTCCTGACGTAGTTGTTTCTGATAGGGGATGGTGACGATGATGTCGCCCTTACGCTCCTCTATCTTGATGGGTGCGTATGCCTTCCAGAGGAATTCGTCCTTCTGCAACGAAGGGTCAAAATCCATGAAGTCGAAAAGATGGTAGTTTGTTTGTTTCATTGTTTAAAGATGATATTTGGACCGGGGTGGTTGTCGCCAATCTCGTCACGACGTATGGGCCGTTGGTTAGTGAGAGGACGACCGGCAATCCCGGGGGCGATGTCGCCGGTGTAATTGTTCTCGATAGTAAAACCGTCGGTACGGGCATCCAGATAGATGCAGAAACCGCGGTCGTTGGTAGCATAGGGGGCAGGGTAGGGACGTGAGACCTTGTTGCCGCTAATCACGGAACCTGGCTGGTTGCTGAGCGTATAGATGCCGCCGGCGTCATAGAGCTGACGGGCATAGTTGTAGACATTGTTACCCTCGATGCGGTTGTTCTCCATACCCGTGTTGAGGGGTGTCCAACCCCAACCGACGCAGATGCCCGAGTAGCTGAGGAAAAACACGTGGTTCTTGCTGATGGTGCAGTGGCGTACATAGCCCAATGCAATGCCCACGGCGCCCCAGTCTTCGTTGGCTGCATCTACAACGAAGTTTTCCTTGATGGTCAGCCGTTGACAGCGCTTGGCCAGGTCGGTGTAGGGACGGTGTACTTCGCGGGGGCTTTCTGCAAAAGAACCGCCCATGATGGCCGTGCCGCCAATGTTGCCGAAGGTACATTTCTGCACTACACAGTCGCTGATATTATCGACAAAGTCCAAGGCCGTGGCGGCCAAACCTTCGAACACCACCGAGTAGAAGTCAACGTGGTGGGCGTTGCACACGGTGACAGCACTGACAGGACGCTCTATCCAGGCTTGGTTCTCGAGATCCTTATCCCAAGGTAACCCTGGGTTTTCTTTCAGCTTATAGGCATCAATGAGTGGAAAACCGCCCTGTAGGGTAACGTGCCCTTTGTGCAAGGGACGGTTCCAGCAAGTGTGTTTGAAGGTTATGCCTTCAAAACGTACATAGTTGGCGCCGTCGACGATGACCAACTGCTCAATGCCGTCGCGCTGTTCCGTGGTGCGAAGCAGGAAAGACGAGTTCCCCTTCTCACCTCCGATGACGGGTTGCGGCCAGGGGTGGTCGAACTCCAGACGGCTCTCGGGCTCCATAAACGAAACAATGGTCTTGTCGCCCTCTACTTTCATATCCTTTACACGCAGAATAGCGATGGCCCATCGCTGGTGAACCACCATTTCCAAGTTCTTCGTCTGTAGAACATTCTGAGGAGGAGTAGGGATAGTGATCGTTCTGTCGGTGGTGTTGAAATCGAGTATGCGCTCCATGCCCCCCATAGGAAGGCCGTCATCGTGTTTCCTTAACGGAAGGCTGTCACCTTGTTCTTTTATAGGCCACATCTGGGTGTGACGTTGTCGGGCATCGCCACAGATGACGCTTTGGTGGTTTTTGCCAAGTCCGCGGATAACGAGTGGTGACTCCTTGGTTCCACTGTCCTCAGGACGGAGGAACAAAGGCTCGCTCATATAGTAACGGCCTTCTTGGAGAGTGATGGTGATGCCTCCCTGACAGCGTGGGTCATTGGTGCGTCGCCATTCACGCGCTTGTCGCAAGGCGTCGTGGATGCTCTCTCCCTCGCGGACAACAATCTCGCCGGCATTTACATAGAGTGTAGCAAACAGCAGTAGTATGGTTAGTATTCTCTTCATGTTCTTAGTTGTATATTTATTAAGACGTGGTGACTCTTGTTTTGTCATCATTAGTGACAAAATGAGTATTTTTTCGTCTATAAATAAATACAACGACACGATGAAGATGAACATGAAACAATGGGTGGCTGATGTCATCCGACAGAAAGAAGTGAAGGCCGTTCCTGTGATGACGCATCCAGGTATTGAACAGAACGGGCATACGGTGCGTCAGGCTGTCAGCGACGGACGTGTGCATGCCGAAGCTGTTTCGTGGCTCACCCAACACTATCCCAGTGCAGCCGCTTGTACCATTATGGACCTGACCACTGAGGCCGAGGCCTTTGGCGCTCAGATTGCTTTCAGTGACGAAGCGGTGCCAGCTGTCTCTGGTCGTTTGCTGCCTGATGTTGAGAGCATCTATCGTCTGCAGGTTCCCTCCCTTTCAGCAGGGCGTATTCCCGCCTACCTAAAAGCCAACTTGTTGGCAGTTCGTGAGGTCACCGACCGTCCTCTGTTCAGCGGCTGTATCGGTCCATTCTCATTGGCAGGCAGACTGTACGATATGTCAGAAATCATGGTGCTGATTTATGAGCATCCTGATGCTGCTCACACGTTGTTGGCTAAGTGTACGCAGTTCATCGAGAAATACTGTCAGGCGTTGAAGCTAACGGGAGCTAATGGTGTGGTGATGGCTGAGCCGGCAGCGGGTCTGATGTCAAACGACGATTGTCAGGCGTTCTCGTCGGACTATGTGAAGTATATTGTTGACAAAGTACAGGACGACCACTTTATCGTAGTATTGCACAACTGTGGCAACACGGGACAATGTACACGGGCGATGGTGTCCACAGGAGCTGCCGCCTATCATTTCGGTAACAAGTGTAAGATGGAAGAAGTGATTCGTGATGTGCCGCCTACCGCCTTGGCGATGGGTAATATTGACCCTGTCAGTGTGTTCAAGGACGCTCTGCCTTCAAAAATGCGTGAGACGGTGACAGACCTGTTGGAGAAAATGAAAGAATATCCTAACTTTGTGCTTTCCAGCGGTTGTGACACGCCGCCACACACCCCGCTTCATAATATTGATACTTTCTTCGATGCGCTGAACGAATGGAATAAGAGGTGACCGAGAAGATCCTGACATACGACGACCTGATGATAACCTCTGTGGAAGTTTATGAGCAGATGGGTTATTACGATGCTGAGCCCGACGCGGTCACCAAAGCTGAGCTCACCCAAATTATCAGCGAGGTGAGCCAGTGGTTGCGCCCCCAGTTCTCGTATTTCGTGGTGAGCGTCCAACCCACTTTCGATATGGGAAACATCATCCTCCGTCAACTTCGTGGCTCGGAGGCCTATGCTCTTTTTATCTGTACGGCCGGGGTGGAGTATGAGGCCTATCAGCAACGCCTGAAGGAGCGGGGCGACATGGTGCGTGTGTTCATTGCCGATGCCTTGGGGAGTGTCATTGCTGAGAAGTGTGCCGACCAGATGGAGAAAGCTCTGCAGGAGAGCATTGATAAGTTAGGATGGAAACATACCAACCGTTTCTCGCCAGGCTATTGCGGATGGCATGTCTCGCAACAGCAGTTGCTCTTCCCCTTGTTCCAGGGGCATACCTGTGGTGTTAGACTGACCGACTCATCGCTGATGGTTCCTATCAAGTCGGTGAGTGGCATTGTTGGCTTAGGAAAGGACGTGCGCCATTTAGATTACACTTGTGGACTCTGCGATTTCAAACAGTGTTATAAACGAAAGAAAAAGGCTTGAAATATCAAGCCCTTTTCCATTATAATTTTCCTAACAGTTGCTTTGCTACGGTGACAGCCGAGTTAGCATTGTCGCTATAGCCGTCGGCACCTATCTCATCGGCAAATCCTTGGGTGACAGGGGCACCGCCCACCATCACCTTCACCTGGTTGCGAATGCCAGCAGCCTCTAAGGCGTCAATGACCTCCTTCATATATCCCATCGTGGTGGTCAGCAGTGCACTCATGCAAAGAATATCCGGCTGGTTCTTCTTTACCTCCTCGATAAACGTGTCAGCAGAAACGTCGATACCGATGTTGACCACCTCGAAACCACATCCCTCCAGCATCGAAGCCACTAAGTTCTTGCCGATATCGTGCAGGTCACCCTTCACGGTACCTATGACAACTTTTCCAATAGATGTGCTCGCACTACCAGCCATCATTGGTTTCAGCAGTTCTAGAGCCGCCTTCATGGCACGACCAGCCATTAGCAGCTGAGGAACGAAAGCCTTACCGTCCTGGAAACGCTGGCCTACCTCTCCCATTGCGCGGATCATCTGTCCGTTGATGAGGTCCTGTGGTGTAATCTCCTGGGCAATAGCTTCCTTCGTAGCTGCTGCTGCCTCATCGCTCTTACCATTTAGAATGGCTTGGAAGAGACGCTCCTCTGGGGTGGCACTAGTGGGACTAGTGTTATTGGAATCACAAGAAGGTCTCGTTTTACTAGTCAAGCTAGGCTCATTGGGGATAACAACAGTTGGCTGGGGCTCCTCCGTATTCAATGGTGTAAGGAAGAGTCTGTGAGCGGGTTCTATTACCTTGTTTATCAGGTGGATATGATGATCTGTTGTACCACAACATCCACCTACAATGTTTAGACAATGGTTCTCCAATAAAGGCCATAGGTCAGCCACCAGACTCTCAGGTGTCTTGGTATAATGTCCCTTTCCGTCAGGCATGCCCGCATTGGGATAGATGCTCACCTTCGTGCCAAAACGAGCCATTTGACAAACCAGAGGAGTCATAGCTTTGACGTCACTCACACAGTTGATACCTACCGAGAAGAGTTCGTCCTTCTTAAACGTACTGATAAATTCCAGAATGTCTTGTCCCAGCATATTATGTCCATCGGGTGTCGATACCGAGAAACTCATCATAACGGGTAGGGTGGGAGCAATCCGCTTGGCTTCCTCAAATGCAATACGAGCAATCTGCGTGTCAAAGATGGTTTCTATCAGCAGCACATCAACGCCACCGTCCGCCAGTGCCTGAATCTGCTCGGCATAAGCCTCACGGAGGGTTGTTGCAAACTTTTCGCCTTTGTCTTTTCCCTCCTCACTGACGAAAGTCTTGCTGGTAGGTCCTATGCTTCCTGCAACATAACGTGGCTTCTCAGGTGTGGAATATTCCTCGGCACACTGGCGTGCTATCTGGACAGCAGCCAGGTTTATTTCCCTGCAAGAGTCCTTCAGCCCGAAGTCGCCCATGGAGATGCGTTGGGCATTAAACGTATTCGTCTCGATGATGTCGGCACCCGCCTCCAGATATTTGCGATGGATGTCGCGAACCACGAAGGGAGCCGTCAGCGAGAGCACGTCGTTGCACCCTTTCAGGTCGTAGCTGTGATTGGCAAATCGTGCTCCACGGAAATCTTCCTCACGCAGCCCGTATTGCTGAATCATGGTGCCCATAGCACCGTCGAGCACAAGGATACGGTTGGAGGGTAACGCTTTGGGTTCGCTTGAATTATTAGTATCACTACAGAAGTCGGATTCTACCTTGTGGATAATTTCTTCCACCTCGCGGTCCACATCGTCCTTTACGTCTGCTGGATGCAGATTGCGACTATGCTCATATTCCTCTACGATGCGTAAGGCTTGTTCCACCTCCTGTTCGTTGTGGAAATCCATTTCCAGATGTACACCGTCGCCTCCGATATTGTCGAGTAGGGGTCTTAGCTCGTTCAGTGTCACCCAGCATGCCATAATGCTCTTGCCGCCAGCCAAGATTTTCTTGTACAAGTCGTACCATTTCGGACTACCGCCCTGAGGTTCTCCTACACCTGGTGTCCACTGGATAGCATTCAGTTCCTTGATTTCCAACAGGGCATCTAGGTGGTGCATAGCACCCACACCATCCAGGTGGTATAGCGTATAGTCAATCTTCTGACACTGTTCACGTATAAACGGTTGTACGAAACGGCGATAGTCGTCCACGCTGATCATCGTCGATATGTCACTCTGCAGCTTCGACATCTTACCCGGTGCCCACGATGAGAAATAGCAGAAGGCCATCTCGTCGCCCTCGCGGATGATGTCGTACAACTCGTTGAATACTTGGAAATAGATGTCGTTAATCTGTTGCATCTGGTGCTCCAGCACCTCTGGTTGCATCACCGTGTCGAGCAGAACCTTGTCCGTACCCTTGATGGCTGCCAGAACGTCCATACCCTCCATTAGGTCCGGCATACCCACATAATAGTGGCCTTGTGCCTTCGCCTTGCACGCCTTCAGCAGTTCCTTGTGCAGCAACCAGTTAGGATGTTGTGGGTCGAACTTGATGTCGTCCGTATAGTTCGGATTGGGATGAATCCAGATAGTATCCTCTCCACCTTCGAAGACACCACCCAGTATGGCAGCCAGTGAGCCTGGCCCCAGTTGCGTATTGGCAACCGGTAGCATATCGGCCATCAATGATGAATGAGCCACATACCAGTCCAGATATTCAGCACGCCATTGTGGGTCGAACCAACGCTGGTTCAGGTCCTTGTAAGGCTTGGGTGCAGCGATGTCCGCATGCGGCTTCACCCCCTCTTGAAAGTGTTCCCACATGTTGAGTACGATACCCTTGTGGTTCCACCAGTTGACATAATGCTTTTTGGTTTCTTCGAGATTCTGTTTCCAAGTGTTCATTGTCGTTGTTTTTTAAGAATAGACGCACTATAGGTTCAAATGTCATCAGACGTAGATGAGTCCGCTCATCACCATGTCGCTGACAAACAGCCCCTTGCGTGTCAGTACCAGCCTATTGCCTTCCTTCCTCAACAGTCCGTCAGAGAGGAAGCGTTCCGCTTCCTTCAAGCAGTAGCGTTGGAATTTCTCCTTCAGTGTGGTAATGACCAGCCCGTCGCTGGTGCGCAGGGCCGTTGTTATGCAGTCGTTATAGTGTGTCTCCTCGTCTATCTCCTCCTGTTCTGCAGGTCTTTCACCTTTCTCTATCGCCATCATGTATTGCTGGATATCCGCCACATTCCAACTACGACTTTTGAGATCATAACTATGCGCTGCAGCTCCTAGTCCGATATAGGGTACATCATGCCAATAGCTCGAGTTGTGACGTGAACGGAATCCCGGTTTGGCAAAGTTCGATATCTCATAGTGCTCGTAGCCACTCTCTGTCATTTGGTCTATCAGCACCTCATACATCTGCCGCTCCACTTCCTCATTCCTTTCTCTTTTCACTTTTCGTTTTTCACTTTTCACTTGCTCATAGAGCACGGTTCCTTCTTCAATCATCAGGCAATAGGCTGACACATGCTCCACCTCCAGGCTCAGTGCCTTCCTGATATCTTGCTTCCAATCCTCTAGAGTCTCGTTTGGGAAGCCATACATCAGGTCGATGCTGATATTACGAAAGCCCGCCTCCCTTAGGATGTTAACCGCCTCTGCCACTTGTTGGGATGTATGGCGCCTATGTAGGAAATGCAAACGCTTATTGTCGAAAGTCTGGGCACCCATTGAGACGCGGTTTACCCCTAGCTCTCTTAGGACATCGGCATACTCCTTCGTCACATCGTCTGGATTCATCTCAATGGTTATTTCTTTTGCATTGTTTCCAAACACCTTATTTATATATATAAAGAGCTGGCGTAGTTGTCCTGTTGACAGTTGCGAGGGAGTGCCACCACCCAGGTAGATGGTATCCAGGTTCATCTTTCCATCCACATTCCTCGTTCCTCTCATCTCCATTTCTTTGCATAGCGCATCTACATAGCGTTGTCGCTTGTCTATTGATACGGTGGAATAGAATGCGCAATAGATGCAGCGACTCTTACAAAAGGGGATATGTATGTATAAACCTGCCATATTGTCTATAAAGTTTTTGCAAAAGTACTAAAATAGTTTAATATTTGAAAGCAAACGTAGGTTTTTTGGATGAAAATGCTTACCTTTAGCGTCCGATAATCGACTTTATACAACTTAAAACAATAAAACCTTATGAAAGTTTATCAAACTAACGAGATTAAAAACATTGCACTCATTGGCAGTGCGGGTAGCGGCAAGACTACTCTTGCCGAAGCAATGGTCTATGAAGCAGGCATCACCAAACGCCGCGGAACCGTAGAGGGTAAGAACACCATGAGCGACTATTTCCCTGTTGAGCAGGAATACGGCTACTCGGTGTTCTCTACTGTTTTTCATGTAGAGTGGAACAACAAGAAGCTGAACATCATCGACTGTCCGGGTTCTGACGACTTCGTGGGAGGTTCTATCACCGCCATGAACGTTACCGACCAGGCTGTCATCCTCGTCAACGGCCAGTATGGTCCTGAGGTAGGCACGATGAATGCATTCCGCAATACAGAGAAACTGAAGAAGCCCGTTATTTTCCTTGTCAACCAGCTCGATCGTGACAATTGCGATTACGATGCCATCTTGACTCAGTTGAAGGAAGTTTATGGTAACAACTGCGTTCCCGTGCAGTATCCCATCGCCACCGGTGCAGGTTTCAATAGTGTTATCGACGTGCTGTTGATGAAGAAATATTCTTGGAAGCCCGAGGGTGGTGCTCCCATTATCGAGGATATTCCCGCTGACCAGTTGGAGAAAGCCAAGGAGTGGAAGGCTAAGCTTGTAGAGGCCGCTGCTGCTGGTGACGACACGCTGATGGAGAAGTTCTTCGAGAGCGAGGACCTCAGCGAGGACGAGATGCGTGAGGGAATCCGCAAGGGTCTTGTCACACGTAGCATCTTCCCTGTCTTCTGCGTATGTGCAGGTCGCGACATGGGTGTACGCCGTCTGATGGAGTTCTTAGGCAATGTGGTGCCCTTCGTCAGCGAGATGCCTGTCATCCAGAACACCGCCGGCAAGGATGTTCCTGCTGACGCTTCTGCTCCCACCTCGCTCTATTTCTTCAAGACTGGTGTTGAGCCCCATATCGGTGAGGTGCAGTACTTCAAGGTGATGAGCGGCGTCGTGAAGAGTGGCGACGACCTGACCAATGCCGACCGCGGCTCGAAGGAGCGCATCGGTACGATTTATGCCTGCGCAGGTGCCAACCGTATTCAGGTTGACCAGTTGGTAGCCGGTGATATCGGCTGTACCGTGAAACTGAAGGACGTGAAGACCGGCAACACGCTGAATGCCAAGGATGTAGATAATAAGTTCGACTTCATCAAATATCCTAACTCCAAGTTCTCTCGTGCCATCAAGGCCGTCAACGAGGCAGAGACCGAGAAGATGATGGCAGCCCTGCAGCGCATGCGTCAGGAAGATCCCACATGGGTTGTCGAGCAGTCTAAGGAGTTGCGCCAGATTATCGTGCACGGTCAGGGTGAATTCCACCTGCGCACCTTGAAGTGGCGTATGGAGAACAACGAGAAGATTCAGGTGGAATTCCAGGAACCGAAGATTCCTTACCGCGAGACCATTACCAAGATGGCCCGTGCCGACTATCGTCATAAGAAGCAGTCGGGTGGTGCAGGTCAGTTCGGCGAGGTACACTTGATAGTTGAGCCTTATACCGACGGCATGCCTGATCCTACCTCATTCACCATCAATGGTCAGGAGTTCAAGATGAACATCAAGTCTAAGGAAGAGAAAGATCTGGAGTGGGGTGGTAAGCTCGTATTCATCAACAGCGTTGTCGGTGGTGCTATCGATATGCGCTTTATGCCCGCCATCCTGAAGGGTATTATGGAGCGCATGGAGCAGGGGCCGTTGACGGGTTCTTACGCTCGCGATGTTCGTGTCATTGTTTACGATGGTAAGATGCACCCCGTTGACTCAAACGAATTGTCATTCATGTTGGCAGCCCGTAATGCCTTCAGTGCAGCCTTCAAGGAGGCTGGTCCAAAGGTGCTCGAGCCTATCTACGACCTCGAAGTACTTGTGCCTGCCGACTATATGGGTGACGTGATGTCTGACCTGCAGGGGCGTCGTGCCATCATCATGGGTATGGACTCCGAGAGCGGCTATCAGAAGCTCACCGCCAAGATTCCTTTGAAGGAGCTGGCAAGCTATTCTATCGCCCTGTCTTCTCTCACTGGAGGCCGTGCTTCGTTCACTACCAAGTTCGCCTCTTACGAGCTTGTTCCGAACGACATCCAGCAGGAGCTTATCAAGCAGCATGAGGCTGAGGTGAAAGACGAAGAGTAACTTTTCTCTCTATCATATTAAATGGGACTATCTGTTGAAGGATGGTCCCATTTTCTGTTTCTTTATTTTTCTGTTTCTTTTTTACATCTTATATACATATCCAACCGTTATCACATGTAACACCTTGTCCAACCCTCCAGCCGACCTCTTCAGGTCAAGCAAATAGCCCAGGTTGACCACATGGTGCGTGTGGATGCTATAGCTAGTTCCTATAGCCATACGCATCTCGTCTATCTCGAATTGTTTGCTCAGATTGTTGAACATCTCGACAGACAGGTATGGACTCCATCCTTTCATGCTGCTGTTGTCTATCTCAGTCTTGAAACGGTTGCGCAGATGGTGCTCATGGATGGCCTTCACATTACTCTTCTGTACCGTATAGGTATATTGGTACCGCTCGCGCAACGACAGTTTCAGCCAATTCATCACCTTGCCCCCGGGTGTGATATCAAACATCAACCGATGGCGTGGAACCGTTTCTTTCCCAGAATCTACCGTGCGTTTTTTTAGATGCAATTCATAATTAGCTCCCAGTTTAAGGAATTTAGAAACCTTATACGCACCGTTTATGGCCAACTGCCAACGGTCAACACTTCCGCTGTTGTCCTTCGTGCGGAGCTCGATACCAGCTCCAATGTTCCACCGGTCATTGATTTTTTTCTCCGTACCTGCCGACATCCACATACCGAAATCATCGGTGTTTTGTGCGCTGGAATATCCGATGAAGAAAAAAGCCGAGAGCAATGCTAGGATGATGTATCTCATCCATTCGAACATTCTTTGGATCCTTTGAATTTTTTCTTTTTTCATAGTTTATTTTGCCAACCTTTAGTGGTTGACGTTGCAAAGATAAAAAGAAAATGTTACAAAATTGAGTCAAAAGTGTTGTAGAATTGTTACATTTCTATTTGTAACACAATTGTAATATCTGCGTAACTGGGTCGTAACACGATAGTCATATCTTTGCAGCAAAAAAAGATAGTTATGGAATTGATTATCAATATTTTCTCACTGGTCGGTTCGCTGGCGTTGTTTCTCTTCGGAATGAAGACGATGTCGGAGGGACTCGAGAAGTTTGCGGGCGATCGCATGCGCAGTATTCTGGCGGCTATGACTAAGAACCGCGTGATGGGTGTGCTGACAGGTATTCTCATCACGGCACTCATCCAGTCGTCAAGCGCCACCACGGTGATGGTGGTAAGTTTTGTGAATGCCGGACTGATGACGCTGGCTCAGAGTATCGGCGTCATCATGGGTGCCAACATCGGTACTACGGTGACGGCATGGATTATCTCGGCAGTAGGTTTCAAAGTGGATATCGCAGCCTTTTCTATCCCTCTTCTGGCCATCGGTATGCCGCTGATTTTCAGTGGGAAGGGCAACAGGAAGAGTTTTGGCGAATTCATCTTCGGCTTCTCCTTCCTGTTTATGGGTTTGGCCTTCCTTCAGGATGCAGCCACAGGCATGGGAATCGGCGATATGGTAGCGGGCATTCTGGCGCATGTGCCTCAGGATTCGTTCTTCACCATCCTGCTGTTTATTGTGGTCGGTGCATTGGTGACAATGATTGTACAGTCGTCATCAGCCGCAATGGCTATCACGCTGATGCTCTTTGGTATGAACATCCCCGGCTTCGGGTTCGAAGAGGCTGCGGCTCTGGCGATGGGTCAGAACATCGGTACGACCATTACCGCCTTCATGGCGTCGCTCACGGCTAACACCCAGGCACGCCGTGCTGCCTTGGCCCACATGTTCTTCAACGTCTTCGGTGTGATGGTGTTCCTCATCGTGTTCTACCCTGCCTGCGACGCCGTCAGCTGGTTTGTCGACAACGTGCTGGGCGGAGGCAACGACCTCTACAAGCTCTCGACCTTCCATACCGCCTTCAACATCATCAACACGCTGCTGCTCATCGGCTTCGTTCATCAGATTGAGATGCTGGTATGCAAGGTGCTGCCCATGAAGGATCAGGACGAGGATTACCGTCTGAAGTTCATCTCCGGCGGTTTGCTCTCTACCGCTGAGCTCAGCATTATGGAGGCCCAGAAGGAGATACAGAACTTTGCCGAGCGCTGCCATCGGATGTTCGGTTTTGTCAGCGACCTGATGCAGACTGCCGACGAAGCGGTTTTCAACAAGACATTCTCACGCATTGAGAAGTATGAGAACATCACCGACTCGATGGAGATGGAGATTGCCGCCTATCTGAACAAGGTGAGCGAGGGCCGCCTGTCGGACACTTCGAAGACACAGATTCAGAAGATGCTCCGTCAGATATCCGAACTGGAGAGCATCGGCGACTCGGTGTATAACCTCGGTCGCACGCTGAACCGCCACCGTATGAATTGTCAAGATGCCTTCACGCCCGAACAGAAGCAGCACATGGAGACCATGCTCGGGCTGGTAGATGGTGCGCTCGTCGAAATGCAGAAGCGCATTGCAGTGCCCGTTTCCCGTCCCACCACATCATATAATATCGAGCATGAGATCAACAACTATCGCACACAACTGAAGAACCAGAACCTGCATGATGTCAACTCCGGCCTCTATAGTTATCAGCTGGGTGTCTTCTACATCGATTTCATTTCCGAGTGTGAGAAACTGGGTGACTATGTAATGAACGTGGTTCAGGCAGGGAAAGGTCTGAACAACGGCAACGGTGAAAATTCACGGAATAGGGTAGGTTAGAATCTCGCAAGGGTGAAGTGGATGGTGAGTCCGCCGCCAGGCGTAAGTTTCGCAGTTGTTGTCCCGCCGTGGGCTGCAACTGCGTTTTTCACGATGGCAAGCCCAAGTCCCGTGCCGCCCAGCTTGCGCGAGCGTCCCTTGTCGATACGGTAGAATCGTTCGAAGATGTGGTCCAGGTGCTGCGGTTCTACGCCTGGTCCGTTGTCGCTGACCAGGAACTCGTAGAAATGGCGGCCTTCTGATTCCGTCTCTTTGCAGACGATGTCGAGTCGCGAGGCGCCAGTGGCGTAGGCTATGGCATTGTCTATGAGGTTGCGGAAGATGCTGTACAGCAGACTGGCATCGCCGTTTACCTCTATATGCTGCGGTACTTGTAGCGACGGGGTGATGCCTTTTTCGTGGAGTTGCAATGCTGTATCGTCCAGTGCGTTCTGGATGATGTGCAGGACATTCACCAGATGGTAATTCTCCCGTGATTGCCTGTCGTCCATCTCGTCCAGCTTGGTCAGCGCACTCATGTCCTGTAGCAGTTTGCTCATACGCTCGCTCTGGGCATAGCATCGCTCCAGGAAATGTTTCTTCTTGTCCTCAGGCATGTCGGGGTTGTCAAGTATGCTCTCCAAATAGGCGTGAATGCTGGCGGCAGGAGTCTTCAGTTCGTGGGCGGCATTCTGCGTGAGCTGTCGCTTGATGCGCACCTTTTCCTCCTCCGAATGGCGCAGTTTCCAATAAAGCACGATGATGGTGTGGCTGATGTAGTAGAGCACGACACCTACGAGAAGGGTTAGTGCAATGGTATAGAAAACATAGACGTCGTCGGCCTGCAGCGATCGTGTCAGCTCGGCAGAGTAGGGCACGGCAGCACGCACGATGACATTGCCGAAGCGGGTGGCGGAGTAGAAGTAGGTCTCGTGGGTAGATTGCGACAGGCGCTTGATGTCGTAGCCGTTGCTGTCGCGCAAAGCCTGCTGTATCTCCTTTCGCTGAAGGTGGTTGCCCAGCGATTCTACTTGTGGCTCGTAGCTGTCCAGCAGGACGCGTCCGCTCTTGTCTATAATCGACACGCGAAGGCCCTCCATGCTGTGTCGCGCCACATAGTCGTGAAACAGCCGTCCGTTGGTCAGGCTGTCCTCGCCCAGCGTCTGCACCATCTCGTAGTTGTACATCTGTAATCGTGCGTGCAGGATGTCAATCTTGTAATCCTTCTCGCGCTGGTATTGATACACGCTGAAGCAAATGGCAAACAGGAGGAAAATACCGCCGATGCTGAACAGCAGATTACGCTCAAAGGATTTACTTCTCAAAGCAGTAGCCATAGCCTACACGTGTTTTAATCTGTTGGCCATAGCGGCCTATTTTCTTGCGCAGCCGGGTGATGTTCACATCCACCGTGCGGTCGAGCACCAGCACATCCTGCGGCCAGCAGTATTTCAGCAGGTCCTCGCGCGAAAACACCTTGCCAGGATGTTGCAGTAGAAGCGACAGAATTTCATATTCCAGCTTCGTCAGTGACAGATGCTCACCATCCAGAGTGGCACGCTTGGCATTCAGGTCCAGCGAGATACCTTCATAGCAAATCTTTGAGCATTGACCATTGAACATTGACCATTGAACATTATTGGCATCCGCCTCCTTTTGCACAAGTGAATGGTCAATGGTCAATGATGAATGGTCAATGGCGAATGTCCGTCTGAGCACCGCACGCACTCTGGCCTTCACCTCTTTCATGCTCAGCGGCTTGGCAATATAGTCGTCTGCCCCGATGTTCAGTCCCTTCACCATATTGTCCTCTCCATCCAGTGCGGTAATAAAGATGATGGGAATAGGTGACGTAGCAGGATTTTCCTTCATTTTCCGTGCCATCTGAAATCCGGACATCTCGTCCATCATCACATCCAGCAAAATCAGCCCATACTCCTGTAGAGGGAGTTCAAGAGCCTCCTCGGCAGAATTGGCAGTCACCACCTCATACCCCTCCGTTTCCAGGTTGTATTGAAGTATCTCGCAGATATCCTGCTCGTCATCTACAACAAGTATTTTCATGATTCTTTAAATAGTAGAAAAATTATATAATACATTTTTAGGCTACAAAGATACGAATTATTTTCGAAAACAAAAGAAAAAATGTTCATCCATTTCATCTGCGCTCTGTACACAGAAGGAACTGTTGACTTTCCCCCTTCGGGCCGTCGAGCTAAACCTTCCTTTTGTGTATAGAGCGCTTTTTCGTGCCATAAAAATTTGCACCTTACAAAAATATTGTCTACCTTTGTAGGCAAATATTTTACTTACCCACGCTTATGACGCACATAGGACAAAGGGCTTATAAGGCTGTGAGCTAGCAATAACTAAAAAAATGGCAAAGAAGAAATCAATAGAGAGTCCAGAACCAGTCACAAATGCAAGCGTGAGCGCCGTCCCACCGGCTTCATAGTGCCTGATGAGAAGGAGAAGTGAAACAATGACCAATTCCTATGTTTCTATACTAGGTAAAACGATGAAAAAAGAACGTTTTTCTTCCAAATTATTTGGAGAATTGGAATAAATATATTACTTTTGCGGCATGAACGAAAACATAAGGGAAACTATCCACTCTGAGGAGTATGACGAATACTATGCCAGTCTTGATGAAAAGACAAAGGCCAAGTATGACTACGTGGAGATGATTATCAAGACTCAATACGTGGTAAACAAAAAGTTCATAAAAAACCTTGAGGATACAGAATTCTATGAGGCGCGAATCTCTATTGGCAACAATGAGTACCGCACTATCATTTTCGCGGTGGAGACTTTTTCGTTCATGGAGAGCAAACGTGTCCTTTTCTTGAACTCGTTTTTGAAAAAGGGCACAAAGCAATATAAGGGCGAAATAGAAATTGCCCGCCGTATTTTGAAAAAATATATTTGAGGAGGACTAGGATATGATTAAGCTTGATGAAAAGAAATTGGCCCAACTGAAAACAGGGTCGCAGCATTTTGATGAAAAGTATGGTCCTGCAGGCTCCCCCAGCCGTGTGGAGTTCGAGGCAAAGGCCAAGGCGTGGTATTATGCCGAATTGTTGCGTGACGAGCGCAAGCGCCAGAAACTTACTCAGCAGGAGTTGGGCGAGCGTATCGGTAAGAAGCGTGAGTATATATCATCGCTTGAGCAAGGAAAGACTGACATGCAGCTTTCAAC
The DNA here is from genome assembly GCA_946402275.1 of uncultured Prevotella sp. Taxonomy (GTDB): domain Bacteria; phylum Bacteroidota; class Bacteroidia; order Bacteroidales; family Bacteroidaceae; genus Prevotella. The sequence goes on from CAMIVY010000026.1 coordinate 29,342, forward strand.
CTTCATGCTTATAGCCAATGCGCTGGGGTTGCGATTTTCTTTAGTTGTAGGTTAGATAAGCCAAACGTTTCTTAGTTTTTACGAATAAACCTTCGAAAGTGTGGTAAGCGCAAAATTTGCGACTACCACTTTGGATGGTTAAACATCACAATCTCCACGCAACTGGGCTAAACCTTCCGTTTGGGTACATGGAAACATAATTCTTTCGAAATATTTTTGGCAATATGCACAAAAATGTTTAACTTTGCCACATATTACTATTGAGCCCACGCTTATGATGCACGTAAATACACGGAAATTCAAGGCGGTGGGGGGCAAGGTAACTAAAAACGATATAAAGTGAACGAGATACAAGCAATACAGAGTAAGATATATGAGATTCGAGGTCAGCGCGTGATGCTGGACTTTGACCTTGCGCATGCATATGGTATTGAAACAAGTCAGTTAAAACGCCAGGTTCGACGAAATATAGAAAGATTTGAGGGAGATGACTTTATGTTCGAAGTGGCACATGAAGAAATCTTGAGATGCCAAATTGTCACCTCAAGTTGGGGAGGTAGCAGATATGGTGCATTTGCATTCACCGAGTTGGGTGTTGCAATGCTAAGTAGCGTACTGAGAACACCTACTGCTATCAATGTGAATCGTAGTATTATGCGTGCCTTTGTCGAGTTCCGTCACATGGCAGCCACGCTATCGCTCCCTAGCACCAATGCCGATGTGGCACAGTTGCGCAAGGACTTTGAAGAACTTAAACTCGACATAGAGGATATCCTGCGTGACCAAAACGACATCAATGAGAGCACTCGTGCTCAGCTTGATGCCATCAGCACAGCCCTAACGGAGCTGCAATCCAAGGAGCCTCGCAAGCGTGAGCGCCGTCCTATCGGATTCATAATGCCTGATGAAAAGAATAAGTGAAACATGACCTGTCCCTATGCTTCACAAGAAAAGGCTATAGTGTATGACAAAGATTCAGATACCTGTCAATTCATTACATTTATTAAAGCAAAGTATAACAATTAAAACCTATTATATGAAGAAAATGACTTTATTATTCTCGCTTCTACTGTTAGGAATAACGGCAGTGGCACAGGTGGAGGTTCTAACAAAAGCGGTTTTTAAGTCCGACCCAATGACAAATGAGATAGGATATACTTCATGGACTAGTAGACATATTCAGATTGTAGAAGAAGATGATGGTAATGTTTATATAGAACTACGCAACCCATCTCATATTTTTTCAGATTGGTTTAGCGCGAAAGTGGGATTGTACAACCAATCTGGCAAATTGCTAGAAATGTCAGAAAAATGGCATTGTGATGTTGGTGAAGATGAAGCGAAATTATGGCTTCATTTCGGATTTACAAAAGATACAACACAGACAGCATATACTGACACCATTCCATCTGGAACAATTAAAACACGAGAGGGAACACAATATCAATTAGCAAGGATTGAACAGTACAATCGTATAATGAGAGCGAAGGACGTATTAGAATTTTTGAAGAATACAAACGGATTTATTCGTATCACCACGCCAACTTACGGAAGTACAATGTTCGACTTTAAAGCAAGAATGGCGCGACCTCAAAGAAAGAAAAAGTGATTATCGCCTCTAAGCAAGACTATTGGCTTGAAATAATATTCGTAGAAAGTAGTAGTGTAAGGCGTGAACTGCTTCAGTAATCCATCTTAGATAGTTAACTATTCAATTTCAACAATTAATTCTCGTTTGTACTATGAGTGAGATAGAAACATCACCAAACAGCAGAAGTATTGAACTCTGTAGGCGAATAGTCACTACTGAATCGTTTATAGCAGAAGCCAAAGAAATTTATGGTGACCGCTATGACTATAGCAAGGTGGATTATAAGAACCGCGATCATAGGGTGACTGTTGTTTGTCCTATTCATGGCGATTTCCTAGTTTATGCACGTGAGCATCTTGATGGCAAAGGATGTCCGAAGTGCGAGAAAGGTGAAAAGTTCTTGGCTAAACTTGAGGAAAAGTTTGGTGATAAGTTTGGGTTGGAACAGTTTGTATATAATAGCTCCACGTCTCCTGTTACCCTTGTTTGTCCTGAACATGGTGCCTTTTCAAGAACACCTACTCAGATCTTGAATTCTTCATGGGGTTGCCCTGAATGTGCCAAAAAGGTTAATGATGATGCTCATCAGGCTGCTGTGGCAAGAAAGGAAGCTGCAAAAGCAGAAAAGCAGCGCGAAATAGATGAGATGAATGCCCAGAAGTTACAGGAATGGAAAGACGCAAGGGCTGAGCGTGAAAGAAAACGAGAGAAGGCCTTGAAAGCATTCCTTTCAGGAAAGAAGCCTAAAGATTTCTATGCTCCCTTCCAAATCTATATGCAACGAGTTGATGAACATATAGATGTCATCAGATATAATGCCAAGTGGATAGAACCATACTATCGTGATTACAAACTGAGCGATGAAGAGGCTCATAAACTACCATGCTATAGAGATGGTGACGAGTATTATAGGTTCCAAGGCGAAGCACCTGATGATTTCATTAGGCAATCATTCGAAAGAGATGGATATCACACGGGTACGATTGAAGAATGCCTTTCACATCGTAGATGCATAATCTCTTTTGATGGTAACGACCTTATCATCCAAGTGGAAAGCTTTGAGCATGAACAGGAGCGATTTGGTTATACTGACTTACAGGTTAAAATACAACCGAAAGAGGTTGATTTACCTTCTTCATTTGTCAGTATTGATTTCGAAACATTATACTCTCAGCGTGTTTCTGCTTGCTCAATTGGAATGGTGAAGTATCGCGATGGTAAGAAAGTGGACCAATACTATTCTTTAATTCGCCCGCCATTCGATTATCCTGGCAAAAGCGGACAAGTATTAACTTGGGTACATGGTATTTCAGAAGACGACTTGAAAAACAAAAAGACTTTTGCGGAGTTGTTGCCAGAGATAGAAAACTTTGTTGAAGGACTGCCATTAGTGGCTCATAATGCGAGCGTTGAGAAGTGTTGCATTCGTGATGTCTGTAACTACTATGAAATAGAAACCAAGTTGGACTACAACAATATTCTTGATACCCTGCCACTATCAAGAGAAGCGGAGGACAAGACTGGATTACAAGTAGAAGGTCAAGGCACCCATTCCTTGGATGCTGTTTGCAATCGCTTTGGTATTCCTGTCCTAAATCATCATAATGCGTTGGAAGATGCAGAAATGTGTGGTAACCTTATGGTGAAGTTCCGTGAAATATTGGTCGAGGGAAAGTCCATTGAGAATACAACGCAAATACGAAAAGGGAAAATTATTATAAAAGAAGACAAGGACGAAGAGTTTCCTGTAGAGGAAGTTGACCAAACTCCTTCAGAGAATAGTCCAAATTCTAAAGGTGGCTGCTTGGGCATAATTGTTATTGGTATTTTTCTTTCTTCACTTATCGCATTCATATAATTGCTATGGAAAAGCTGACCACAGAAGAATTCATTAAGAAAGCTCAAGCAGTACATGGAGATAGATATGACTATTCTAAGGTGGAGTATGTGAGCAACAAAACCGATGTTGTTATCATCTGCTCTGAACATGGTGAGTTTCTACAAAAACCAAATTATCATTTATGTGGAAATGGCTGTCCTGTATGTGGCGGTACAAAACAATTAACTACAAGTGTCTTCGTGGAGAGGGCAAAAAGTATTCATGGAGATAGGTATGACTATTCCAAGGTTAGTTATGTTAATAACAAAACAAAAGTATGTATTGTTTGCCCAAAACATGGTGAATTTTGGCAGATACCAAATTCGCATCTTCGTGGTGTTGGTTGTCCTCTGTGTGGAGTAAAACGTAGAACAATTCAACAAACTTATACAAAAGAAACATTTCTAAAATTAGCATTAGAAAAACATGGGGAAAGTTATGACTACTCAGGGATAAATTATGTTGATACTAATACTAAGATTGGTATTGTCTGTCCAAAGCATGGTCCCTTTTGGCAAAAACCTGCAGCTCACATTCAAGGGCAGGGATGTCCACAATGTGGTGTGGAAAGGATTAGGAGTAAGCGTTCTTACTCTTTGGCAGATTTTATTAGATTAGCAAAAGATAAACATGGGGAAAGATATGATTATTCCAAGGTAAACTATGTAAACTCACGAACAAAAGTATGTATCATTTGTCCACTACATGGTGAATTTTGGCAAAATCCCAATAGTCATATACAAGGTAATGGTTGTCCAATATGTGCAGGTAGAAATAAATCCTCGACAGAACATTTTGTAATAAAAGCTAATGATGTTCATCATAACAAATATGATTATTCTTGTGTCAAGTATACGAACAAGAAGAAGAAGATTTGCATCATCTGCCCAGAACATGGTGAATTTTGGCAAACACCTAACGCGCATTTAGGAGGGGCAGGATGTCCAATATGTGCGCAAAGAATTAGAGTAAAAAGCATCGCTGACACTCAAACAGACTTTATTAAGAAAGCCAAGAAGGTTCACGGGGACAAATACGATTATTCAAAAGTGAATTATAAAAATAGTGCTACCAAAGTGTGCATAATATGTCCTGAACATGGTGAATTTTGGCAAACGCCAAGAGATCATATAGCGGGGCATGGATGTCAGAAATGTGCGGGTTGGAACATTTATGATGAGGAAACATTCTACAATGGAGCTCATTTGTTTCATGGTGATAAATATGATTATAGTAAGGTGATTTTTCGCGACTCTGCTCACAAAGTGTGTATTATATGTCCCAAGCATGGTGAGTTTTGGCAATTACCAGCAACTCATGCATACAAGGGAAAAGGATGTCCTAAGTGTAGTATTGAATTAAGAGCAGCTGAGCGAGAAACACCCTCCGAAGTCGTTTTAAGAGAAGCCCATAAGTATAAATATCTCAAAGAATTTGTTAAGAAGAAGCCTTCATTGTATAGCATTGCTATTAAACGTAATATCGATATTAGCTTTTTACAACGAGAGCGGCATTCTGATTATACTTATGAAGAAGTAATGAATATTGCTAAGTCATGTAGGTACGCTAGCGAATTTGAAAGAAAGCATGGTGGGGCTTATAATCGTGCGAAAGCAATGGGCTGGTATGAAGACATTACATGGTTTGAACTCCCTGAACAATTTAATGGTAGTTTGGATGCGAAAAACCATACTGTATATGCATATGAGGATACTGACGCACATGTGGTTTATGTGGGATTAACTAATGATATAAAGAGAAGGCATCGAGAACACTCACACCCGCATAAACATAGGAAAAATAGTCCTGTTTATGAATACTTTACTTCGAAAGAAATGGAAGTGCCAAGTCCAAAAATACTTGCCGAAAAATTGAGACCTTTAGAAAGTAGAGAGATCGAGGACAATTGGGTACAGCATTATAAGGATGAAGGATGGAGCACCATTAATGTTGCAAAAACGGGACGAGTATCTGGCTCGATTGGTTCTTATACAAGGATATGGACTATTGACGCTCTTAAAGCAGAAGCGTCAAAATATAAAACAAGGGCAGAATTTTCAAAAGGCTCACCCTCAGCTTATTCAACAGCTTATAATCGAGGCATCCTGGCAGATCTTAATTTGATTGATGAGCATCCTTCAAAACGTCCTGTTAGAAATATTGAAACAGGAGAAGTATTCCCATCTCTTATGGCTGCTGGCAGAAAATATGGAGTAAGCCCTGATTACATCAGTTGGGCTGCACAAGGGAAGCGAGAGTCTTATGCAGGTTTCCATTGGGAATTTGTTTAATACTATAGAGATAATAATTTCAAAGTGTAATGTTTGATACATAGAATAGAGAATGCAAACAACAATATTCTTTGGTAACGGAATAAATCTCTTGGGAAAAGGAGAATCTTGGGATAGTATACTTATGCAACTATCTGAAGGAAAAATGATGCCTCCAATAGGAAGCAACACTTTGAAATATGAATATGTGGTCTTGAATAAAGAAAAATATGAAACTCGTCCCTTTGGATCTGATATCGGGGTTACTTTCACTGTTGATGGTGTTCTTGAACTGGAATCAGTTAATGTTGAATATGATATTATTAAGAAAAGGTTGGCTGAAAAATTATCCTGGAGTAAATATTCCGATTTCCCTTATTATAAAAAGTTGGCTGACTTGCAAGCAGATAATTATATTACAACAAACTATGAATCATATATCAAAGACTACTTTGTAGATAAAGGTTACGGTGTTAAAGAGCCTATAAACCCTTGTCTTAGAGAACGTGCTCATTACAATTTGGTAAAAGGGAATCGCACTATTCGTTTGTGGAATATTCATGGTAGTATAGAGTATCACGAGTCTATCATGCTTGGATTGTTTGAGTATTGTGATTATGTCAAAGGGTTTAAAAAATTGCTTAAAGAGGATTATAGTTGGCTAAACGTGATGATCAATTCTGACGTGTTCATTTTGGGCTTTGGACTTGGTTATGAGGAAATTGATTTGTGGTATTTCTTAGTTAGTAGGAAAAGACTATTCCATGACAGGAAAGAGTCTGCTAACAGAATTGTTTATTATGCTATCGAAGATAAAAGCTATGATATTGGGAAGATAAAAATGCTTGAAGCTTTGGATGTTGAAGTTGTACCTATCCCTTTTGACTGGAGTGAAAATGCATATCAAAAAGCCTATGATTTGATATATGATAAAATTCAAAAATCTATAAACAAAGAATGCCACGGGGACAGTTAGCGACAACTGATGACTGATGTAACAAGTAAATTTAAACAAAACAATAATAGAAACACTATGAAGAAATTGAAGATTTGGAGTATGATGATGCTCATGGTATTGGCAATGCCACTGATGGTGGCTTGCGGCAGTGATGGTGACGACGTGAAGACTATCAACAAGTCGGAACTGATGGGAACTTGGTACACCCTAGAAGATGACTGGGTGATAGTGATTGGCAATAGTTCAGTTGTCCAATATGAATTATGGAAATCAGGGGGAAGCTACACCCTCAATCCGCAAACCTATACCTGGAACTATACCATTGAAGGTAACAAGATGATTAGTGATGATGGTCAATGGGCTGAGGTTTCCGTCAACGGGAACAAGATGACTGTTTCTGCTAATGGTCAAACCATAAATTATACTAAATACGATGGTACACCACAACAGCTGATGGACTATCTGAATAAGAAATAGACGGGTAGTAAATGAAAGTGTTTATCTTGTTGCAAAGCATCAATGTCGTCAGCGAGAGAGTGATAACGCTTTGCCAAACGCTTAGCCTGTCGAAGGAACTCTTCAGTAAAATTGAAAGTTACCATAAGCTATTAGGCTTCTGCTCTAAGTTCCTCAACCAATGCGTCAAGAGAGGTAAGATCTTTGCCTGCGAAACGCCCTTCTTGCGCCTCGCGATAGCCTTTATTAATAGTTTCGTTGATAAAAGCCTTCTCTGCCTCTACTTCTGTAGAGGATGTGCTCAAGCCTTTAATGGTTACACCTTTGATAGCTCCCAATATCTGCTTCAGACTGGGAAGAAGGCTTGCATCTTCAACGTTCAATACTATCAGGGTCATAACGTTAATTGTTTAATATCCGCTGCAAAGATAAGCATAAATTCCGAAATAACAAGTAATTTTCATTATTTATTATGATATTAGAAGAAACCGAAGAACTATTCAGCCAGCTGAGAGAGGCTGGCTACGAACCAAGTATATGCGAAGATGATATTCCTACGTTCCTGAATCCCGTACACTGTGGTCCTGCTACAGAGATTGGCGATGTCATTCTCGAGAATGATGACTGGTACTCACGCGACTTGATAGAGCGCCACCAGAAATTCAAGATTACGGCTATTGGCGACTCGATGCAGGATGCTGGCATCAATGCAGGTGATGATTTGATAATAGAGAAAGGAATAGTGCCTATGGATGGCGATATATTGCTGGTCAATCTTGTGGATAGATTCAGCGTTAAGGCTTTCTATGAGGATGAGGACGGGCAGACTTGGCTGGTGCCTTACAACGATGATTATCAACCCATCAGATTAAGCGAAGACAGTAACTATAAGGTATGTGGACGAGTGATTGAGATAAGGAAAAAGAATCCGAGGGTGAAGAGTCGCGACTGCGTGCGACGCATAAGAAAAATGAAAGATGAAATGAAACGGGAGATAACACCAGATAAAGTGGAGTCTGTTATCTTTGACGTTTCACCGATGGTGAAGAATGGGCGTCAGTGGTATGCTGTATTCCGCAAACTGGTAGAACTGTCGAACTGGGGAATGGCTGAGATGGAACCTTTCTGCACGCTGGTGGCTTCTATTGTACCCAAACACGAATACCTGCCTCTACCAAGTGAGCTGCAAAGGATGGCCGTACAAAGCTTCGTTCGCGTATCAAAGCTATGGGACGAGAACGATGCACCTGTTAAGGGTAAGCGTTTCCGCGACTACCAGCAGATAGCCGACAGGACAGAGGAACTGCTTTTGGCTGCATAAAAAACTTTCAAAAAACTTTCAAAAACTTTACGTCAAAAGGTAAAAACTTTACGGGAATTGTTAAAAAACTGTTAAACGCTACGTAAAACTTTCAGAAACTTTACGGCGACGGAAAATTACTTCCGTCGCTTTTTTTTTGTCCCTAATTTTGCGATTGAAAAGTTGGCCGACTTTTTTGAAAACAAGTAAAACAAGTAAAAACAAAAAACAAAAAAAATTATGATTGCAAAGAATAATATCTTTAACATCCGCAAAGGATTGGGACCGAAATGGAAGGGTGAGACGGGAGTCTGCAAGGGCTTCGTGGAGTTTGAAACGCGCGAGCACGGCATCAGGGCTTGGATCGTGCTGATGCGCACATATCGCGTGAAATACCGCTGTGCCACGGTGCGTGCCATCGTTACGCGCTTTGCGCCACCCAACGAGAATAACACGCAGGCGTATATCAAGTATTGCCGTGAACGGGTGTATAAGTCGGAGATAACATGGCTGAGCACGACAGCGGACTACGTGCGCCTGGGGTGTGCGATGGCGAAAATGGAAACGGGAACGGAACTCACGGCGCATGAGATTTACGAGGTAATGAGAAAATTCGGATTGAATTTTCTCAGAGGTGAGTAGTGAAAATCTTCTTCCGATGTGGATTAATTTAGGCACGGATGGACACGGATGGACACTGTTTTTTGCCCTAGAAAATTCCGTGTATTCCGTGGCCATCCGTGCCCCCAAAAAACTGAAGGCTGAAAGCTGAAATTTAATGTTTAATCTTTAATATTTAATGTAAAAAGTGATTGAAGAATTGAATAAGGAGAAGCGGCAGCTGCTGAACAGCTGGACGCTGGAGTTAGCAAACTGGTTGATAACGGAGCATAGCTTGAAGCGCAGCGAGGCTTTCCACAAGGCGCACCTGACACGCCAGCTGCTGGGCATGCTGGGCGAGGGCGTGGTGACGTTCTGCTATAAGAAGGCAAACGGTGAGGAGCGACAGGCACGGGGCACGCTGTGCCACGGCATCTCTGACGACTTCGACCATTATGAGTATAAGGCTGAGGACGGCGACACGTTCGCCAATGTGCTGAGGCGCGGAGTTTATGTGTATTTCGACCTGGACTGCCGGTCCTTCCGGTCGTTCGCGGCGAAAAACATTCTATCGGTAGATGTTTAATATTAGGCACGGATGGACACGGACTGCGCGACCTTATTTTTAGGCACGGATGGACACGGATGGACACTGTCTTTTGCCCTAGAAAATTCCGTGTATTCCGTGGCCATCCGTGCCCCAAAAAACTGAGCGAAGCGCGCTCGACCTTTGGTTGCTTTCTTGAATGTACAAGCGTCTCCTTCGTCGCCGAGCGGCTCGCAAAGAATTTAATGTTTAATCTTTAATCTTTAATGTAAAAAAAGTGGAAAATGAGTTTGAAGTAACGGTGAGGCAGACGCTGGTGAAGACGGCGAGTGTGTTTACGGACGCTGTGCACGAGTGCGTGGAGCGTGACTACGACGCAACGACGGGCGGCTACGCATACACATCGTCTTTGGAACCTGACTGCGACCTGAACGAGCTGTTCGCAGAGCAGTACCGGTCTGCACTGGAGATAATCCGCTGTTGTGAGCAGATCTGCAAGGAGCTGCTGGACGAGGGACGGCGAAGGTGTGCGAAAGTAGATCTGGCGGAGTTGCGCCAAGACTGCGAATATTGGGAGTTAGAAGATTAAATTTCAGAAAAATGAAAAATTAAATTACGGCTTTCAGCCTTCAGATTTATTGCGCGGATGACCACCGCCGATATTATCTGAGCGAAGCAAATTTAATTTTTAATGTTTAATATTTAATGTAAAAAGTGAACAAGAAACAATTGACTGAAGCGCAGATGCAGGAGCTGCTGCTGCGCATGAAAAAGAATTACACTTACGATGCTGCAACTGGCAGGCTGACCAGCAGCCGGCTGGGGCGTACGATAAGGGGTAAGAAGCGTGATAGATGTGGTTACTTATGCGTGCTTTGCAATTTGGACAAGCGACAGGTTTTTGTTTATCTGCACCATGCTGTCTGGGCGGTCTGCAAGGGCTGTTGGCCTACGCAGCAGATAGACCACATCAACGGTGACAAGACCGACAACCGCATTGAGAACCTGCGGGAAGTGAGCGGCAGTGAGAACAAGATGAACATGCTACTCCCGTGGAAGCCGAATGCAAAGACGGGGTTGCCAGGGGTGTACCCACATGGAAATAAGTTTCAGACAAGTATATATGGTAAATCGGTTTATTTCCACGACCCTTACGAGGCGTTCTACCATCTGACACTGCTCGGAAGAAGATACAAAGGAAATGAAGGAAATGAAAGAAATGAAAGAAATGAAGGAAATGAATAATGAAAAAGTATAACAATTTTAACGTGTAAACTATGAAAAAGGAAAATAACATTTTGCCTACCGTTGAGGAGGCTAAACAGCGCATTGAGTTGTACAACAACATGAAGCATGCGATGCGTGATCTGTCGCACGACGAAAAGAAGCAGGTATTGCTGCTGCTGACCAAGTACTTGGATTTGATGGAGGGTTGCCAGCTCATGGAAAAGAGAATTTCCCTGGTCTATAATCTGTGCGCTGTCTTGATGTTCGAATATCTCTACAAGGCTGGGCAGTTTAGTGCAGCCAGGGTCGGCTTCAACCCCGACATCCGCAAGCAAATAGAGGACGTAATCATCACGATAGCCAAAGAACATGATGCAGATTGAAATAAACGAACAGACTGTCGATCGCCAGCTGGTCGATGCAGGGATGAAGAGTGACTATGAGGAGCAGGCGGTTCGCCTGCTGCTCTTCCACCTGTTTTGCGCCATCCGCTACTACCGCGACATGACCTATGCCGAGAAGGTCAAGGCTGGTTTCCTGTACCGCAAAAAGTTCAAGAACGACTACTCGCTCACAGGCTTCTTAAAAGAGCGAAAAAGAAAAAGAGAAAAGAAAAATTCCCCCCTGCACCCCTCTTATAAAGAAAGAGAGACGGAGGTGAAAGAAAAAGAGGAGAAAACACACACACACTTTACACGCGTTGCGGATTTGGATTTGGAGGAAAGAAAAAAAAGGTTCCTAGCGGAGTGTCAGTCATTTGGCAATCAATATGACCATAAGGAGATAAACAAGTTTTTCACTTACTGGTCTATGAAAGGACGGAAAGGTGGGAAGATGCGTTTCGAGAGAGAGGCCTATTGGGACACTGCGGGATGTATGGAACGATGGATGAATAACAATATTGCCGCTACCGATGAGAAGGCTATGCTCCAGCTTGAGAAAACAAAAGAAAGGGCAACGAAAGCAAAGAACACCGCCGACCAGCAGGCCATTGCCGCCAAGCGCGAAGAGGACAATGCACGGCTGGAACGTGAGATTGCCGAGCGCAAACAGGGGGCCGTGTCGTACGAAGAGTATCTGAAAATGAAAAGTGAAAAGTGAAAAATGAAGGCAATGACAAGAGAGGAACTGGCCTATAGGGCCGGGGTTGACAGAAAGACGTTTTACAGTTATCTTAGTCGTCACAAGGACGAGCTCTGCGCTATGGGCATGAGGCCGCGCGAACGACTGCCGCCCATCGTCGTGAAGTGGATAGCAGACAACTATGGCGTCAGCATCGACGATGAATAATGTCCAATAATGGGGAATTTTGTCCCATAATGTCCAATAATGGGGAAACACCATTCTTCGGCTTTGTAATTTTGCAAACGGATTTGAGAAAGAGCCGCGGAGAATTCCGGATAATCCAAGAGTAATTTCAATTACTCCGAAAGTAATGGCGCATTCGCTAGTGAACAGTGAATAGTGCTTAGTATTAACATTAAATTAAAAATTAAAAAATTATGGCATTGGAATTGAATTTGACAAAGAACACCAACGACGCCATTCAGG
>CAMIVY010000027.1 GCA_946402275.1 uncultured Prevotella sp.
AACTCCTCTTTAGAGAATGAAAATCTCTCGTCCTAACCGATAGACGAAGGGACCATCGTCATTTTTAGCGGGTGCAAAGGTACATATAAAAAATGAGAAATGAGAAATGAGAAATGAGAAATTGTTTCCAAGCTATTAATATTTAACAATTTTTTGCATATTAATGACTAAATTTCCCTAAACTCTAAATACAAAACTCTCGACTTTTCGTACCTTTGCAGTCGTGCTAGTGAAAACGGAAGCCATAGTGCTGCATTCTTTGAAGTACGGTGAGTCGAAAATCATCGTCGAGATGTTCACTCGCGAGGCGGGTCGACTGGCTTTTATCGTGCCTGTTCCCAAGACCTCCAAGTCGCGTTTGAAGAAGCAGTATTTCCAGCCAATGACTTTGTTGGAAGTGGAGTGCGATGTGCGCCAGCGCGTGCAGCTCCAGAAGCTGAAGGATGCGCGCCTACTGGTTGCCTATACCTCTATTCCTTTCTCTCCAGAGAAGCTGGCATTATCTCTTTTTGTCGCTGAGTTCCTGTACTATGCTTTGCACTCTGAACAACAGAATGTGGCGCTTTTTTCTTATATTAGCAGTTCCATGCAGTGGCTTGATATGGCAACGGGCAGCTATGCCAACTTTCACCTTACCTTCCTGATGCACCTCTCACGCTTCCTGGGCTTCTATCCTAATTTGGAGGTGAGTGATGACTGGAATATGATGTTCGACTTGCGTGAAGGCCGTTTCTGCACTTCCGCACCGACCCATCGCGATTTTCTGCAACCTGATGAGGCCCGCCTCATCCATCTCATGATGCGAATGGACTTCCCCACGATGCGCCTCTATCGCCTCAGTCGTATGGATCGCAATCGTATTGTCGATGTGCTGTTGCAGTATTATCGCCTGCATATTCCCCAGTTCCCTGAGTTGAAGAGCCTCAGTGTCCTTCAGGAGTTGTGGAAGGACTGATATTGGTTAGGGCTTCCAAAAACATCAAGCTTATGGGGAACAATTATTCCCACACTGGGAATAAAATGTTCCCAGCCTGGGAATAAAACATTCCCGCACTGGGAATAAATTCTAACCCTTATGGCATCCTTTTCCCTGCCTATAACAGGACGGGGAGTTCATAGAGGTGGGTGCTGTTGGAACCCTTGATAAGGATGTAGCGCCCTTGTGGTTGCTGTTGTGCGATAAGTGCTTTTACCTCTTCCACATCGTGGAAAACCTTGAGTGTGGTGAGTGATGAGGGTTGTGCACAAAGCGCTTTCTGGAACTCCTCACCTACGAGCCATACCTCGTCGAAACGGGCTTCTTCCAACTGTTTGATAATCTTCTGGTGCTCCTCGTCAGACACATCGCCCAACTCGCCCATCTTACCCAGGATAGCCATCTTGGGCGACACCTCCATCAGTCGGAAGTTGTCGAGGGCCGCCTTCATGGATGTGGGGTTGGCATTATAGGCATCCACGATGAGGTGGTTCTTCTCCGTCTCCGTCAGTTGTGAGCGGTTGTTGGTGGGCACATAGTTTTCTAATGCGTGGTTAATCTGTTTGAAAGGTACGTTGTTCACGTAGCCTATCGTGATGGCAGCCAGCATGTTATCCACGTTATAGGCGCCAATCAAGTGGGTTTGTACCTCCATCCATTCCGAGGTATATCCGGCCTCGTGGTCTTGCTCGCGCCAACGGAACTTGAGGAAGGGAGCACAACTGATGACTTCCCCACGAATCAGAATGTCCTGCGAGTCGCCCAAACCATAGTAGTAGATGTCCAACGGCTCCTCTCCACGAGCTGTTTTCTGCGTGTTTCTTTCCTGAATCATCTGCATCAGGTGCTTGTTGTCGCGATTGATAAAGACGGGACAGTCGTGGGCATTCAGGAAATCGTACAACTCACCCTTTGTTTTGCAAACGCCTTCGAAGGAGCCGAAGCCCTGCAGATGGGCGCGTCCTACATTGGTGATGAGACCGCAGGTGGGTTCCGAAGTCTCCACCAGCGTCTTGATGTCGCCAGGATGCGAGGCTCCCATTTCCACGACGGCAATATCGTGATCTTCGTTGAGGCGGAACAAGGTCTTGGGAACTCCCACATCGTTGTTAAAATTGCCCTCCGTTGCCATCACGTTGTAGCACTCAGACAATACGGCACGAATCAACTCCTTTGTCGTCGTCTTGCCATTGGTGCCTGTGATGCCGATAATAGGAATGTCGAACTGACGGCGATGTTCGCGCGCCAGGTCCTTGTAGGTCTGCAGACAGTCGTCCACAAGAATTATTCTTGACGACAACTTGGACAACTGTGACAACTCTTTTAACACATCCTGATTGTCGATAATAGCGTAGGAACAGCCTTTTTCTAATGCCTGAACGGCATATAGGTTACCATCAAATGAAGCACCTTTCAGAGCCAGGAAGATGCTGCCCTCAGGACAGTTGCGCGAATCGGTAGTGATGCACGGGTGCTGCTGGTAGAGTTTATAGAGTTCCTTAATATCCATCTTATTGCTTGTATTTTCTGGCAAAATTACAAAATAATTATGAATTATGAATTATGAATTATGAATTATTTTGTATCTTTGCAAAGAATATGGACTATACGCTGAATTGTAACGGAAAACTGCTTGGGCTCCAGACACCTCAAGTGATGGGTATTCTCAATGTGACACCCGACTCGTTCTATGCCGATAGCAGACAGCAGACAGAAGAGGCGATAGCTAGGCGAACCCATCAGATTCTGGACGAGGGGGGTACCATCATCGACGTGGGGGCTTGCTCCACACGCCCTGATAGTGAGCCTGTTACGGAGACTGAGGAGATGGAACGCCTAAGGAAGGCATTGCCCATCGTGAAGCGTGAGGCTCCCAATGCTGTGGTGAGCGTGGACACCTTCCGCCCCAATGTAGCCCGTATGGTAGTCGAGGAGTTTGGTGTGGATATCATCAACGATGTGGGGACTTCCCCCAATCCCTCACCTCTAGATATGTTCCGTATGGTAAGCCGACTTCGCGTACCTTATATATATATGTCGCGCAAAAGCATCATCAAGGAAGTGATGCTGGATTGTGCCGAGACTGTTGACACGCTACGCTCGATGGGGCAGAAAGACATCATCCTCGACCCAGGCTTCGGTTTCGGAAAGACGGTGGAGCAGAACTATCAGGTGCTCCGAGAAATGGAGCGTATGGAGGCGTTGCATCTGCCTGTGCTGGTGGGTGTTTCGCGCAAGTCTATGATATGGAAACTCCTGGGGTGCACACCTGCTGAGGCACTAAATGGTACGACGGTGCTCAACACGCTTGCTTTGGCAAAGGGCGCCTCGATATTGCGGGTCCACGATGTCCGCGAAGCTGTGGAGTGTGTGAAATTGGTAAATGGACTCAATAAATTGTAAATGGTCAAATAGTAAATATCAAAGATGTTTTTCGAATTCGGATTAAAGGACTTTATCGATATTGTGCTCGTTGGCGTGATGCTGTTCTATGCCTATCGGCTGATGAAGGAATCGCGCTCGCTGAACGTGTTTATAGGCATTCTGGTGTTCATCGTGTTGTGGCTCATCGTGTCACAGGTGTTGCAGATGAAGCTGCTGGGAAGCATCATGGACAAAGTGCTCTCGGTGGGTGTCATCGGACTGGTGATTATTTTCCAGGACGATATCCGTAAGTTCCTGTTCAACCTCGGAGCACACCGGCGCATGAGGAGACTTCGCCGTCTGCTGATGAGTGAAGACAGAAGGATGGACAAAACCCATCTGAAGCAGACGATTATGCCCCTCGTGATGGCGTGTATGAGTATGAGCAAGAAGAAGGTGGGAGCTCTCATCGTCATTCAAAGGGCCACCCCTTTGGACGACATCGTGTCAACAGGAGAGGTGATAGATGCTGCCATCAGCCAACGACTCATAGAGAACCTGTTCTTCAAAAACTCGCCGTTGCACGACGGAGCCACCATCATCGTCAAAGGGCGCATCAAGGCTGCAGGGTGTATCCTTCCTGTTTCGCACGATTTGGACATTCCCAAAGAACTGGGACTTAGACACCGTGCGGCATTGGGTATTACCCATGAGAGCGACAGCATTGCTATCGTCGTTAGTGAGGAGACGGGAGGCATCTCGGTGGCTATCCATAGCAAGTTCCACTTGCGACTGTCGGCAGAAAAGCTGGAGAGCATCTTGACACAAGAACTGGGGTGAGAGAGAAGCACGAAAAGTTAAAAAATAACAAGGGGAATTAATTTCTTTATGTTTCATTGAAATTTCTCATTTCTCATTTCTCATTTCCCATTTTTATTCGTACCTTTGCAGACCATGTATAATTGAAATCTAATAATTTATAAAAGTAAAACAAACTATGGATTTATTAAGTCAAATCGTAGCGCGAGCTAAGGCAAACAAGCAGCGCATTGTGCTCCCCGAGGCCGAGGAGGAGAGAACTCTCTGTGCAGCCGACCGTGTATTGGCTGACGACATTGCAAACATCATTCTGATTGGTAATCCAGACAAAGTGCATGCCCTCGCTAAGGAAAAGGGCTTGACGCACATCGACAAGGCAACCCTGATTGACCCCGAGAACTGTGAGAAGAGCGAGGAATATGCCGAGAAGTTGGCTGAGCTCCGTAAGTCGAAGGGAATGACCATCGAGGAGGCTCGTAAGCTGGTGAAGAACCCACTCTATCTGGGTTGTATGATTATCAAGACTGAAGGTGCTGACGGACAGATTTCTGGCGCTCTCTCAACAACGGGAGATACCCTTCGTCCGGCTCTCCAGATTATCAAGTGTGCTCCTGGCATCACCTGCGTGAGTGGTGGTATGCTGCTCATCTCGAAGGAGAAGCAGTATGGCGAGGATGGTGTGCTCGTAGTGGGCGATGTAGCCGTAACACCTATGCCCGATGCTGCACAGCTCTCACAGATTGCCGTATGTACGGCACAGACCGCTAAGTCAGTAGCAGGTTTCGCTGATCCTCGCGTGGCTATGCTGAGCTTCTCTACCAAGGGTTCTGCCAAGCACGAGGTTGTTGACAAGGTTATTGAGGCTACCAAGTTGGCTAAGGAGCTTGATCCCAGCCTGAAGATTGACGGAGAATTGCAGGCAGATGCTGCGTTGGTGCCTTCTGTAGGTGCCAAGAAAGCTCCTGGTTCTGACATTGCCGGTAAGGCTAACGTACTCGTATTCCCCAATCTGGAAGTGGGTAACATTGGCTATAAGCTCGTTCAGCGTCTGGGTGATGCCGTTGCCATTGGTCCTATCCTCCAGGGTATTGCTCGTCCTGTAAACGACCTCTCTCGTGGTTGCTCTGTAGAGGATATCTACTACATGGTAGCCATCACCGCCTGCCAGGCTATGGATGCAAAAAAATAGACCCACCCCCATCCCCTCCCTTTATGGAGGGGAGGAGATAGCAGAATAAACGTATTAATAATTATTTTAAAATGCCCCTATAACTCCCTTGGGTAATTACTCCTCCCCATACAGGGGGAGGCTGGGAGGGGGTCTGTCGTTATGAAGATATTAGTTTTAAACTGTGGTTCGTCCTCTATCAAGTACGCCTTGTACAATATGGACGACAAGAGTGTGATGACCAGTGGTGGTGCTGAGCGTGTAGGCTTGGACGGTGCTTTCGTAAAGGTGAAGCTGGCTAATGGTGAGAAGAAGCAGATTATGCACGACATCCCTGAGCACACAGAGGGTGTGAAGTTCATCTTCTCACTCCTCACAGATCCGGAGATTGGTGTTATCAAGTCGCTTGATGAGATTGATGCCGTAGGTCACCGTATGGTGCACGGCGGTGAGAAATTCAACCAGTCGGTAGTATTGACAGACGAGGTGTTGAAGGCCTTTGAGGAGTGTTCAGACCTCGCTCCACTGCATAACCCTGCCAACCTGAAGGGTGTGAATGCCGTGAAGGAGCTTATGCCAGGACTGCCTCAGGTAGGTGTGTTCGACACAGCCTTCCACCAGACGATGCCTGCTAAGGCTTATATGTACGCTATTCCTTACGAGCTCTACGAGAAGTATGCCGTTCGTCGTTATGGCTTCCACGGAACCTCTCACCGCTATGTTAGTGCCCGTGCTCTGGAGTTCCTGGGCATGAAGGCTGAAGGTACCAAGATGATTACCTGTCACATCGGCAATGGTGGCTCGGTGGCTGCTGTGGTTGATGGCAAGTGCGTGGACACCTCAATGGGTCTTACCCCACTGGAAGGTCTCGTTATGGGTACTCGTTCTGGTGATATCGATGGTGGGGCTGTTACCTTCCTGCAGAAGAAGCTGGGTCTGGATGCCGACGGTATGTCTAACCTCCTGAACAAGAAGAGCGGTGTGGCTGGTATCACGGGTGGTTCTTCTGATATGCGTGACGTAGAGAATGCTGCAAAGGCTGGTGAGCCTCGCGCTAAGCTGGCTCAGGATATGTACTTCTATCGCATTAAGAAGTATATCGGTGCCTATGCTGCAGCTATGGGTGGTGTTGACGTGATCGTCTTCACGGCAGGTGTTGGTGAGAACCAACTCTCTATGCGTTCTGAGGTCTGCAAGGGCCTCGAATTCCTTGGCGTTAAGTTCGACGAGTCGAAGAACACCAAGCGTGGAGAGGAGTGTGTCATCTCTGCTGACGACTCTAAGGTAAAGGTTGTAGTTATCCCCACCGACGAGGAGCTGATGATTGCTACCGATACCATGAATTTGCTGTAATCTGTCATTACATACATCAAAGAACAATCCCCACCAAATTGGCGGGGATTGTTCTTATTCGCTATCCGTAAGTCTTGTAAAGTGTTCCTTGATGGTGGCGTCGTTCCAGCAAATCCAGAATTTCATCTTCCGTAGATAGATTGAAGTCGCCAGGTATGGAGTTCTTCAGCGTGGCAGCAGCTAGCGAGTAGTTCAGCTGCTTCTGCCTGTCATCAGGAAATAGGGTGATGGCGTGTAGCCAGCCACCCATGAAAGCATCGCCCACACCAACGGGATCTATTACATCGGGAATATCCATGATGGGTGCCTGCAACAACTTTCCTTCAGTCCAAAGCAGTCCGGTCAGTGTGTGGTGTTTCGAGGATATCTCGTTACGCATTCCCATCATCCAGTATTTGACGCGTGGATATCCGGCATGCAGCTCGTCAAACCATTCGCCATACTCCTTCATCTGCATCTGGAAAGAAGAGTCTAAGGCAGTAAAAGGAGGTTGTGGATGTTGTGACAACCATTCAAACTCAACGGCATCACCAAACATCATGTCACATCGTGACAGCATCTTGCTCAACGTCTTGCGAGGCTCTGCACCCTCATATTTCCATAAATTCTTACGATAGTTGATATCGAAACAAATGGTGACACCCAACTCGTCAGCAATGTCCAGCGCCTCAAAGGTAGCCTCAGCAGCCTTTGACGAGATAGCAGCTGTAATACCAGACACATGAAAATAGGAACAGCCTTTCAGTATCTCGCGCCAGGGAATCATACCTGGCTGTAAGTCGTAATATGCCGAACCGTCACGGTCGTATATCACCTTGGGAGCTCGCATTCCGGCAGCAGACTCGAAATAATAGGTGCCAATGCGTTTTCCACCATACAGTATCTGACTGGTATCAACCCCAAACTGTGACAGACTCATCGCACCAGCATAACCCACAGGCGTGCCAGGAAGACGGGTAATATAGGTTACGTCCTCGCCTTGATAAGCCAACGATACAGCTACGTTAGCCTCGCTGCCACCATATTTGCTTGTAAACAGGTTGCCCTGTGTCAGTCGCAGCTGTCCTGGCTTAGAAAACCTCAGGAGCAACTCGCCGAATGTGACAATCTTTTTTCCCATCCTTTACTTTTCATTTTCACTTTTCCGCTCGACCTTTGGTCGCTTTGACCTTGGTCAAAGACTTTTCCCTTTTCCCTTTTCACGGCTGACTCTCGCCTTCCACATATTCCTCTAAGAACATGTGCTCGCCATCATATACGGCATAAGTAAACTGGCTAATCCAGTCGCCAAGAATCATCAGTCGCGCTTTGTGTCCTTCTCCTGCTGTGGGCCGTGACAACTTCATGTCTAACTCAATATGCCGGTGACCAAAAATGAAATAGTCGATATTGGGGTGTGACTGGATGTACTCCTTGGCAAAGAGAACCAGGTGCTCACGATCTTCACCCATATAAACGGGCTCGTCGCTTTCCTTGTGCTTGATATAGCTATGCTTTGCCCACGTCAGCCCAAAGCCTATTCCCCAACGGGGATGGATATTGGAAAATGCCCACTGGCAAAAGGGATTATGAAAAATAGCCCTGATTAATTTGAACGACTTGTTAGGATCACCCATACCATCGCCGTGGGCAAGGAAGAACTCATGACCATAAATCTCTGTGGTCTCAGGCTTCTTATGGAGAATAACACCACATTCTTTTTCCAGATACTCGTATGCCCAGATGTCATGATTGCCAGTAAAATAATGCACCTCTACACCGAGGTCTGTCAGTTCCGACAACTTACCTAGAAAGCGTGTAAATCCCTTGGGAACAACGTATTTATATTCGTACCAAAAGTCGAACATGTCGCCCAACAGATAAATGGCACCAGCCTTCTCCTTGATACTGTCTAGGAAACGCACCAACCGGCGCTCCTGCATACGTTGGTGCGGAATAGCCAGCGATCCAAGGTGGGCATCGGAAAGGAAATATATGTTCTTCATTACTTTTCTCTCTTAACTCTTCACTTTTCACTAATCAAACCCCAGTTCGACTCTTGCTTCTTCACTCATCATGCTTTGGTCCCACGCAGGCTCAAATACCAAATTGACATTGGCTGTCGTGATGCCCTCTACACTTTCCACCTTCGTGCGCACATCCTCCAGGATGAAGTCGGCAGCAGGACAGTTAGGAGCCGTGAAAGTCATATCCATATCTACACTGCCATCCTCTTGTACGTCAATCTTGTAGATCATACCGAGATCATAGATGTTGACAGGTATCTCTGGGTCATAGACCGTTTTCAGGACATCTACGATTCGTTCCTCCAGTTTTGTTTTTTCTTCTTGTGTCATCTTCTTTCTTTTTCGTGGCAAAGTTACGAAAAGTCGAGAGCAAAACAAAAGAATTTATTCTTTTTTTGCCGAGACGGAGTAAGTTCGACGATAGTCAATGTTACGAAATTTTCTTTCTCAGAGTGCTTTGACAGCCTGACAAAGTCTTCCCGCGACCCCCGGCAAGGCTTTGACACTCTGACAAAGTCTTCCCGCGACCCCCAGCGACGTTTTGTGGTGACAACAAAGTCTTCCCGCGACCCCCGGCAGCGTTTTGTGGTGACCACAAAGTCTTCCCGCGACCCCCAGCGGCGTTTTGTGGTGACCACAAAGAAACTTTTGGGAAGGAAAAGAAGGTACGGTCTTGGCGGAAATGACGGAGAAAAGGTGGAAAAACCTTGGTATTTCCTAAAAAACAATAATTATTCGATGTTTCTTCTTTTCTTTATATAATAATGTGTAACTTTGCGTCCGATTTTGCGCAAAGCGCACATTTTTTATTTTTAGATGTTTTAATTTCAAGATGAACGTAATTACGAAAAGTATTCAATTGCCTGATGGAAGAACCATCACAATTGAGACCGGGAAAGTGGCAAAGCAGGCCGATGGCAGTGTGATGCTCCGCATGAACAACACTGTACTGCTGGCTACTGTTTGTGCCGCAAAAGATGCAGTTCCCGGAACAGATTTCATGCCTCTGCAGGTTGACTACAGAGAGCAGTACGCCGCCGCAGGCCGTTTCCCCGGTGGCTTCACCAAGCGCGAGGGTAAAGCCTCCGACAACGAGATCCTGACGAGCCGTCTGGTTGACCGTGTGCTCCGTCCGCTGTTCCCCTCTAACTATCACGCAGAAGTTTATGTCAACGTAATGCTGTTCAGCGCCGATGGTGTTGACCAGCCTGATGCTTTGGCAGGTTTTGCAGCATCCGCAGCGCTGGCATGTTCAGATATCCCCTTCGAGTGCCCCATCTCTGAGGTGCGTGTAGCCCGTATCAATGGCGAGTATGTCATTGATCCTACTTTCGAGCAGATGAAGGAAGCTGATATGGACATCATGGTAGGTGCCTCTGCTGAGAACATCATGATGGTAGAGGGTGAGATGAAGGAAGTGTCAGAGCAGGATTTGCTGGGTGCCTTGAAGGCTGCCATGGATGCCATCAAGCCCATGTGTGAACTGCAGGTTGAACTCTCTAAGGAGTTGGGTAAGGACGTAAAGCGCGAGTATAACCACGAGGTGAATGACGAGGCTCTGCGTGAGCAGATGAACAAGGAATTGTATCAGCCCGCCTACGACATCACCAAGCAGGCTCTGCCCAAGCAGGACCGTGCTGATGCCTTCGAGAAGATTCTCGCTGATTTCAAAGAGAAGTTCTTTGCTGAGCATACAGAAATCACAGAGACTTCTGAGATTTCCAAGGATGAATACGAGGCCATGATGGACCGTTACTACCACGATGTAGAGCGCGATGCTATGCGTCGTTGCATCCTGGATGAGGGCATTCGTCTGGATGGTCGTAAGACCGACGAGATTCGTCCTATCTGGTGTGAGGTTTCACCACTGCCCATGCCTCACGGAAGTTCTATCTTCACACGTGGTGAGACTCAGTCGCTGACCACTGTAACGCTGGGAACGAAGCTCGACGAAAAGCTCGTTGACGATGTGCTCGACAAGAGCTACCAGCGCTTCCTGCTGCACTATAACTTCCCCCCATTCTGTACGGGTGAGGCTAAGGCACAGCGTGGCGTAGGTCGTCGTGAGATTGGTCACGGACACCTGGCATGGCGCGGTCTGAAGGAGATGATTCCTGCCGACTTCCCCTACACCGTTCGTGTAGTAAGCCAGATTATGGAGTCAAACGGTTCTTCATCAATGGCTACCGTCTGCGCCGGTACGCTGGCACTGATGGATGCTGGTGTTCCCATGAAGAAGCCTGTATCAGGTATCGCAATGGGTCTGATCAAGAATCCTGGTGAGGACAAGTATGCTGTATTGAGCGATATCCTTGGTGACGAGGACCACTTGGGTGATATGGACTTCAAGACCACCGGTACAAAGGACGGTCTGACTGCTACCCAGATGGATATCAAGTGCGACGGTCTGTCGTTCGACATTCTGGAGAAGGCTCTGATGCAGGCTAAGGCCGGTCGTGAGCATATCTTGAAGTGCATCACAGACACCATTGCCGAACCACGCGCTGAACTGAAGCCACAGGTTCCACGTATCGAAGCTTTCGAGATTCCTAAGGAGTTCATCGGTGCAGTGATTGGTCCTGGCGGAAAGATTATCCAGCAGATGCAGGAGGATACCGGTGCTACCATCACCATCGACGAGGAAGACGGTGTTGGCAAGATTCAGGTGAGCGGTCCTAACAAGGAGGCCATTGATGCTGCTATTGCCAAGATCAAGGCTATTGTAGCTATTCCAGAAGTAGGTGAGGTTTATGAGGGAACGGTACGTTCTATTATGCCTTATGGATGCTTCGTAGAGTTCATGCCTGGAAAGGATGGTCTGCTGCATATTTCAGAGATTGACTGGAAGCGCTTGGAGACAGTAGAGGAAGCTGGTATCAAGGAGGGTGACAAGATTACAGTGAAATTGCTGGAGATTGACCCAAAGACTGGTAAATTCAAGCTCTCGCACCGTGTACTTGTTGAAAAGCCCGCTGACTATGTTGAGCCACAGCAGCGTCGTCGTGAGCGTCCAGAACGCGGAGAACGTCGTCCACGTCCTGATCATAACGATCGTGGTGAGCGTCGCCCACGTCCTGAACGCGGTGAGCGCCGTGAGCGAAATGAGGAGTACCATGAGCCCTCTAATGAGCCTAAGGACTTCTCCGACGAACTCGATAAGATG
This sequence comes from uncultured Prevotella sp., assembly GCA_946402275.1. Taxonomy (GTDB): domain Bacteria; phylum Bacteroidota; class Bacteroidia; order Bacteroidales; family Bacteroidaceae; genus Prevotella. Next base: position 11,850 of record CAMIVY010000027.1, read on the forward strand.
GAATTCTAGGAATTGACAATTAGAAGATTGACAATTCGAGATTTCAACGTGTAATAAAATTGCTGGGCACCGATGCAACGAACCGCATCAGTGCCCAGCGTTTTATTCATGATAATGTTATTATGCGAATTTAATGGTACCCTGAATGGGCTCTTCGCGTTCCGCAGGTTTATCGTTAGTCATCTGTGGACCTTCACCACTGGCTTGTTGGTAGATGCTGTCCAGAATTTCACGTGTGCGCTTGTAGGTTGGTGTCTGCTCAACAGCCGAGATGACATCATCGTTATCAAGATCCTCAGGACGGAATAGATAGATGTGTGGACGACGCTTGTAACGCTTGCTGTTGGCAGGATCTCCATAGAAGCGGCTACGACGATCCTGACGTTGTGCTTCTTTCTCCTGTTCCTCAGCAATACGAGTGGCTTCCTCTTGGGTGTTATGGCGCTGTCGGTGATTAGTCATACCATCAACACTGTCAATACCAAAACCAGTTGCTAGAATGGTAACTTTTACCTTCTTGCCAAGTTCTGGATCAATAGCCAATCCCCATTTAATTTCAAAGTCATTACCAAAACGTGCCATGAAATCGTTGACGTCATTCATTTCCTCCATCATCAGCGAATCTTTTCCGTCCTTAGAGCCGGCAAATGAGATGCTGAGCAATATTTTCTTAGAATTGAAAACGTCATTCTCATTGAGTAGAGGTGAGTTCAGTGCGTCATCAATAGCTTTCTTTACACGACCTTCTCCCTCACCGTAACCTGTGGACATAATAGCTACTCCACCGTCTTTGAGAACCGTCTTTACATCGTTGAAGTCAAGGTTGATAAGTCCATGAACGGTAATGATTTCTGCAATAGACTTCGCTGCTACAGACAAGGTGTCATCAGCCTTTCCGAAGGCATCAAGAACTGTTAGTTCAGGATAAATCTCACGCAGTCGTTCGTTGTTGATAACCAATAAGGCATCGACATGCTTTTGCATCTCCTCAACACCGTCAAGTGCTTGGTCAATCTTGCGGTCGCCCTCGAAACGGAAAGGAATGGTGACAATGCCAACGGTGAGAATACCCATCTCTTTGGATACACGGGCAATGACAGGCGCTGCACCAGTACCCGTACCACCACCCATGCCTGCTGTGATAAAGGCCATACGGGTACCATCGTCCAATACCTGTTTGATGTCTTCCAGACTCTCCTCTGCGGCTATACGAGCCTTCTCAGGACGGTTACCAGCACCTAGTCCTTCTTTACCCAATTGCAGATGAACGGGAACGGGAGAATCATTCAATGCCTGATTGTCTGTATTGCAGAGTACGAAGGATACATCGTGGATGCCTTCGCGATACATGTGGTTGACAGCGTTGCCGCCACCACCTCCTACACCTATAACTTTAATGATGCTTTTTTCTCTTTCTGGCTCGCCGAAGTCGAGCAATATGTTATTATCCATTTTTCTCTAGATTAGAAATTAGTAATTATGACAACTCTGATTACTCCTCTTCAGGACCAAGAATAGTTTCTCCGAAATTCTTGAGTTTTTTCCAGCCTTTACTCCAGATGCTGTTCTCTTTACGGATACGTTCTGCCTCGCGAGCCTCTTCTTCCGCTTTCTCACGAGCTTGACGCTCTTCTTCTTCACGTTTTAGACGGGCTTCCTCGTCAGCTCGTCTGATTTCCTCTGCGGTACGGACAACTCCTGCAGGGATTTCTGTAGCTTGACGGGCGCGACGCTGTTCTGTTGCAGCATCAACCTGTACCTGTTTAGGCGTAGCAAAGAGATTGCCATTTGGATCGAATTCTTCGCCCGCACAATTGATGTCCCCCTTGGCAAGCAGTCCTAATACGGTGTTCATCTTACCATCGCGGATATTGATTTCATTGATGTTGGAGGTAATGGTTTGAGTGACGAATTTTGCAACTCGGATTTTATCTACATGGGTGTAATTGCGGAAAGCCATCTCAATATTTTCCATATTTGAACCGCCACCAGTCAGTATAATGCCACCTAGGAGCTTGTCGCAATAATCCTCAGGAACCTGGCACCATACGTTGGCAATGATTTCCTCCATACGTCCCTCTACAATCTCAATGAATTTGCGAGCCTCTACCTGACGCTCGGAATCAATGGAGTATTTCAGGTTATTATCAATGTCGCCGTTTTCGGTATATGCACAGCCATATTTTAATTTCATCCTTTCAGCATCAGCCTCTTCCATCTGCAGGGAAGCGATGTCTTTGGTGATGTTATTGGAACCTAGGGGTATGACCGCAATGTGGCGAAGAATGTTTTTAGAATAGACACTTACAGTCGTGGTATCTGCACCCAAATCAACGAGGGCACAACCAGAACGGCGTTCAGCCTCTGTAAGTACACTATCAGCAAGAGCCAAAGGGGCAAGATACATTTCTGCAACATTGATGTTAGCGGCTTCGAAGCAACTGTTGAGGTTCTTATAGAATGTCTTGCGCTGTAGAATATTGAGGAAGTTGCCTTCAAAACGTGTACAAGGAATGCCTACGGGGTCGAGTTGATACTGTGAATCAACCTTATACTCCTGTACTGCAGCATCGAGAATTTCTAAATCTGGGTATCTCATGTTGCGGTTAGCATCCATCAGTTCAATTACCATATCTTGTGAAATGGGAGCTTCTGTGGACATTTCCTTGGTAATGACATTACGAACAGAGCGAATAGACTGTCCACCTACGCCGACATAGACCTGCGTAATGGTAGTCTTGAGTTGTTTCTCCAGCTTGTTAATGATGCTGGTCAGGCATTGGGCAGTCTTGTCTATGTTGTAAACCACACCCTTGTGGATACATGCGGTGGAATCCTCTTTGACGCAAGCCAACACTTGAATACTTCCGTCGAGGTTTTTCTTACCCGCAATTCCGGTCATTTTGGATGACCCAAGTTCGATAGCTACGATAAAATCCTTTGACACCATATTTTTAACTAATTACTAAATGTCTGTTACCTTAATGTTACGTTTCTTACAGATAATCTGATTTCTAAACTCTAGATTGATATAGGAGTATTTGTTCCACCCAGCTTCGCTGAGCCCATATCGATAAAATTTTTCCAGACGCTTGAACTTCTGCTCAAGATCGAAAGGCATGCCAAGATAGACAATATGATCACCCACACGTGGTACAATCTCAATAGTCCCGTCAGAAAGGACATTGACTTGCTCTACCTGACTGCGCCATAAATGGTTCTTGACAAGGAAGTTGCCAACCTTCGTGAGTGTTTTCTGAGCATATGTCTTGGTAATGGCACCTGTAGCCACTACAATTTCGTTGGCATAGTGAGTGTACGGCATGATATCTCCATGCTCATCGACATAATAGTCTTCACCGTTATCAGCTTTGATGCGGATGACAGGCATACGCTGGCTCAGTGTGATATGGACACGACCTGTTTGTGTCTTATAGCATTGTGCTTGTTCTACAAAGGGGTTTTGCTTTAGTGCTTCCTCTATCTTGCGGGTGCTGACATTCTCCATAACATCACCTAAAGGATACAGTTTTGCACGTTGCAGTTGTCCTTTTACTTCATTGACGTTCAGGAATCCCATGACGAGACCGTCCTCGATGTGTATGCTTACCTCGTTGCACGTGCTGTTTACTTCATCAGGGCTGTTGAAAGCCGTGATGGCCAGTACTAGGTAAATTGCCAGGAGGGCGTCGGTTAGTACGATTGCTGTTCTTTTCCAGTTGAACGTCATTGTTATAATTTGCTATTTAGTATCTTGGTGATTTCTGGCACTTGATTGTCAAGGTCACCAGCTCCTAAAACGATGAGTACATCGAAGGTATGTTCTTTGATGAATTGCAGTACATCAGCTTTTTGGATGATTTGCTTCTCTATACCTGGACGTAGGTTGTCATAGATAAGTTTTGATGTGACTCCCTCTATGGGTAATTCACGAGCAGGATATATCTCGGTGAGGATAACCTCGTCAAGCAGGCTCAGCGCATCAGCAAAGTCTTTATAGAAATCTCGAGTGCGGGTGTAGAGATGGGGTTGGAAGATGGCAGTGATCTTACGGTTCTTATATAACTCACGGATGCTCTTGGCACTTTGATAGATTTCTTTCGGGTGGTGGGCATAGTCACTGAGAAATACTAGACGCTCGTTCTTGATTTTGAAGTCGAAGCGTCGATCTACACCTCCGTAGGTCTGCATACCATAGCGAAGCTCGTCTGAAGAGCAGCCTGCCAGCTGAGCCATTGCCATAGCGGCAATACCATTTTCGATATTGATAGGTACAGGTTGGCCTAACTCTATATCTTTAACTGATTCGATAGGTGAGATAAAGTCGAAAGTAATCTCACCATTTTCAATCTTTATGTTCTCCGCATGGAAATCACCCTCTGTAAGAGCGTAGTCGTAACGGCGTACATTGGCCGGAATATTTTCCTTCATCTCCAATCCACGATGGATGATAAGTGCTCCCCCAGGCTGAATAAGCTCGGTATAGTGGCGGAAGCTCTCGAGATACGCCTCTTTGGTGCCGTAGATGTCCAAATGGTCGGGATCGGTACTGGTAATCACCGTCATGTAGGGCGACAACCAATGGAACGAACGGTCGAACTCGTCGGCTTCAATCACCACGAAGTCGGAGTCGGAGAGGATATAGTTGGTGCCGTAGTTCTTGGAGATACCACCGAGGAATGCGTTGCAGTCAAGATGGCTTTTATGCATGATGTGGGCACACATAGTGGACGTGGTGGTCTTACCGTGTGTGCCGGCTACGCAGAGTCCCTTGTGCTGGCGCGTCAGGGTTCCTAATACCTGTGCACGTTTTTGGATATCAAAGCCATTGGCGCGGAAATACTGCAACTCCTGATGGCTCTCGGGAATGGCAGGGGTATAGATGACCAGACAGTTATCTGGCTGCTTGCAGGCAGCAGGAATCGCATCTACATCTTCTGTGTAATGGATGAGCATACCCTCTTTCTCCAACTGCTGGGTAAGGGTACTGGGAGTCTTGTCGTAGCCAGCTACAACAAGTCCTTTTTTGATGAAATAACGGGCGATGGCACTCATGCCAATGCCACCTGCTCCGATGAAATATACTGCATTGATATCTTTCATATCACTTTTTACTTTTCGTTTTTTCACTCTTTAAGCGGAAGCAAATTTTACACTTTTCGTTTTTCACTTTTCACTTAACTTAATGACTTCTTTAGCAATGATCTCTGCCGAGTTAGGCAGTGCCATCTTTAGAATATTCTTATGAAGACTCTCCAATTTGGCATCATCCATGGCCGTATTGATAGACAATGGCAATAGTTGGTTGACGGCTTCAGAGTCTTTTATATAGAGGGCAGCCTGCTTATTGACGAGTGCCATAGCATTTTTAGTCTGGTGATCCTCTGCAACATTAGGGGAGGGAACGAGGATGACAGGTTTGCCGAGTAGGCAGAATTCACTGATAGAACCGGCACCTGCACGACTGACTACCAGGTCAGCAGCCTTATAGGCGGCACCCATGTCACTAATGAAATCGGTAATGGTGAGATTGGACACATTCTGTCCCTTCATCCGTTCGCTGATCTCTGCACTATAGTATTTCCCAGTCTGCCAAATAAACTGCACATCGCTCTCACGAATTTGGTCAAGATGTTGTAAAACACTTTCGTTGAGTGTACGTGCTCCTAGACTACCTCCAACAATGAGTACAGTCTTCTTTGTAGGGTCAAAACCAAAGGAGCGTACAGCATCCTCGTGGCTAATGGTGGTGTCAAGTAACTGCTGGCGAACAGGATTTCCTGTCATCATAATTTTTTCCGCAGGGAAAAATCGCTCCATTCCATCGTAGGCCACGCAAATCTTTGCTGCTTTTTTAGCTAGTAGCTTATTGGTGACACCTGCGTATGAGTTCTGTTCCTGTAACAGACAGGGTATTCCCTTGGCTGCTGCCATGTTGAGCGTAGGACCACTGGCATAGCCACCTACTCCGACAGCTACTTGAGGACGGAATTCTGTGATGATTTTCTTCGCCATGCGTTGGCTCTTCCATATCTTGTAGAGAACCTTGAGATTCTTTAATAGATTTTTACGGTCGAAACCTTGAATAGGAAGACCTTTGATTTCGTAGCCGGCAGCAGGAACACGCTGCATCTCCATACGACCTAATGCCCCTACGAAAAGTATCTTAGCCTCGGGACGCAGTGCCTTGATGGCATTGGCAATAGAAACGGCTGGGAAGATATGTCCTCCCGTACCACCGCCACTGATAATCACTCTTAATTCGTCCATAAAAACTTATATATAATATAATCCTTGCAAAATTACGAATTAAATTTCTTTTCTTCGCATATTTTAGTTGATATTTTCTTCTTTCTTCATTTTTGCTGACCTGCTGACGCTTAGAATGGCACCAATATAGGCACAGTTGATAATAGTTGATGTACCGCCTTTTGATATCAATGGTAAGGGCTGTCCCGTTACAGGCGCAAGTCCAACAGCTACCATCATATTAAACGTGGCCTGAATGACAAGCAACAATCCTAAACCCATCGCAAGAAATGCAGGGAAGTTGTTCTCGCAACGACTGGCGATACGTGCACAGCGATAGAGTAGAATAATGTAGAGGAAAACCACTGCAAAAGCACCGATAATTCCTAACTCCTCAATGATGATGGCATAGATAAAATCAGAGAAAGCTTGTGACAAGAAATCACGCTCTGTGCTCTTGCCAGGGCCTTTTCCAATGACACCACTTGATACAATAGCGATGTTGGCGTGAGCCACCTGTGCATCCTTATCAAGGTCATACTCCTGTGGGGTGGGCTTGGGCTTGCCAAACTTCTTGATACGACTTTTCCATGTATCAGCACGATGGAACATCTTTTCAATGGTATTCTTCTTTTTGGGTTGCTCTGTCTTTTCAACTTTTGTCAGTTCCTGATTGTCTTCTGTAGCATCATGTCCCACTAGCATGACCATAGATAGTGCAAAGACCACAAACAGAATGATAGTACCTGCCAGTTTGCCTAATTGGCGTAAAGGAACTAGTCCGATGAACATCATTAGGAAAACAACCGCAAAAAGCATAGCCGAGGTGGAGAGGTTCTCAAGACCGATGAGGAAACATGCGGGGATGGTAATCCACATAATCCATTTGAATGCATTCCGGTCTGCTCCGTTCTCTCGCTGCATAGCAGCTAATATTTGTGCAACTATCAGCACAACAGTACCCTTTGCTATCTCAGACGGCTGAAAGGTAAAGCCAAATAGGTTAATCCAACGTCCAGCATCACCTACCTTGGTACCTGCAAGAAGCACCCATAACAAGGTAATGAGGGAGACAAGCATAAGAAATGGTGTCATCAATTTAAAATAGCGGCATGGTATGTTGAGCGTAACAATGGCGACTACAACACCGACAATGATGGTGCCGGCATGATAGACGATAGGACCAATGTAGTTCTGACTCTTATAGGTCAGTCCGCTAGATGCAGAGAAAACCTCTACGATACTGATCATACAGAGGAAGAAGAAAACCATCCATATGACTCGGTCACCTTTGAAGATATTGCCTATTCTTTTGTTCATATTATAGTGTTAACCGCTCGCACTTTTCGTTTTACATTTTTCACTTACAAAGCCTTAGCCAAGGTCTTGAACTGTTCACCACGATCTTCCATATTTTTAAAAAGGTCAAAACTTGCACAGCAAGGGGATAATAATACCGTCATGCCAGGTTCTGCCATTTCATAGCAGGCCTGAACACATTCTTTCATGGAATGGGTGTCACGAACGGGAATACCCAGAGCATCGAAATTGTCATGCAATTTCTGATTGTCTGCTCCCAAATAGACCAGTCCGGCACATTTTTCTTTCACCAGAGGTTTTATAGGATCATAGTCGTTGCCCTTATCCTTGCCGCCTATAATGAGGATGGTCTTGGTCTTCATTGATTCCAAAGCGTACCAGCAGGCATCTACATTGGTGGCTTTCGAATCGTTAATATATTGTACCCCACGCACAGTACATACTTTCTCTAAGCGATGTTCAACGCCAGGGAAATCACTCAACGACTCGCGGATGACATCTTTTTGAATGCCTGCAATATTGGTGGCGATGCCTGCTGCCAATGAGTTGTATATATTATGTTTACCCGTCAGACTGAGAGACTCTTGCTCCATATTGAACGGATCGGGTTTTTCTATTTTATATTTTCCTTCCTCGATATAACCGATGGAACCTTTCTCCTTCAGTTCAGAGAATGGGAATTGGATGGCCTGGATATTGTATTTCTCTAATTCTTTTTTGATAATAGGGTCATCGTTCCAATAGATGAAAGCATCTTGAGGTGTTTGGTTCTGGATGATGCGCATCTTCGAATCAACATAGTTCTGCATTTTGAAATCATAGCGGTCAAGATGGTCGGGTGTGATGTTCAGTAGGATGGCAATATTCGCACGAAAGTCGTACATATTATCCAACTGGAACGAGCTCAACTCGATGATGTAATAATCGTGTGGGTCCTCAGCAACCTGCAAGGCCAGTGAGTTACCGATGTTACCAGCCAGTCCTGCGTCGTAGCCAGCCTTTTTGAAGATGTGATAGATCAGACTGGTTGTCGTGGTCTTACCATTTGAACCCGTGATACAAATCATCTTAGAGTGGGTATAGCGACCGGCAAACTCTATCTCGCTGATGATATGAATACCCTTCTCCTTGATCTTGACTATCATAGGTGCTGTATCGGGAATACCAGGACTTTTGATGATTTCATCGGCATTCAGAATCTTTTCTTCCGTATGCTGTCCCTCTTCCCATTCTATCTGATGGTCGTCCATCAGTTTCTTATACTTGTCGCTAATCTTCGACATGTCACTGACGAAGACTTCAAATCCTTCTTTCTTGGCCAAGACGGCGGCACCTGCGCCACTCTCGCCTGCTCCTAATATAACAATTCTTTTCATTGCGGTAGGTAATTATTCACTCTTCACTATTGATGTTTCACATCGAGCTCGCTCACGTTCGACATAGCTTAAGCAAGCTGAGCTCTGTTCTCACTAAATCGCGACCTTCACTTTTATCTTACCTTTAGGGTTATTATCGCTAATGCAGCTAAAATAATGGATACAATCCAGAAACGGATGGTTATTTTTGACTCATGGAATGGACGGTGTGGCCATCCTTTGAGAATGTAGGTACTTGTAGCATCCAGTTGTGAATCCAATCGACGGAATGTATCATGGATGGGCGTGGCACGGAAGACGCGCACCCTTTTGCCCTTGCGTTTCTGTAATTTAAACCATTGTGTCTGAATGATGACGCTGAGGCTCTCGATAAAGAAGATGCCGCAGAGAATCGGGAGCATTAACTCCTTGTGGATAATAATAGAACAAACACCAATGATTCCTCCGATGGTCAGCGAGCCGGTGTCACCCATGAACACCTGAGCGGGGTAGGCATTGTACCATAGGAAACCTATCATGGCTCCTATGAAGGCACTTAGGAATACGACCAACTCTTGTGAGCCGGGGATATACATGATATCGAAATAGGCGGAATAAACAATGTGTGACGATACGTAGGCAAAGATCAGCAGCGCCACTCCGATGATGGCTGAGTTTCCCGCACACATACCGTCCATGCCATCGTTCAAGTTGGCACCGTTGGATACGGCAGTAACCACGATAATGGTCATGATGACGAACAATATCCAACCAGCGGCCACCTTGTACTTGCCACAGAAAGCCATGATATTGGAGTAGTTCAAGTTGTGGTTCTTGATAAAGGGAATGGTGGTTTGCAGTGACTTGACAGCCTCTGGCTGATGCTTGACCACTATCTCCTGATTATCTTGTGTCTCTGTGATATTCTCACGTACTACAGCATCAGGACTCAGCCATAGTGTAAGTCCTACAATGAAACCGATACTCACCTGACCGATAATCTTATAAAGACCTTTCAGACCTTCCTTGTTTTTCTTGAAAATCTTGATGTAGTCGTCCATAAACCCCAGGAACCCCAGCCACACCGTGGTTACAATCATGAGCAACAGGTAGATATTTCGCATACGTCCCAACAACAAGACGGGAATAAGGATGGACACGATAATGATAATACCGCCCATGGTGGGTACACCTTTCTTTTCTACTCCGAACGGGTCGATGCTTGGGTCACGAGCTGTCTCTGAGATGTTACGACGTTTCATCCATTTGATGAAATACTCACCAAACCATGCCGAGATGATTAGTGACAGGATAAGGGCAAGCAATGATCGGAACGAGATATACGACCAGATGTGCGCTCCTGGTATATCATATTGCTCTAGGAATCTGAAGATATAGTATAGCATTATTCTTTGAACTTTAATCTTTAAACTTTAATCTTTGAACTTTATGAAAGCCCGAAAATCTCTCTTACAACCTCTCTGTCGTCAAAATGATGCTTGACACCCTTAATCTCCTGATAGTCTTCGTGCCCTTTACCGGCGATGAGAATAACATCGCCTTTTTCTGCCATCATACAAGCAGTACGGATGGCTTCCTTGCGATCAACAATAGAGACTACTTTTTTCATCTGAGCAGGTGTGAGTCCTGCTAACATGTCGTTGATAATATCTTGTGGCTCTTCATTACGAGGATTGTCGGAAGTGATAATGACACGGTCGCTTTGCTTGACGGCTTCCTGTGCCATCAGCGGACGCTTGCCTTTATCACGATTTCCTCCAGCTCCACAGACAGTAATGACCTTGCCTTGCTTCCCTTCTAACACCTCATGGATGGCATTTAACACGTTTTCCAAAGCATCAGGCGTGTGAGCGTAATCGACAATGGCTGTGATACCATCTTGAGAACGAATAGGTTCTAGTCTGCCAGCCACACTTTTTAAAGTGCTCAGCACAACGAGTATGTCCTCAGGTTTCTTTCCTAGCATGGTAGCTGCTCCATATACGGCCAGCAGATTGGAAACATTGAATTTGCCAATAAACTGAACACCTACTTCGCGCCCGTTGATCTCTAAATACATACCCTCAAAATGACATTCGATGATGCGTGCTCGGAAATCTGCCATTGTGCGTGTTGAGTAGGTCTTTACCTGGGCTTTCGTGTTCTGTACCATCACACTGCCGTTCTTGTCGTCAGCATTGGTAATGGCAAAGGCTTCTTTCGGAAGACTGTCAAAGAAAGCTTTCTTGGCATCACGATAGTTCTCGAAAGTCTTATGATAGTCCAAGTGGTCGCGGGTGAGATTGGTAAATAGTCCACCAGCAAAGACAAGTCCGCCAATGCGCTTTTGGGCAATGGCATGACTGGAACATTCCATAAAAGCATACTCACAGCCAGCCTCCACCATTTGATGAAGCAGCCGGTTTAGCTCTATGGGATCAGGGGTGGTATGGTCAGCGGGAATAGGTGTGCCCTCGATGTAGTTGCATACCGTGGAAAGCAGTCCGCATTTATGACCGAACTGGCGGAACATATTATATAATAAGGTGGCGATAGTTGTTTTACCATTGGTACCTGTCACACCAACGAGTTTAAGTTTCAAAGAGGGCTCCCCATAAAAAACTGTGGCAACAGGTCCTACGGCATCTTCGGTAGAAGCTACCTGGATGTAAGTGACACCTTGCTGTTGCTCTTGAGGCATATCTTCGCAAAGCACCGCAATGGCACCAAGCTCCAACGCCTTAGGAATGAAACGATGGCCATCAGTCTGTGTACCCTTGATAGCTACGAAAAGATGGCCGTTCTCTATTTTGCGTGAGTCGATGTTCACGCCTGTAATCTCAGCCTCTGCGTTACCAATGATGGCAATGGGCTTGATCAGTTTAAGCAGTTCGCTTAGTTTCATACACCTTATTTATTTTATAGATTTATTCCAATGTTAAAACACACTCGCATCCTTTTAAAATAGTCCTGCCGGCTGGATAGCTTTGTTTCTTTACCTTTCCACGTCCGTGAAGTTTTACGCGTAGTCCACGGCTTTCTAATAGGTAAACGGCATCTTTTGCACCCATTCCCACCACGTTGGGGGTTATATTTTCTTTTGTCTGCTCTTCTGCTGGTGTCACATGCTTGTTGATGCCTAATTTCCCTAAAACATAGTTGGCATCTTTTGCGTTACCTCCTTTAACATCGGGGATGACAACAGATAGCTCATCATGTGCATCTTTGACGCTCATCTTCAGGTTGTGGGCCATCACACCTTCTGCAATTTGATGGAAGACGACACCACTCATACCACCACCAGAGGCTGGTAAACCTGATTTCTTAAGGCAGACAATACATGAATAGCGTGGATTGTCTGCGGGGAAGTAACCAGCAAAAGACAGCCAGTATTGAACGGTACCACTCTTATAACCGGCTTTACCCTGGGAAACTTGTGCTGTTCCGGTCTTTCCTGCTACTTTGAAATGCTTTGAACCTGCCTTACGACCGAGTCCCTGACTGACGACATGTTCCAAAATGGTTTGCATCGTCTTTAAAGCCTTGGGCTTTGCAATACTTTCTTTGATAACCTCAGGAGGGAACTCCTTGATGACCTCGCCATTTTTCATGACTTGTTTGACAAAACGTGGTCTCATCATCTTGCCATTGTTGGCAATGGCATTGTAGAAAGTTACGGTGTTGATAGGTGCTATCTGTGTCTCGTAGCCAATAGACATCCAGGGTAGCGTGGTGGCATACCAGTTGTCATCATAGCGACCGTTTTTCTTGCGATGAGGCATACGGATAATTGGTGGACGATAACCGGGTAGGATGTTTTGTAACTTCAGGTCCTCAGCGATACCGATACGATGAAGTCCTTTTACGTAACGCTCAGCTTGGTCGTGGTATATTTTGTCGATAACATGACTCACGCCAATGTTTGAACTAACCTCTAGGGTGCGAGCCATATTGATGTCTCCATAACCACCGCGTCGCCAGTTGTGGTCTTTCATCTCACGACCGTACATGGGCATGACTCCACAGCCAGTATGGATAACGTAGCTGGTGTCTATCTTACTGCCTCCAATGGACAGTTCATCGTCTAAGGCAACGAGGAAAGAGGCAACCTTGAATACGGAACCCGGTTCACATCGGTAACTGATGGCACTATTGACGGTTTCTGCATAATAGGGATCGCCTTGCTTGTCATAGTAGCGTTGCATGTTGACAATGGCCTTGACGTCGCCTGTTTCCACCTCCATGAGGATGACAACACCCATCTCCCCGTTGATAAGCTTTAACTCGTCAAGGAGAGCTCGCTCAGCCAAGTCTTGCATGTTCACATCAATAGTGGTCACAATATCACCACCGTCAATAGGCATAGTGACGGGTATATTCATGTATTTGTTCAGAACTTTACGGCGTCCTGTGATACCGGGTGTTCCTCTTAATACAGAGTCATAGGACAGTTCCAGTCCAAAATAGGCGGAGTCCTTGGCTCCATACATACCGCCAACAGTGCGCTGAGCTAAAGAGCCGAAGGGACGGCGACGGGAATTGAACTCTTCCTCGTGGAAACCGCTCTTGAACCTGGGCATATTGAAGAAAGGTAATTTCTTGACCTCTGTGTAGGTGTTGTAGTCTATACGCTTGGGCCAAATGGGCCAATGGCGTGCTCCAACGGTACCATTACCATTGACTTTCTGGCGTCCTTTGTCGAACAGGACTTTGAACTCATTGGCTGTCAACGGGAATATTTTACTGAGCCCTTCGCATACAGAATCTACTTTGCTGAGCCACAAGGAGTCGTCTTTCTCAAAGGCTGCTGCTTGGAAATCAATGAAAATCCTGTATTCTGGTATGCTACTGGCCATTAATTGACCATCGCAACTGAGAATGTTTCCACGAACAGGCTTCACGCTCACGGAATCACGCTTCAGTCGGTCGGCCACCTCCGTCCAATATTGTTTCTTAACGGTCATGATGTAGAGTGCCTTGCCAATAATGGCAAACCCTATGAGCGTTAGTACAATGGCGACAGCCATGTAGCGCGGCATTACTTTATTATTATCAAATTTACTCATTTCTCACTTTTCACTAGCGAAGCGTATTCATTCGGGCACCTGAATGATATATGGTGGCTGGTCTGCCTGATGCAATAGCGAGTCTTTATTCTGTTTCAGGATATCCAGTACATGACTCTCACGACATTTCTCCGTTAGGGTGCTTGAAGAGCTGAGAGCCTTGAATTTAGCGTCTTTCAACTGATTCTCCAAGCGGTCAATGTTGATCATGTCTTGTTGACACTGGTAACGGAATGCCACATACACAATAGTGAAGCCAACAATCAGGATAAAAAGCCAGATTTGTGAGCGCACCGTTTGCGTGGTCAACAAGTCACCACCTAAAATAGTACGCAAGTTCAACTGTGAAGAAGGGTGGGGGTCTTCCTCACTGACTGTGTCCTTGATCTTCTGGAGCGTATCCTTTATACTGTTTTCTGGATCCTCCGGATTTTCTGGGACTACTGAGTTTTCTTGAATCTCCAGGTCGATTTCTCTTATGTTGTCTTCTGCCATGTCTCTTATATCTTTTCTGCTATTCTAAGTTTTGCACTGCGACTGCGTGGATTGCTCTGAACTTCCTCTTCTGAAGGAGTGGCAACCTTATTAACTAAATGGAACGGACTATGGAGGCGTCCATAGAAGTCTTGTTCTATTTTTCCTTCTGCGTTGCCAGCTTTCATTACGTTTTTGACGATGCGGTCTTCCAACGAATGGTAAGTAATAACGCTGAGGCGCCCTCCTTGACGAAGCAACTTGGTTGCACTAAGAAGCATGTCGCGTAAGGCTTCCATCTCGTGGTTCACCTCTATTCTAAGGGCCTGATATAGTTTTGCCGTCTCCTTTTTCTCCCGCTCAGGATGTATGATGGGACTGGTCGCCTCTCTCAGGTCTGCAGTAGTCTGAAGGGGTTTCTGCTGACGGTATTCACAAATCGTCTTCGCAATGCGCTTGGCATTTTTAATCTCTCCGTAGAGATAAAAGACATCAGCCAGTTGCTCTTCTGTATAGTTGTTCAGTATGTCTGCAGCAGTTTGTCCCGCCCTTTTATTCATACGCATATCTAAAGGTGCGTCAAAGCGAAAGGAGAAGCCTCGTGTCTCGTCGTCGAAATGATGACTTGATACTCCTAGGTCTGCCAACAGCCCGTCAATCTTCTCTACACCATAATATTGCATCCAGTTGTTGAGATATCTGAAGTTGCTCCGTACAAAGGTGAACCTGTCGTCATTGACAATGTTTTTCTCTGCATCAGCGTCCTGGTCGAAGCTGTACAGGTGACCTTTCGAACCGAGGCGTGACAGAATCTCCTTGGAATGACCGCCCCCTCCGAAAGTTACATCCACGTAAACGCCGTCGGGCTGGATAGCCAGCCCGTCAACGCTTTCCCGGAGAAGTACGGGAACGTGATATGTATCAGCTGTTATGACCATTTTTCACTCTTTACTCTTCACTCTTCATGAGGTCTTCCAAGGCTTGCCCAAATTCTTCAGGTGTCATTTGCTGCTCCTCAACCTTGGAGTTGCTCCAGATTTCAATGGTGTCTCCCATTCCGATGAACTTGATGTCCTGCTCTATGGAAGCCATACGAAGGTAGCGCTTGGGAATCAGGAAGCGCCCGTTGCCGTCAAGGGTTAGTAACTCCACCTCACTGACAAACTGACGGAACACCTGCTGTTGCTGCTTGTTCCACCGATTAAGACGGGTGCGCATGCTGTCCATTTGCTCGTTCCATACACTTTCTGGGTAAAGCACGAGGCATGGCTGGAAAACATCTTTGCGTAACACGAGTCGGTCGTTGCCTCCAGCTTGCAATACCTTGCGGAAGATAGCGGGCAGGAAAGCACGTCCTTTCGTGTCTGTTTTGGCTTCTATGTTACCTAAAAATCGCATGCGTACTTCTTTATTTTTATAACTGTGGGTGCAAAGTTAATCATTTCTCCCCACATTCCCCCACTTTTCTCCACTTTTTTTAGTGAATAATTTTTAAAACATGAAAACAGGTGTATTTTTTTTATGAAAAATATTCATATTCGCAAAGTTTTTCCTAACTTTGCAAACTGTTAGTAACATTATGGAAAAATGGGACAAATTACAGAGAAGACAATTGATATTGATAACATTCTGAAAGACAAGATGGGCGCAAAGGCCAAATGGGTACCTCGTCCATTGGTGTCGTGGTTGAAGCGTCTCATTCATCAAGATCAGGTGAATGCTTATCTTTGGGATTCGCGTAATAAAGTGGGGACAGACTGGTTGGAAGAATGTGTCCGATATCTTCAGATGACTTTGGAGATAAAAGGAATGGAAAACTTGCCTTCAAAGGACGATGGCCGTTTATATACCATTGTGTCCAATCACCCCTTAGGGGGTGCTGACGGTGTGGCGTTAGGGGCTATTATCGGTCGTCATTTCGACTCTCGCTTCCGTTATTTGGTCAACGATCTTCTGATGAATCTTCCAGGATTGGCTCCTCTTTGTATTCCCATTAATAAGACTGGACATCAGAGCCGTAACTTCCCTGCTTTGGTAAAAGCGGGTTTCGAGAGCCAGTACCACATGTTGATGTATCCTGCAGGCATCTGTTCCCGTAGGCAGAAGGACGGGACTATCCGCGATATACCTTGGTCTAAGACGTTTATCCAGAAAAGTGTTGAGTATCATCGTGACGTGGTGCCTATTCATTTTGGCGGTCAGAACTCCCCTTTCTTTTATAAGTTGGCTAATTTCAGTGATAAGTATTTGCCCTTTAATCTGGCGATGCTCTATTTGGTTGACGAGATGTACAAGAATGTTGGTAAAACGTTTGAAGTAAGGATAGGAAAGCCCATCCCCTGGCAGACGTTTGATAAGAGCAAGACGCCCCGCCAATGGGCACAGTATGTTCAAGATATCGTATATAAACTCTAGTCCGCCTAGATAACAACTATAATAACTTCAAACAATGGAACAGCCAATTATCCAGCCTATCAGCAAAGAATTGCTTAAAAACGAATTGACGCCCGACAAGCAGTTGCGTATGACTAACAAAAGCAACAATGAGATTTATGTCATCACGGCACATAATGCACCTCATGTAATGCTTGAGATAGGAAGACTGCGTGAGATAGCTTTCCGTGAGGCAGGTGGCGGAACAGGCAAGGAGGCTGATATAGACGAGTTCGATACTTGTGAGAATTGTTATAAGCAGTTGATAGTATGGAACCCCGAGGAGGAAGAGATCATTGGCGGCTATCGCTATCTGCCTGGTACCGACTGGCAGTATGATGCTCAAGGCCAACCTATTCTTGCGACGAGTCACATGTTCCATTTCTCTGAAAAGTTCATCAAAGAATACGCGCCTCAGACGGTGGAGCTGGGTAGGTCTTTTGTTTCCTTGCCTTATCAATCGTCACGCATGGGTGCCAAGAGTCTTTTTGCATTGGATAATTTATGGGATGGATTGGGCGCTTTGACCGTCATTCGTCCTAACGTTCGATACTATTTTGGAAAGATGACGATGTATCCTTCTTATATCCGTAAAGGGCGTGATATGATACTCTATTTCCTGAAAAAGTATTTTGATGATAAAGAGCACCTCATCATACCGATGAAACCGCTGAAAATGGATACGAATCCTCAAGAACTGGACGCTCTTTTCTGTGGTCATTCGTTTAAGGAGGATTACCTTATCCTCAATCGCGAGATTCGTAAGTTGGGCTATAATATTCCTCCGCTGGTCAATGCCTATATGGGACTCTCACCAACGATGAAGCTCTTTGGAACGGCTATCAATTATGGTTTCGGTGATGTGGAAGAGACGGGTATCCTGATAGCCATCGATGAAATCTTCGAAGAGAAACGCAAGCGTCATATCGATACTTTTATTGCCATGCATCATGATGAGTTGGAACTCACGTCTGGTGCTAACAAGATTATCTATAAAGACAAGAACAAAGACTAAAACTAAAACATGCGCCGACTTTTGTTGTTATGGGCTCTTATGCCCGTAGTGGCTCTTGCTCAGAGCCTCGACTCCCTCCATATCATGGTTGATGCGGAGGCAGTTCCTGGTTCCCCTAATGTCTATAAGACTTTTCAGGAGGCAGCTGCACATTTCAAGGAGGGTACAGCAGAGAATCCGATGACGGTCTATATACGACCGGGAGTCTATTGGATTGATGACCCTGACGATCCTACCGTGAAGGTGGGAAAGAAGGGTCGTGAGCCATTTGGCATGACGGTTCGCTGCTCTTATTTGTCTCTGGTAGGACAGGGCCTCATTCCCGAGGATGTGGTGCTTGCCTCACAGCGAGGTCAGACGCAGGGTGCCATAGGCAATTTCACGATGTTCGATTTCTGGGTGAAGACACTAAACGTAGAGAATCTCACGATGGGCAACTACTGTAATGTGGACTTGGTATATCCCAAGAATCCTCGATTAAATCGACCAAAACGGTCGGATGCCATCACTCAAGCCCATGTGGGTTATGTGCATGGTGACACCCTAAAGGCTTGGCGGGTACGTTTTATCAGCCGCCTCAATTTGAATCCGCTGAATGGGGCGCGTTATTCCTATTATGAGGATTGTCATTTCGAGTGCACCGATGATGCCCTGAACGGTACGGCCATCTATCGTGACTGTAACTTCGATTTTTATGGGCAGAAACCATTTTGGAGCACGCGAGGTGCTGGTGCGATGTTCGTCAATTGCCTTTTCAACGCAAAAAGTGATAGTCGTGAGCTGTATTTCTGTAAGCAGGGAGGTCCTGTTACGCTGATCGACTGTCGCTTCCGGACTCCGTCGGATAGTGTCTATATCGGTTGGACAGCTTATCCTCAGCCTTGGCTGCGTTGTTATCAAAGCAATTTCACGCTGAATGGAAAACCATACTTGGTAGGTAATCGTCAGCCACAAAACACGCTTCAACCCTTGATGCTCAACGAGTCTTTGCAGAAAGCTCCCTATTTGGACATCAGCCAGCATGAGGCGACGTTGCTGACAGGTCGGGATACGCTTCGCCTTACTTGTCCTGAAACTGTCCGTTGGAGCATCCCCTCGGGCTTTGAATCCTTCGTTTCCCTTCGTCCTGTAAACGGTAGCACCGTCACCGTCCTCCCTACTAACAACACGGATGAAATGGCTGATTTCTGTATCATAGCCTCTGCGGAAGACGGTCGCGAGGCAGCTTGTCATGTGGTTGTAAAACCCTCTATATTACCTCCTCCCGTTTTCACGAAACGCCCTCGTATTGTTCAGAGGAAGGACTGTTTGGAATTAGACTATCAACTCGACTTGCAGGGTCGTCGCGACGAGTCGCGTATCATCTGGTATCGTAACAATATCCCCGTTTCCGTCACGCATGATAAGCCTGAGCGAATCTATTCCTTGACGGCAGCAGACCGCGGACAACAGATTCGTGCCACCATCGAGCCCAAACATCAGCGCAGCACTTACGGCCCAGCCGTCTCCAGTTCCTCTAGAATATCTAGCCCATCTAGTCCCTCTAGAATCTCTAGTCCATCTAGTCCCTCTAGAATCTCTAGCCCATCTAGTCCCTCTAGAATCTCTAGTCCATCTAGTCCCTCTAGAATATCTAGCCCATCTAGTCCCTCTAGAATCTCAAGCCTTTTCACCGACTTCCACGACTTCCCCTGCGAATGGCAACCCCAAGTTCTGCCAGGCTATTGGACAGTTGATGGGTATAAGCCTCAGGATACTGCTGCATTCCCCTGGGCATTTGATGTCCAGAAACCAATGTGGGAATATGGTGAGGGATTCAATGGTGCCGTTGGTAAAGGATTGTTGCAGGCACAACGGGGAGCCCGCCTGATGTACACGCCGGTTCCTCGTTCTGATAAGGCTTCTTCACATTCTTATGGGGATATGTCTTTGACGTTGCAGGTGGATCCCACCAAAACGGCAGGTCAGGGATTTGGTTCTGCTACGGGTCAGTATATGGATGTCTGCCTGAAGTTCGATACCCAGACACTTACAGGCTATGGCTTGCGAATCATTCGCACTACCAAGCATGCCAAAGCGGTTGACTTCCTGCTGGTGCGTTATCATGCTGGTGTGGTAACTCCGATCTCAGAGGCTGTTTCTTCTACCTGTTATCGCACAGGATGTACTATTTCGCTCGATTTCAACGGCAATCAGCTGTCTGCTTATGTTTCTACCAAGACACCTCAGCCTGCTGATTCTGTACTCCCTCATGAGGTGAAACTTGGGGCACAAGTAGAACCCAACGCTTTTGGGGGCGTTCACATTCAGCATACTGGTTCGTGTGGTGAAAGCACCACCATGCTACACAGCTTGTCGGTGGAATGGAAATAATACTACACGATCGGTAGCGAGATACCGTTTATCTTCTGATAGACGTCCAGTGCATAGATGTCTGTCATACCGGCAATATAGTCGATGACAGCCATGATGCGTGTCTCCAGGTCATTACTGTTGATGTCATACTGGGAACTGACACGTTCTATGAGTTGCTGGGAATAATACCGCTCAGGGTGCATCACTGCTTCCGTCATCTGTTCCATCAGCGTTGCCATAATCTTGTAACCGGAGAGCTCTACGTCCAGAACAGGGCGACTGCGATATATCCGCTCTACAGAGAGTTTCGCACATTGTTGGTAGGCATTACGCTGAATTTCGTTAATATGCTCTATTAACGAGCCCTCAAAGGTGCCGTTCAGTATCGCTTCTTCATTTTCTACGAAGGTGTTCACACATTCGTTTTCTAACTTCCCGATAACGCAGGCGCGCATATATACCACCTTTTCATTGGGGTCTTGCAATCCCTCATCAACGATTCGCTTCAGAATTTTTTTCTGGTTCTCTGGGTCGAAGAATTCCAACAACAGACGTTCCGTTTCGTCATAGGTGAGTATTTTCAGCTTGTGGGCATCTTCCAGGTCCATAATTTCATAACAGATATCATCTGCGGCTTCCACCAGATAAACTAGCGGATGACGGGCATAACGTAAGGGCTCACCAGGAGCAGACTTGCAAATAATCCCCATTTCATCGGCAATGCGCTGGTAATATTCCTGTTCCGACTGGAAGAAACCGAACTTCCCTTTCTTGCTGGCTGCTGATGAGGCATAAGGGTATTTCACAATGCTAGCGAGCGTCGAGTAGGTCATCACGAAGCCTCCTGCACGACGACCTTTAAACTGGTGGGTCAGCAGTCGGAAGGCGTTGGCATTACCCTCAAAGTGGGTGATGTCGTCCCAAAACTCCGATGAAACCTTCGATTTCAAGGCATTGCCAGCTCCTTCCGTAAAGAATGTCTGGATGGCCTTTTCGCCAGAATGACCAAACGGGGGATTGCCTAAATCGTGGGCAAGACAGGCAGTGGACACTATCTGTCCAATCTGTTCGAACATCGTACCTCGCAGTTCGGGAAGCTTCTCCTGAATGATGCGTTGCGCCACGTCGTTGCCTAGCGACATGCCTACACTGGCCACTTCCAACGAGTGGGTCAGTCTGTTATGTACAAAGATGCTTCCTGGCAGGGGGAACACCTGTGTCTTGTTCTGCAGACGACGGAAGGGCGCTGAGAAAATCAGTCGGTCATAGTCACGCTTAAACTCGGTGCGGTCGTCGTGGCGCTCCGTATGACGGTGCTCCTGTCCCAGTCGTTTGTTTGA
Organism: uncultured Prevotella sp.; assembly: GCA_946402275.1. Classification (GTDB taxonomy): domain Bacteria; phylum Bacteroidota; class Bacteroidia; order Bacteroidales; family Bacteroidaceae; genus Prevotella. The sequence continues at coordinate 33,457 of CAMIVY010000027.1, forward strand.
TATCAGTTGTGTCCATTTCATATCGGGTGCGAAATTACGAATAAAAAATGACACAGCCAAATGACCTTCTTGTTTTTCTGCCAAATATCTCCCGAAATGATAAAAAGATACAAATTCGAGCGAAAATGATGGTTGTTTGAGAGGAAATCACTACCTTTGCACATTATTTAATAGAATTTTATATAGAACGATTTCGAAATGATAAAGATTAAGGTTGTCAATCGCGGGCACCAACAGTTGCCTGCATACGCTACTCCTCAGAGTGCCGGTATGGACCTGAGAGCTAATCTGAGTGAGCCTGTCACCCTGCATCCCATGGAGCGCAGACTGATTCCGACAGGTCTGCATATCGCCCTCCCTGAGGGCTACGAGGCACAGGTTCGCCCTCGCAGCGGACTCGCCCTGAAGCATGGTCTTACGGTGCTTAACACACCAGGCACCATCGATGCTGACTATCGTGGTGAGATAGGTGTGGTGCTCATCAATCTGTCGCAGGAAGACTTCGTCATCAACGACGGTGAGCGCATTGCCCAGATGGTCATCGCCCGCCACGAACAGGGTGACCTGGTGGTGGTGGAAGAGTTGGACCAGACGGAACGCGGCGAAGGTGGCTATGGACACACAGGCGTGAAATGAGAAATGAAAGAAATGAAAGAAATGAAGGAAATGAAAGAAATTATAATGAAAAATGAAGGAATGACATACCACAGAAGAATGCAGAATATGAAGCAGCGCTCACCTAGAACTGTGCGCAGCTCATTTCTTCATTCCTTAATTTCCATTTCTTTCATTTCCTTCATTTCTTTCATTCCTTTCATTACTTTTGCTCAAGACACTTCGAGGCGCTATGACAATTTCTTTCTCGAAGCCATCGTGCAAAGAGAGAAAGGAAACAGCGATGCGGCTTTCGACCTGCTGCGCCATTGCGTGGAGATAGATTCCACCCGTTCGGAGGCTTACTATTTTCTCGCCCAATACTATGGTGCACTGAATCAGAAAGACAGGATGCTCGGACTGATGAAGAAAGCACTGGACCTGGAGCCCGATAACACCACCTATCTCGAAACGTTGGCCAATATTTATATCTCGCGCCGTCAATACTCGGAAGGCATCGATATGCTGGAACGCCTGTATGACAAGAGTCGTGAGCGCGATGAAGTGTTAGGCATGCTGGTGCAGTTGTATGAGCAGCAGCAAGACTATGATAATGCCATTCGGACATTGAACAGACTTGAAACGATAGAAGGGAAGACGGAGCGCCTTTCCTTTGCCAAGAGCAGCCTTTTCACGCAGAAAGGTGACAAGAAGGCTGCCATCAGTGAGATGAAGCAGTTGGCAGACCAGTATCCGCATGACAACAACTATCGCTGTCTGTATGCTAACACGCTCTATGTCAACGGACAACAGAAAAAGGCGCTGGCTATCTATCATGAGATATTAAAGGATGATCCTGACAACCGCAATGCGCAGATGGCGATGCTGGCTCACTATAATGAGCAACATGACACCCTGGCTGCCAACCAACTGATAGAGCATATCTTACTGAACAAGCACGCCTCTACCGAAGACCGTGTCACGCTGATGCGCCAGGTGATAGGTGATAGCGAGCGGGCAGGGGGCGACTCCACCCGTGTGCTGCAACTCTTCCACCAGATGTTGGAACTTCCGCAGAGCGATGCCAACCTGGCCCTCTTCTGTGCCACCTATATGAATCTGAAGAAGATGCCCACGGACAGCATAGGGCGGGTATTGGAACAAGCCCTGCAGGTAGCACCTGATAATGCGGCGGCCCGATTACAGTTGGTCAGCTATGCCTGGCAGGCGGAGAACCGCGACCGCGTCATCGCATTATGCAGAGAGGCACGTCAGTATAATCCCGATGAAATGGCATTTTATTACTATCAGGGCATCGCCTACTACCAGAAGAGTCAGTTGGACGAAGCGCTGGATGCCTTCCAGAATGGCATAGGGGTTATCACGCAACAGAGCGACCCAGCCATAGTCTCCGACTTCTATGCGGTGATGGGTGACATCATGCATCAGAAGGGCATGGACCGTGAGGCCTTTGCAGCCTATGACTCTTGTCTGCAATGGAAAGATGATAACATCGGGTGCCTGAACAACTACGCTTATTACCTCAGCATCAAAGGGATGCAGTTGGACAAGGCGGAGCAGATGTCCTACCGTACCATCAAGGCGGAACCGAAGAATGCCACCTACCTGGACACCTATGCCTGGATACTCTTCATGCAGAAGCGCTATAGCGAGGCTCGCATCTATATCGACCAGACCCTGCAGAACGACTCCGACTCGTCAGCAGTACTCTTGGAGCATGCCGGCGACATCTACTATCATGTTGGCGACATAGAAAAGGCGGTATCTTTGTGGGAGAAGTCACTGGCTCGTGCCGTTGCTTCTGACGACCAGGAGATAAAAGGTCCGAGGCGACAAGTATTGATAAGGAAAATAAAACTAAAGAAATATCTGAAAGAATGAAGACATTACGTTTCTTGACAGTGACCGCCTGCATGGCAGTGCTGGTCTTTGCAACATCGTGTAGCTCGATGAAGGGGCTGGGCCGTAAGGGAACCGTCATCCCCAAAAGCGAACGGGCTGCATCAAAGACAGTCAATGGAAATACTGCAGCACCTGCTGAGGGGGCTAAGGCAGAGGCTCCTGAGAAGAGTGTCCTATCAGACTCTATCCAGCGACAGGCCTTCCTGTTGCAGGTGAACGATAACGCGCAACATGCCCGTTTCATCACGTCGAAGATTAAGTTCTCCGTGGAGGTGGGTAATCAGAATATGACTTTGACAGGTAACCTGAAGATGAAACGTGACGATGTGATTCGCTTGCAGCTGATGGCCTTTGGCTTCGTGGAGGCAGGTCGTCTGGAGTTCACTCCCGACTATGTGCTGATCATCGACCGTATTAACAAGCTGTATTTGAAGGTGCCCTATTCACACCTCGACTTCATGCGCAACAGCAATATCGACTTCTATGTAATCCAGGCATTGTTCTGGAACGAGCTCTTCCAGCCTGGAAAGTCGCATCTGACGGATAAAGACCTGAAGAGTTACAAGACCGAGCAGGGCGCTGATGATGATGTCATCGTGGCGTTGGAGGATGGCAAGCTGTCCTATCGCTGGATGACTGACCATCTTATTGCACAGGTGAAAATGGCAAACATCCTGTATAACGACAGATATCGTGGTAACTACCAGTTGAACTGGGACTATACAGATTTCAAGAAACACGACTCCAAACGCTTCCCCATGACGCATAAGGTGTCGTTCTCTACGCCTCAGAAGGAAATCAAATTCGAAATGATGCTGAACTATCTGGGTAATGAGGACAACTGGGAGACGCGTACTACATTGTCTGGAAAATATCGCCAGGTAGAGGTTGACGAGATTCTGCGTCGCTTTATGGCACTCTAATAGATTAGGATGAAGCGGATAAGTATCATACTTTTATTGCTGGCCTTTACGCTGGCTCCACAGGCACAGACTCGTTCGAAACGCTCTGCTACAACGAGGAAGACTGCTGTGCAAAGTAAAAAGACCACTCGTAAGAAGAAGACGACTGCGCCTGCTGCTAAGCAGCCTGCCAGCGTGCAGGCCTTGCAGAACCAGCGTCAGAAGATTCAACAGCAAATCAAGGAACAGGAGAAGCGCTTGCAGTCCAACAAGCGGGATGTGAAGAAGCGTTTGCAGAACCTGATGATAATCAATACGGAGATAGAAGGAAAACGCCGTTCCATCGACACTATCCGTCAGAATATCACCACGCTCGATGCGGAAATAGAACACCTCTGTCAACAGCTGGACGACCTCCAGGCGGAGTTGAATAAGTGCAAGGAGCGTTATGTGAAGTCGATGCGTTACCTGCATCGTAACAAGGATAACCAGAGTCAGCTGATGTTCATCTTCAGTGCCGACAACCTGACACAGATGTTCCGACGCCTGCGTTTCATGCGTGAATATGCTGCCTATCAGCATGTCCAGGGCGATGAAGTCAAGACGAAGCAGGAGGCAGTGAATGCCAAATTCCAGGAGATTAGCGTTGCCAAGCGGCAGAAAACCCAGCTGTTGGCTCGTGGTGAACAGGAGCGTAAGGAACTGGAGGGCAAACAGGCTGAGCAGGAGGGAGTTGTGAAGAGTCTCCAGAAAGAGCAGCGTTCCATACAGGGCATCATCGTCCAGCAGAAAAAGAAGGATGCGGCATTGAATGCACAGATTGACCGTTTGATAGCTGAAGAGGTCGCTCGCCAGAAGGCACGCGCTGCTGCTGAAGCCAAACGGCGTGCAGAGGCGGAAGCAGCCCGTAAGCGTGCTGCTGAACAGGCTCGCAAGAGAGCGGAGGAGGCTCGTAAGAAGGCGGAGGAGGAAGCCCTCGCCGCTAAGACCAAGGAAGCTCGTGAGGCGGCTCGTCGCCGTGCGATGGAGCATGCCAAGGAAGAGGAGAATGCCCGAAAGGAGGCGGAAGCTGCTCGTAAAGTCGAGGAATCACTCCTGACACCTGCGGAGGACCTGCGTATCAGCGGTAGTTTCGAGAGCAACCGCGGGCGTCTGCCTATCCCCGTAACAGGCGGCTATCGCATCGTCAGCCACTTCGGACAGTATCATGTGGAAGGTCTGCGTAACGTGACGCTCGACAATAAGGGTATCAATATCAAGGCAGAACCGGGAGCACAGGCTCGCAGCATCTACGATGGCGAGGTCAGTGCCGTGTTCAGCTTCGGTGGTTCCGTCGTCGTCATGGTACGTCACGGCAGCTATATCTCCGTCTATTGCAACCTCGCCAGCGTCAACGTCCGTCGTGGTCAGAAGGTCACTACCCGCCAGCCGCTGGGCCGCATCGGACAAGATAACATCCTCCAGTTCCAGTTACGCAAGGAAACCGCGAAACTTAATCCCGAGAGTTGGCTGGGAAGATAAAGGCGCTTCGCGCCAAATGAGAAATGAAAGAAATGAAAGGAATGAAAGGAATGACACCAAAGCGCAGCCCATTTCTTTCATTTCTTTCATTGGACTGAAGGTCCGCCATTTCTTTCATTGGACCGAAGGTCTGCCATTTCTTTCATTGGACCGAAGGTCTGACATT
>CAMIVY010000028.1 GCA_946402275.1 uncultured Prevotella sp.
ACGAGGAGAGCATCAAGGGCAAGAAGTTCGCTTGCGACACCTATACCGACAAGGAAATCTTCATGGGCTTCCACTGTGGAAACACCGCTTCTTCTAAGATTTGCAACTGTCAGATGTGCTTCCAGCGCATTATGGCTCGCGCACTGCCTATTGAGGTTACCAACGGTACGCTTGAGGGTGACATCCAGCCCGGTCTGGCTACTGTATATCGTCTGCAGTCAACTGCCGACACCAAGCTCCGCGCATACATCGCCCAGGGCGAGGTTATTCCTGTAGCTACCCGCTCGTTCGGTTCTATCGGTATCTTCGGTATCAAGAACATGAGCCGCTTCTATCGTCACGTCCTCATCGAGAAGCACTATCCACACCACTGCGCCGTGATGTTCGGCCACCAGGGTAAGTACCTGTGGGAGGTTCTCAAGTACATGGGTATCCCCGTTGACGAGATCGACTACAACTTCCCGAAGGGTGACTTCTACCCCACCGAGAATCCGTTTGCATAATCCGCAATGTTCCTATGATAATAATAGGGGCAGTCTCACTATCGAGGCTGCTCTTATTTTTTATGTCGCCGATTCAGTAAAGAAGCATCATCAACAGATAGCCCACGCCGATGCTCACAAAGGTCGTGATGAAACCCGCCAACTGGAAAGAGTGGTTCACCACATATTTTCCGATACGTGTCGTACCCGTACGGTCAAAGCCGATGGCAGCAACCTCCGTAGGATAGTTTGGCAAGAAGAAGTAGCCGTTCACGGCCGGGAACAGCACCAACAGCACCATCGGCGGCACACCCAGCGCCAGTCCTACAGGGTAGAGCGTCTTGACGGTGGCAGCCTGCGAGAAAAGCATGATGCTGAACAGGAACAACGGAATGGCAAACAACATCGGATAGCTGGTAAAGAAGCTATCCACATCGCTCAATATCGCCTCGTGATGCCCCTCGAAGAAGGTGCTCCCCATCCAGGCCACACCAAAGATGGAAACCATCGCGTTCATGCCCGATGCAAACACGTTGCCACTGGCAGCCTTGCGCACGTCGGCCTTTCCCACCAGCAGAATCAGGGCTGCTATACTCATCATCACCACTTCGATGATGGTATTCATTGGCAACAGTTTACCGTTAAACGAGGGACGCATTTCTGGGAATATGCCAAACAGCACCACCAGCACCACACCCAGCATAAATGCCAGCACAGCCCATTTGGCACGTGGGTTGTCAGCCTTCATCTCGTCAGCGGCCTCCTCTTCCGCATTCAGCAGCCCCTCACGCACTCGTCGCTGATATTCCGCATCCTTCTCCAGCGGCTTGCCCACATAGTTCTGCACCAACGACGCTATCAGAATGGCGATGAGGGAGGCCGGAATGGTAATCGCCATGATCTCCGTCATACCAATACCCTTGGCACCCAACAACGCCTCTGACACGATAGCAGCAGTAGCAGCTGACACGGGCGAACCCGTACACCCCAGCGACGCCGCTATCGTCGCCACACTCAGGGGACGTTCTGGGCGCACCTTGTCCCTATGGGCTATCTCCGAAATGATAGGCAGCAGTGCATAACAGGTGTGCGCTGTACCGGCACAGAGGCTGAAAAGCCATGTAACCAAAGGAGCAAAGAAAGTGATGCGGCTGGGGTGCTTCTTCAGAAAACGTGCCGCCACATTCACCATATAGTCCAGTCCACCCGCTGCCTGAAGTGCCGACGAAGCCGTGATGACACTCACAATAATCAGCATCACGTCGATGGGAATCGCTCCTGGCTCCAGTCCGAATACGAACACTAGGATGAATACGCCCACCATACCGTAGATACCCAGTCCGATGCCACCTACTTTGGCACCGATGAATATCATCGCCAACACGATGGCCAGTTGCAGGAGAATGAGAAATGTAGCCATAGGATTATTAGTTATGATGCTGCAAAAATATACAAAAATGGCGAAACCTCAAAGTATTTCGCCATTTTTTTACTGAGTACTTATGAATAAAGCAAGACTATTTTTTAATTAGGCAAGGTTATTCCAAAATAAGGCAGGGTTATTTGTCAAAAAGGCACTTTCTAATTGTTTTTTACTCGATTTTTTTTGCTTTTTGCCAAAAATCGAAATTTGCTGCCACCCTGCTGCCACCAGAAATATGCCTAAATACTGGCATTACAGAAGATTGGTGGCAGGATGGCAGCAAAATTTAAAAATTCTAATTTTTATAATCATTTCAAAGCAATCCACTCCATACACATCAGATAGGTAGAAATCAAGCATAACTTATATACTTTTCCCTCGTAACCAATATATTTACAGAGCATAAGTCATATACTTGTCCCGAGAATATCAACGATATCATCTTAGGTATTACTTTTGGAGTAACAAATATTACTTTCGGAGTATTAATATTTCTATTCGGAGAAATTGTACGTGGTTCTAGCTTGGGCAAGCGTCCCAAGGGTCGAGCAGGCGTTGCTCAGCGCAGTCAGCCAGTAGATAGATAATGCTGGGGGCTCCATAATCCTTACTGTTTTTGAAAGTTAGACATATAGTGATTGAGGCACGAATTGTTATTTGAGTCTATTTGGGGGAATCACGGGGTCTTCGACCAAGGTCTAAGCGGTAGAACCGAGCGCTCCTGATCATATTCTGGGGTCTGATATCTCTATGCTTTATTACTTGTCTCAATCGCATTTCATTTAATTTGTGATCAGAAGAACCGGTGATCTTAGATTATAGAAAAACTGAGGATATAACCTTGTGGGCTATGTCCTCGTAGAGTGGTCAGAAAGGTCCAGCTTGAATATTGCTTTGAAAGCAAATCGTTCGCGCCCTCTGACGACATTCTGACGCTGCGGAGATAGGAACTTTTTCTGAAACCTCCAACTTTTGGAGCAATTTTTTTATTCTTCCATCTTCCACCAACCCTCATCCATCTCCTATCAGACTTCAGATGTCACTCACCTGTCCCTTCTGGCACTGATCTTCTGGCATCAGAAGTGGTTTTTTACGGAAGCGTTTTCATGACATCCAAGAGGGCGTCGTATCCATTTACTTCATGATACCTCACCTTGCTGGTTGACGTCTCGTTGAAGAGTTTCTTGGCACAATCTATCTTTGCTTTCTCTACCCCCTTCAGTTGCATCGAGTCCATTGAGCCTTTGGTCTCTGCAATAAAGAAAATGTGCTTCACGCCCGCATTGTCATTGAAGGCGATGGCCCAGTCTGGGGCATAGTTACCTACAGGTGTTGGAATCTGGAAGGTACGAGGCAGACGAGCATAGACGCAAACCTCCTCGGCTTTGTCTAAATCCTCAGCAAATTCACGCTCTCCCTTGCTGTCAGTAAACACATAGTCCAGGATGTGCTTCTTGGCAGGATAAGCCTTGTCGATAGTCTGCCGACTCTTTTCCTGTGTGAATATATCCGTATCGTAAGTTTGCTCTGTACGATTATAACTGATATGTTCCACTATCATCGTAGCCTTCTGTTCCTTGATGAGTTTGACAACATTGCGGATAAACTCCTCCGGATTGTTCTTGAACAGCATCAAGCGTGCAGGCAAAATACTTTTCAGAATTCTGACGACAGTCCTTCTGGTCAGCGTAGCACCTCGAGCGATATCACCTACCAAGTCGTAGGGGACAGTCGATGTTGACACCTCTCGCATCGTTTGCCTGCTGGTCGTCTGATTACCCGTAAACTCCAGTTCGTTCTCACCTTGTTCTCCTGTTGTCACCACATATTTCATTTGGGTGACAGTCAGGTCTTTGTCGATAGCGGCAACAGACTTCTTGATGAGTTCCTCGCTATCATAGTGAACCGTATAGACATAGCGGTGGTTGATTTCTGCCCACAGCCGTTTAAACTCCGTCTTTGCAGCGTTGTCGTTCAGCTTGTCATTCACCACTTCTGCCTTGTCGTTACCATTTTCAATCATGCCCTCCAGAGCTGACGGGTCGAAGATGCCTTGTATCAATCTGTGTACCTGCTCGCTGATGGGTTGCAGTTTCTTGCTGAGTGGCGCCAATGTTCCTTGTTCCATATCTGCATGATAGGCAGGCAAGATGTTTCCCTTAGCATCGGTATAGTCATTGTCGAACAGATAGCTTACGATGCTGGCTGCTTCCTGACTGCTGATGGTATAGCGTTCTGTACCCACCATGAAGGTCTTTCCTTCGAAGTAGGCAACAGTAGCCACCGTAGGACGCTCACGAAGGGCTTCACGTGTATCTTTCTGCAGGTCATCCACAAACGTCGAATAACTCTCGTTGGCAATCACCGTCAGTTTGTTGATGTCATGCACAGCATCACCCAGTCGTTCTGCATCCATGCGGTTTCCTTGTTGGTCCACACAGATACGCAGTCCACGACCTACCTCCTGACGCTTGGCTGTAGCACTATTCGCATGACGAAGCGTACAAATCTGGAAGACATTAGGATTATCCCAACCCTCACGCAGGGCTGAGTGTGAGAAGATGAATCGTGTGGGTTCATCAAAACTCAACAGACGTTCCTTGTCTTTCAGAATCAAGTCGTAGGCAGAGATATCATCCGATGTGTCATTTCCTCGCTTCACATCGCTGTTCACAGCATGACCTTTCTTGTCTATCGAAAAGTAACCGTTATGCACCTGCTCTACAGAGAAACGCTTCAGATACTTCTGATAGTCATCTTCAAACAGCGACAGATTCTCGTTCAGGTAGCGATGATACTCATACTCGAACATCTTCCACAACTCACCTTTCACCACTTCTCCACTCTCATCATAGCTTTTGTAGTGAGCCACCTCATCAATGAAGAACAGCGAGAGTGTCTTAATACCTTGTTGGAACAGTTGGCGTTCTTTCTCAAAATGGCTCTTCACCGTCTCACGAATCTGCACCTGCTGAATGGTCTTTTCGCTCACATCGCCCATCACCTCGCCAGCTCTTATCTGGTCGCCATTGCGGAAATAAACGGTGTTCGTTCTGGGGTTGATGTCTGTTATCACAAACTCCTTATAGGCAGGCAGTTTCGAAGCATCGTAGAGCGAGTCGCTCTGCGAAAACTTCATGGTTTGTCTTCTTGCCTGATTAGCTCCTTGCACCTCTATCTCCAGTTTCACTTCAGGCGCCTTGTTCTTCGAAAGCACAATGCTATCAAAGTAGATATAAGCCTGTGCGCCCATCAGGTTCTGCAGCGTGATACCCTTCACCTGGATTTTCTTCACCAGTCGCTGACAATAGGCGTCGTAGGCATCCAGCGCATAGATGCAGTTGTGCGACGTCTTGTGTGTTGCCGAATAGTTCAGCACAAACAGCGGTTTGAAGTTCTTCAAGGCTCGTTGTGTGGCAGCACCTTCCATCTTCTGCGGCTCGTCCATAATCACAATAGGACGATTGGCTGCTATCACATCAATAGGTCGGCGGCTCTGGAAGTCGTCGCGCTTGGTGTACATAATCAGGCTGACCTTATTCTTCGCATCTTCCTTGAAGTCGCGGGCAAAGGCCTGTGTGTTGATAATCATCACATTGATGCTGGCATCGCTGCTGAACGAATCTATCTGCGTCAGGTTGCTACTGTTATAGATAAAGTAGCGAGCCTTCTTGTTATATTGCTCCATGAAGTGCTCTTCCAGCATTTTGAAGCTCTTATACACACCCTCACGAATAGCAATGCTTGGCACCACCACGATGAACTTCGACCAGCCATAACGCTTGTTCATTTCGAACATCGTCTTGATATACACGTAGGTCTTACCCGTACCTGTCTCCATCTCTATATCGAGCGAACAGGCGCCCAAACCATCGGGCTTGCTCAGCAGTTTGCTCTGTGGAATATTGCCATCCACCTGCATCTGTTTGATGTTATCAAGCAGCTGCTTGTCCGTCAGTTCCACATCCGCATTGCGCCAGCCTACATATTCCTCATCATACACGATACGTCCGTTGGTCTTACCCAAATCACGGCGATATTGTGCGTTTGTCTTCGATGGCTGTCCTGCAAACACGTTTACCGTCTGCTCCACAGCCTCTGTCTGGTATTGTTGTATTTTAAACTTAAACTTCATAACACCCAATTGTCAATTATCAATTATCAATTGTCAATTATCAATTTTAAATGATTCTGCGGATGGTGTCCTTGCTATAGTGATTGAATATCTGCTCGAAGTTGTCAGCTACATTATCGTTGGCGAGGCTCTTGTCGCGCATCACGAAGTAGTAAGGCTGCTGCTTGGCAATCTCCGTGATGGTGGTTTCGTTCACAGCCTCATCGAAGCACGCCATCAAGTACCCATCGCTCACGTTCCAAACCGTCTTGCCGGCAATCTGCGTCTGCTCGATTTTCGCAGACAGTTCAATACCAAGGTCAATCATTGTCTGGAACAGCAAGTCTTCTTCTGTGCGGTCTGGCTTGATGTTGTCCTCGAACAAGTTTCTTTGATCGAACTCCTCTGGCGTGTAATACACATCCTGCATATTCGACGAGTCGAGCTTCAGCACACGGAAGCCTGTATCAAGGTCTTGTGTAGTCAGCGGACTTTCTTCTTTGATTTTCTTTCCCGCTCTACGAATACGCTCTTTACCTATTTCACTTAAAAAATGAGGTTTCTTAATTGAATCTAAGAAGTGAATAGATTGTTTAATCGCTTTTTGACCTTCACCGCTTGTCCTTTGCAAAGAATCATCTAGATTCTCAGGTAACTGAACCATAATAAATCTTCGATGACCACCATCTTCTGAATTCATTTGCATAACAGAATGAGCTGAGGTAGCGCTACCAGAAAAGAAATCGAGAATTATACAATCTTTATCGTTTATAAACTTTGCAATATTCTTGATTAGCCTAACTGGTTTTTTCCCATTTTCATATTTCACGTCACCCTCTTTTCCAATATTACCCATATCTTCATTAAATCCCTTCCACAAATCTCCTTGTATCACGCAGCTACATTTTTTCCCAAAATAATCATCTGCTTTATGAACTACTTTTGAAAAAGGAAATAAATACAATGGTGATTTATTCTCATCAAAAAATACATAATTTCCAGATATCAAATGTTTATGCCCATCTTGCAAAGTTTCTTTTTCATTATCATTGAGTTTTAGAGTATATTCTCTAATTCTATATATGTGATTCACTTCATTCATTATAATATCGTTTACTGATGCAAAAGTACTCATTAATAAATGAAGATTGTCTACGCTTGGTTTTACACCAATGCTTTTAGCTCTATAGCAGATTTCTTTGTTGTTTTGAAGAAATTCATTAAGAGAACATTCATATTCATCATTTTTATAGAATGTAAAATGCGTATCAAACAGTTTTTTACTTGGAATGTAAAGAGGACAGAAGTTGTTATCAACACTACTCTTTTTGTACACAAGAATATAATCTTTAGATTTTACAATCGTTGTATTAGCAAATTTAGCTTTAAGCCCAAATAATCCACTACTCGTTTCTACGCAAATTGAAGATACATAGTTTACCTCACCAAATATCTCATCACATACTTTTTTTAGGTTTTCCACCTCATTGTCATCTATACTAATGAATATCACTCCATCCTCAGTCAGCAAATCTTTAGCAACCTTCAATCGAGGGTAAATCATATTGAGCCAATCGGTATGGAAGCGGCCATTGCTTTCTGTATTCGTGACAAGTTGGTTTCCTTGCTCGTCATACTGCCCACTATTATGAACATACTCCTGCTTGTCTTGATCAAAATTGTCGTTATACACAAAGTCGTTACCTGTGTTGTAAGGCGGGTCGATATATATCATCTTCACCTTACCCAAATAGTTCTCACGGAGAAGTTTCAACACTTGTAAATTGTCGCCCTCAATATATAGGTTCTGTGTATTGTCAAAGTCCACACTCTCTTCACGACATGGGCGAAGAGTGTCTGTTGTTGGAGCATTAGCCAGTCGGATAGAATTGCGTTTGTCAGGCCAAGTAAACTGATAACGCTCCTCAGGGCCTTCCACGATATTCTTCGACAGTTCCTGGCGGAGCTGGTCAAAATCTATAGCCACCTGAGGGCGCCCTTTCTCGTCCTTCACTTCCGTCAAGCAGTTGGGAAACAGTTCCCCAATTCGCTTGATATTCTCATCCACCACATCCGTGGTTTGCATATTCATTTTTTCCATCTTTATTTTGTTTTTTCAGTTTTTATTCTTATTTTTGCAGCGTAATCAAAGATATTTGGCTTATGACATCATTTGCATTGAACAATTTGTGGACATATCTGCAGGGGCTTTCGCTCTCGCAGCACGATCGTGAGTGGCTGGCCAACAAACTGATTATGCCTAAAGAAAAGACAGCAACACTTTCTGCAGAAGAACGTAAGGCTGAATTTCTTAAATTGGCAGGTATTTGGTCGGAAACAGAAGAAGGAGAAGAGTACTATCAGATGATGAAGCATCGTAATGAAGGGCGTCCTCTTAACCGCGAAATCAACCTTGATGATTAAGAACTTATGAAAGGGTTTATTCTTGACTCCGATACTTGGATTGAATTTTTCCGACATCGTGGTGGTGTAGATAAGCATATTGCAGAAACACCTGCTGAACAGATTTTTGCATCTGAAGTAAGCCTTGCCGAACTCACTTATGGAGCTCTTCATAGTTCCGCTGTAGAAAAGCATCTGCAAGAGCCTAAAGAGATAGAATCGACATTTACGGTATTGCCACTTGGAGATTGGATACGTGATTACGCTGAAATCCGTCAAAGCCTCACCAAAAAGGGCTTGAGAATAGGCGATTTTGACATTCTCATTGCTGTCACTGCCCGCCATTATGGCTTGACCGTTGTCACGCACAACACCAAACACTTTAGCCAAATACCTGGTATTCAATGCGTGGATTGGGTTGAATAGCAATAGTATATAGTTGTTCATTCTGCTAATTCCTTTTTAAGTTTAATAATTTGCTGGTGCAACTCGTACTTTTTGCGGGTTTGTCTTTCTGTATGTGCCCGTTTTTCAAGCATTTCAATCTGGCGAAGCAACTTTTCTCGCTGCTCGCGTTTGACAATCTGTTCCTCGATAGATTCTTCTGCTTGCGCATCCAAACCACCAATAACAGCAACGATGTTCTCCCAAACGTCATCGAGTGTTAAACCCGTCAAAGGTATCTCTGCATCAGAAGCATGTTTCCATTCTGATTGCTGTAGTCGCGTATGGAAGATACAGAACTGAACGTCCTCGTCATATTCTAAGGCAAAGACTATCTTTTGAGGGATAAGTTTCTGAAGCAGAAGGATGTTCTTCGTGTCATAGTCCCTTTGCTTGAGCTGTACTTGCAATACATAAAACTCCTTCACCTCCTGCCCTGGATGTAGTGCTGGTATCTTCGCTGGAGAAAGGTAGGCAACGATAGCCATACGACTGACATCTACATCGAAACGGTCACGCTCTGCCGTTTTGAGATTGAACTTCTCAAAAATAGCTTTCTTATAAAGCGGTCTATTGAGGACAGTGGCTTGTGGCAATCCGTACATAATTCTCTAATTCTCTAATTAACTACGTTGATTTTCCTTATGCTCGGCAGAACTCATGCGAGCATGGTTCTGCTCTTGCTCAACCGGAAAATTCTTGATGACTAAGAAGCAGATTAATTCAAAATCGTCGAGGCCCACATAGTGTTCCTCAAACAATTCACCTACAAAGCCCTCCAAGAAACTATCAACATCTGATTCTTCCTTGACGGATATGATAGAATTGATGGCCTTGCTGAGCAAGTCGGAATACTTACCCATACGCAAACCATCACGCGTTTCCTTGTTGAACTCATGACAGAGTTCTACATCAGGTTTTGAAACCTGTTTGCAGATAAGTCGCATCTTGTCTAACAGTTCCTTGGGATGCAGATGATCTACCTGCACCTCGCCATCATCACGGATATATACCATGTAGAAGGGATGCAACTGATTCTTATGGTCGATGTTGACGCCAGCCGTACGATTCTTCAGTACAAAGATAGTGCCTGCTGGCGTTTGAGCATTACCTCGCACTACTGCATGCAGGCCAAAGGGCGTATGCTCTACATCATGGTTGGTCTGCATATACTCTAACAGGTCAAGACGGAACTCATTGAGTCCTAAATCCATAATGCTGACACCAGAGTTCATCTCTTCCAAATCAACCACATCTTCTTTCAGCCGCTCCAGCTGTTGTTTGCGATACTCCAGGTCATCTTTCTCCTCAGGCGACAACAGGTTGTCATCACCTGTAGCAGTAAGCACTGTGGCTTTCATACGACTCTCTACCCTGCCCTTCAGATTGATATATTCATCGAGCGTCATGTCTGGCCAGTAGTTCACCAACTGTATCTGAGCATTCTTCGATCCGATACGGTCGATACGTCCGAAACGCTGGATGATGCGAACGGGGTTCCAATGGATGTCGTAATTGATCAAGTAGTCGCAATCCTGCAGATTCTGACCTTCGCTGATACAGTCGGTGGCTATCAGCACATCGATAGAAGACCCCTCCCGACATCCCCCCATAGGGGAGGAGAAAAGATGCGGATAAAGCGTAGCTGCTTCTTTTGAAATGGGAGAAAAGAGGGTGAGCACTTTATTGAAATCGAGTTTTTCTTTCAGTTTGAGCGTGCTTCGAGCTTCAACATCACCTGTAACCAGCGCCACATTCAAGCCATACTTCGCTTTGATTTTGTCTGCCAAGCAATCGTAAAGATAGAGAGCGGTATCAGAGAAGGCGGTGAAGATGAGAACCTTCTTATTGTCGCCGTTTATTGGATGGGCAAACTTATGCTGCAAGTCAGCAACGAGTTGCTGCAGTTTGCTATCATGCTCAGGCGTGATACTCTCCAGCATGGTGAGGAGCAAACGGATGATTTCCAAGTCCCCCTTGATTTCACGTTGCCATGAGATGTAGTCCATATCCTCCAAGAGAATACGGTTTTTCTTCTTACCAATCATGAAGTCCTGCTCATCCTCGTCACCATCTACATCCTCGTAGTCATCAACCAAAACACGTTTGTCTCCACTTTGATAACGCTTTATGGCATCGAGCGTTTCCTGCATATAGTCGCGAATACGCTCCAAAGTCAAACGGAACGAGTTGACACTCGACTCCAGGCGTTTTAGCAACTGGATGTTCATCAGTCGTTGAATGCCCTGCTCGCGCTCCTCGATACTCAGGCGGTGACCTGTGGTGCTTTCCTCCTCTTTATATTTATAGAGCTGACTATCCAAAATAAATGCAGAAGGTGCATAGATGGCCAAACGAAGCGATTGCAACTGCTCGAATATCTCATTATAGTTGATAGCCGTATCAAGGTCTGTCAAATGTGGCTGACGAGAGATGGGCTTCAAACGCTCAGGGAAAGTACCAATGTCTGTTGTGTCATAATACTGTTGGATATGCTTGCGACTACGAGCAATGGTTACTGCATCCAAGAGTTTAAAGAAATCGAAACTGAGCATTCTCAGCAGGCGCTCTGTTGTGCGCTCTTCGGGTGAGAAGTTTGACCAAATATTATAGGCAGCTTGTGCTTGGCGGAAAACATCGTCAATACCACGCTCGGTGGGTAACAACTCGTTGAAGGCATCAGCCTTTCCCTCGTAAGCCAACTGCAATTGGTTCTTCAAATCGTTGAAACGATTGTTGACGGGTGTAGCCGAAAGCATCAGTACTTTGGTCTTTACACCCGCACGGATCACCTTGTTCATCAGTCGCAGGTAGCGATTTTCACGAGGGTTCTCACCATTCTCATCGGTGCTTACCTTGCCGCCATTGCGGAAGTTATGGCTCTCATCAATCACCACCAAGTCGTAGTTTCCCCAATTCACCCGTTCCAAGTCAAGGTCGTTGCTATAGCCGCTTTCACGACTGAGGTCAGTATGATAGAGCACGTCGTAATTCAAGCGGTCTTTCGCCAACGGGTTGTTGACGTAGTTCTGGCGATAGGTGTTCCAGTTCTCATACAACTTCTTGGGGCAAAGCACTAATACGGTGCGGTTGCGACTCTCAAAATACTTGATAACGCTGAGCGCAGTAAATGTTTTACCCAAACCTACACTATCAGCTAGAATACAACCATTATATTTCTCCAGCTTATTGATGATTGCCAAGGCTGCATCACGCTGGAAGTTGTAGAGTTTGTTCCAGATGGCAGAGTTCTTGAAACCTGTTGCCTCCTTAGGTAGTTCGTCCTCGCTGATGTCCTCCAAAAACTCGTTGAAGATGTTATAGAGCGCCACAAAATACAAAAACTCTGGCGCATTCTCCCTATAGGCATTGCTGATGCTGTCTATCACCTCTTCGGTTACCACCTGCAGGCGACCGCTGTCATTCCATAGCTGATTGAACAGGTCGATAAAACCTTGTGATGTCGGAGCCTCAAACTTGTTTATCATTGTATAGGCATTATTGCCTTTCTCACAGCCAAGTTCGACGGTTGTAAAACCATTAATAGGATAATAACTTACTTCATCCAAGTTAATAAGCCCATTCATCTGCTCGTTGGTACGATTCGATTTGAAGCAAACCTTCTGCCTAATCCACTCTGCACACTCACGGGCTATGGCTTTCTGTGTGAGTTCGTTGCGCAGTTTCACTTCAAACTCCGAGCCATAGAGTGTACGTTCTCTATCTAAGCGAGGAATATAGAATTCACGTTGCTGTTTGGGCGTCTTGTCAGTAGTAAAAGTGGGTGAGGTAAAGATGAAACGCAGTTCCTTGATGTCTTTGAGCACTTCCTTCAGTTCCTGAAAGGCATAGATGGAGAAACAAGAGGCCGCTATAGACAGTCGGCTCCCTGCTTTTATTTGCTGCATCAAGTCATCACGCAGCGTCTTACCAATGTTGTTAATCAGCTCCATCCGTATTGTTTTAGGAGCATACAGACTATATCTTCAGGCTTGCTTACAGGTAAACACCAAGAGACCTCAGGACACAAAAGAAGCGCGAGTCATGGCTCTTCTCTCGTATCGTGAGGTCCTCGGATGTACCTGAAATGCTAAGATATAAGTCATGCCCGCGCTATACGCACGGGCACCGGCTGACTTACCCAAAGCATTTCATCGTTGAAATTTCCGAGGTTTCACGATACTCTGAATAAATAGCTGATGCTATTATTTACCCACAAAAATCATACCGCCACCCTGCGCTCAGAGTCCTGAGGCTGTTTTCTTGCGTCCTTTCAGTTCTTCGACGAGCGAAGCGACATGATCGAGCGGTAAGCGAGCATAGCTCGAGCGACAGCCATCGGCAGTACTTGAATGCAAAGATACAAAGTTTTTCGAATTATAGCAAGATTTTGGTCAAAAAAACAGCAAAAAGTAACAAAGTAACAAATAACAAAATAACGTTTCGTATTTTATTTTCTCCTTTATGATGTTTTTTTGAAGAAAATCATTATATTTGCACCAACAAAAGCTATTGAAACTATGGATATCAACAAGCATGGGGAAATGGACATTTGGACGTGGACGTTTGGACGTTAAGCAAAAATTTTTTTCTGCGTCGAGAAATAGGGTAAAAACAGGAAATGTAAAGAATTAATTGTTAATATATTTAAAGAAATCACGAGGGACAGGTCAACTGATACAACTCCTTAGCGTGAATCAAAGTCTCTGTCCCCCTGATTGTGATATAATGTGAAAATGCTACACAGAGCTGAAATTTCAGCCCTGTAACTTTCTCCCACGCAGATTGCGATTTTGTTACTTTGTTATTTGTTACTTTGTTATTTTTTCCCATTTTTTTTGTTCCCGGACAGAGGAAAAATGGAGGGGGAAGAAAGGAGAATAGGAAATCATTATATATAATTATATAATATATATCTTATTAATTTTATATATATTATAATATATATAAAATCATTAGTCCACTCTTTGCGCAAATTGAAAACAGCAAAAAGTAACAAAGTAACAAATAACAAATAACTTTTTGCTGTTTCCCTAAAAGACCGAATGATTTATTTGCATTTTAAAGGCGAAAATTAGGCTTCAAAAAGTATGTTTTTTCGGGATTTTATTTGCAAGACCTTTGAAAATTTCGTACCTTTGCATTGTCAATAGGAACGATGGATTTTGAGCGCAGGGCACCAAAAATTTGTTTTCAGGCCTGACAAAATTTTCTGCCTGCCCAGAGCGTAAAAAAAATAATAAACAATAGCCAATAAACAATAAACTATAAACGATAAACAACAATAAAAAAAAATGACAAACACGAGAACCTGAGAAGGGACTAAGCAAACCGAGAGGCAAGCAACGAATTAAAATCAAGAGGAGACAAGGAGGGATGGGCATGCTACGAAAAAAGAAAAGGGACCACATCTAGACAGACGCAATCCCCTTGGAGTATTTAACGATTCGCGGGTTACTTCTGGCGGAAGGCCTCAGCCTGCGAGCGAATCAGCTCTTCGTCGTCGAAATAGTTGATTTTCATAGCCTGGCGCACCTCACTCATGGTCTGTGCAGCGGTCTCACGGGCCTTCTCGGTGCCTCGGCGCAGGATGTTGTAGATCTCGGGAATGTCCTGCTCGAACTCATGGCGACGCTGACGCATGGGCTCCAGGAACTCGTTGAGTATCTGGTTGAGGAACTTCTTGCACTTCATATCGCCCAAGCCACCACGACGGTAGTGGTCTTTCAGCTCGTCCAGATTCTGGTATTCAGGCCAGTACTGTGCAAAGTGCTCTGGACGCGAGAAGGCATCGAGATAGGTGAACACGGCGTTGCCCTCCACATGACCAGGGTCGTTCAGATTGATGTGGGTGGGGTCGGTGTACATCGACCGTACCTTCTGCCATACGGTATCCGCGTCATCAGAGAGATAGATGCAGTTGCCCAGCGACTTGGACATCTTCTCCTTGCCATCGGTGCCAGGCAGACGACGCGCTGTGGCATTCTCAGGCAGCATGATATTGGGCTCGACCAACACGGGAGCATAAATCTGGTTGAAGCGGCGCACCAGTTCGCGCGTCACTTCAAGCATAGGCTCCTGGTCCTCGCCGGCAGGTACGGTGGTTGCCTTGAACAGGGTGATGTCGGCAGCCTGTGACACCGGGTAGCAGAAGAAACCCAAGGGGATGCTCTCGCCCTCGAAGCCACGCATCTTAACCTCTGTCTTCACCGTAGGATTGCGCTGTACACGCGAAACGGAGACGAGGTTCATAAGATAGGTGGTCAACTCAGCCAACTCAGGAATCTGGCTCTGGATGAACAGCACGCACTTCTCGGGGTCGAGGCCGGCAGCCAGATAGTCGAGGGCTACGTTGACGATGCTCTGGCGAATCTTCTCCGGATTGTCGGCATTATCAGTCAAAGCCTGCACATCGGCCATGAATACGAACATCTTGTCATAGTCGCCTGCGTTCTGTAACTCTACGCGACGACGCAGTGAACCGATATAATGTCCCAAGTGGAGCTTGCCCGTAGGACGGTCACCTGTCAGTATAATTTTTCCCATTTTTCGTTATATTATATTATTTTACTCTTGTCAGTTTGAAAGGCTTTCCTTTTTCCAGCTGGCCGGTGAGATACTTGCCGTCCTGGCTGATGAACATGGTATCCTTCTCGTTGTCCTTATCGGCCATGATAACCATGTTGTCCTTGACGATATAGGTGCCTTTCTGCGATGAGGGAGCCACAGCCAGAGCAGCCTTCATGGCCTTGCGCTTCAGCCAGCCGTAACCGGCAACTTTCAAGGCATCGTCACTGACTTTCGTATCTTGCTTTAGCACGACATTCTTATCGTCCTTGAACTCGACAGTAATCGCCATCTTCATGCCTTTCTTCAGAATCTCCATGTCGGCCAGCTTCTTCTTAATTTCAGCATCCAGCTTTGCGACTTCCTCATCAGTCAGTTTGCGGCCTTTCTTTTTCTCGGCCTTGGCAATAAACTTACCACGGGCCTCGGCTACTTTCTTGTCCACATCCTTAGTCGCCTCGTTCATCATGCCAGCTAAGACATTGGGATGATGATAGGTACGGCCGGCAAGGCTTGTCTGAGCACTTACCGACACGCTAGCTGTCACCAGAAGGACCACCAAAAGGCCGAAAAGCCGTCTTCTCATATCTTTCCTTATAAATTGCATGCAAAGGTAGTGATTTTTTTGCAAACTATGGCATAATTTCTTTGCAAAAGTGTGCAAATGACCCTCTGAGAACTTTTGCAAACCTTTTTTCTTGGTGGGTTTGCGATTTTTTCATAATTTTGCATCAACGAAAACGAGAAAAAGAATATGACAACTATCCTGACTGACCGCGAACTGTTCCTGCTGATGATCTGTACGGTGTTCTATGTCACCTTATTTATATTAGTGATACAAAATAACCGCAGGAAGATTCAGTTGCTGCAAAGCCGACTGGATAACATCCACGCCCTGCAGAAAATGGCAGTGATGGAGCAACGGACCTCAGACAAGAGTACGCTGATGAGCTCGCCCATCTACCTTCGCATCAAACAGTACCTGAACGAGGGGCGCAGCATGACGGAGAGCGACTGGACAGAACTGACCAAGGCGGTTGACACAACCTATGCGGGATTTACCGATAAGCTATACAGCCTTTACCGTATGAGCGAACAGGATTTACACGTCAGTCTGCTCATCAAGATTCGCCTACAGCCCAAGGACATCGCCACGCTGACTGCTCACTCGAAGGAAAGCATAGCTACCACACGCAGCCGCCTTTACCAAAAGGTGTTCGGCAAGAAAGGGAGCACTAAAGACTGGGACGACTTTATCCTATCGATTTGATACATTAAAGATTAAATATTAAACATTAAATGCGCTTCGCTTAGAAGTAGATTAAATATTAAACATTAAAGATTAAAGCATATGATTGAGTACTTTTTAGAAAACATGTGGCAGGTATGGGCCATCATAGCCATCGTCTGCCTGATTCTGGAGCTTTCGTCAGGTGATTTCTTCATCATCTGCTTCTCCATCGGAGGTGTGTTCGCACTGATTGGTGCAGCACTGGGAATCAACATCTACTGGCAACTGTTCATCTTTGCCATTTTCTCGCTGCTAAGTGTCATCTTCGTGCGCCCTGTGGCCCTGCGGTGGTTGCATAAGAACGCCCCCAACAAGGCAAGCAATGCCGATGCCCTGTTAGGCCGCACAGGTCGTGTGACAGAAGCTATCAAGGCTGGCAACAGCGGATACGTACAGATAGACGGAGACCTGTGGAAAGCCGTCAGCCAGACGGATATTCCCGAAGGTACTTCCGTGCGCGTCATCGGACGTAAAAGCACCATCATTACGGTGGAAACGTTGTAACAAGAAACAATAAACAATAAACGTTAAACAATAAACAAAAAAAATTATGGACATTATGAGTTATGTATTAATTGCCATCATCGTACTGGTGGTTATCTTCGCCAAAATGGCATTGGTGATTATCCCACAGTCTGAAACCCGTATTATTGAGCGTTTGGGACGTTACTACGCCACACTGAACCCGGGTATTAACATCATCATCCCCTTCATCGACCGCGCCAAGGAGATTGTCGTTCTGAACCGTGGACGCTATGCTTACTCCAACTCGATTGACCTCCGTGAGCAGGTTTACGACTTCCCCTCACAGAATGTTATTACAAAGGATAACATCCAGATGGAGATCAATGCCCTGCTGTACTTCCAGATTGTTGATCCATTCAAGGCGGTGTATGAGATTTCCAATCTGCCCAATGCTATCGAGAAGCTGACACAGACCACGCTGCGTAACATCATCGGTGAACTGGAACTGGACGAGACGCTGACATCGCGCGACACCATCAACACCAAGTTGCGCGCCGTACTGGACGATGCCACCGACAAATGGGGTGTGAAGGTAAATCGCGTTGAGTTACAGGATATCGTGCCTCCTGCAACGGTACTGAACGCAATGGAGAAACAGATGCAGGCCGAACGTAACAAGCGTGCACAGATTCTGACCTCTGAGGGTGAGAAAGCAGCTGAGATCCTGGCATCAGAAGGTGAGAAGACTGCCATCATCAACCGTGCTGATGCCCAGAAGCAACAAGCCATCCTACACGCTGAAGGTGAGGCACAGGCACGCATCCGCAAGGCAGAAGCTGAAGCCAAGGCTATCGAACTGATTACGGAGGCTGTAGGCAAATCGACCAATCCGGCCAACTACCTGCTAGCACAGAAATACATCCAGATGATGCAGGAACTGGCTTCGGGCGACAAGACAAAGACGGTTTATCTGCCTTACGAAGCCACCAACTTGTTGGGAAGTATCGGAGGCATAAAAGATTTATTCAAGTCTGAATAAAACAAAATGAGAAATGGGCTGCCGCAATCCCCAGACAATCGGATGCGCAGCCCATTTCTCATTACTCATTTCTCATTACTCATTTCTTCAGCGGTATCGTAAAGCTGAAGATGGAGCCTTCGCCCTCCACGGACTCTACATAAGCATCTCCCCCATTCTTGCGGGCAAAATCCTGACAAAGCTGAAGTCCAAGACCTGACCCTTCTTCACCGCCAGTACCATAGGTCGTTTCACCCTTATGGAAGATTGTGCTTACACGGTCGGCAGCAATTCCCACACCGTGGTCGCGAACGCAGATACGGACAAAGTCACCATCTCTCTTGTAGAACACCTCAATGCCCTTGCCCTCTGGCGTAAACTTGATGGCATTGGAAATAAGGTTGCGGAGGATGGTCTTTACCATATCGTTGTCGGCATGAACCGTTATTTTCTCATCAGAAGGCAGATACTTCAAGTCTATCTTCTTCATCTCGGCTATCATCATGAAGATGTCCACCACACCAGGAACAACCTCATCAAGGTCAAAATCCTGATAGACGACATTCAGACGACCCGTCTGGCTCTTCGTCCACTTCAGCAGGTTGTCCAACAGGTCATGCGTTTCCTCTGACTCACGGTTCGCCTTGTCAAGGAGCTCGAAAATCTCAGGTCCCACAGTCTCGGGAGATACCACATTGACTGCCAGATTCAATACCATACGGATGGAAGCCATTGGCGAGCGAAGGTCATGGGCTATGACGGAGTACATCTTGTCACGGTTGCTGATAGTACGGCGCAACTCTTCATTCTGTCGCTCAATAATTCGCTTGGCAGCAACCAACTGTATCTGGTGCATAACACGCATCACCAGCTCTTCCTTGTTGAAGGGCTTTGTCAGGAAATCATTACCACCACTTTGGAAACCCTTTACCAAATCGGAAGGATTGTTCAGAGCAGTGAGGAAAATGATGGGAATATCTTGCGTTTCAGGATCGCCTTTCAGAATAACTGCTGTATCAAAACCGTTCAACTCAGGCATCATGACATCCAACAGGATAAGGTCTGGCTTATCCTTCTTAGCCACCTCGATACATGCTTTACCATTATTAGCCGTGCACACCTGAAATTTCTCGTTTGTCAACAATATCTTGAGTAACAAAACATTGCTGACAACATCATCCACAATCAGGATTTTATAGTCGCTTCGATTTATTTTTGATTCAAAACTTTCATTTAGCTCCATTCGATTTTTTCGGCTTTTAGTTTATTACTGAATGCAAAAGTAGCAAATATCTGGCGAATCGCCAAATATTTGCCGAACTTTTTACTTATACTCGCTCCATGCCTTGATGCCAATGCCTTCAATACCCACCGTACAGAAAGCCTGAATGAAGGCAGAAGCCAGTCGCGCATTAGTGATAAGAGGTACGTTCAAATCAATGGCGGCACGACGGATTTTATAACCGTTGGTGAGTTCGTGAGAGGTCAGATTCTTCGGAATATTCACCACCATATCTATCTTGTGCTGGTGCAGCAAATCCAAAGCCTGAGGCTGTCCCTCGTCAGAAGGCCAGTGCACTAACGTGTTCTGCACACCATTGTCTGTCAGGTATTTAGAGGTACCACCTGTTGCATAAAGCTCATAGCCGTGTTCTATCAGCATACGTGCTGCATCCAACATCTCGGCCTTCTGCTTGGCACTACCCGTAGAGAGCAATACCGTCTTCTTGGGAATGCGATGGCCCACAGAGAGCATAGCCTTCAGCAGGGCCGTGTTGGTATTGTCGCCTATGCAACCTACCTCACCGGTAGAGGCCATATCAACGCCCAGCACAGGATCGGCCTTCTGCAGACGGTTGAAAGAGAACTGTGAGGCCTTGATGCCCACATAGTCGAGATCGAAAAGGTTCTTGGCAGGTTTCTCAACGGGCAATCCCAGCATAACTTTGGTAGCCAGTTCGATGAGGTTCAGCTTGAGTACCTTCGAAACGAAGGGGAAGGAGCGCGAGGCTCGCAGGTTACACTCAATGACCAGGATATCATTCTCGCGCGCCATATATTGAATATTGAAGGGACCGTTGATATGCAGTGCCTTAGCTATCTGGCGTGAGATGCGTTTGATGCGTCGTACCGTCTCGACATACAATTTCTGGGGCGGGAACTGGATGGTGGCATCGCCAGAGTGGACGCCAGCAAACTCTATATGTTCAGAAATGGCATAAGCCAGTATCTCACCATCCTTGGCAACAGCATCCATCTCAATTTCCTTGGCATGTTCTATGAACTTGGAAACCACCACGGGATGGTCTTCTGAGACATTAGCAGCCAGCTGCAGGAACTTCTCCAATTCGTCCTTGTTGGAGCAAACATTCATGGCAGCACCCGAGAGCACATAAGAGGGACGTACCAGCACGGGGAAACCGACACGCTCCACAAACTCGTCAATGTCCTGCATTGAGGTCAGCGCACGCCACTCGGGCTGGTTGACACCCAGTTCGTTCAGCATCTGCGAGAACTTGGCACGGTCTTCTGCACCGTCGATATCGCTGGCTTGCGTGCCCAGAATGCGCACACCGGCCTCATCAAGATAGACGGCGAGGTTGTTAGGTATCTGACCACCCGTGGAAACAATAACGCCATAGGGCATTTCCATATCTATGATGTCGAGCACACGCTCGAAGGTCAGCTCGTCGAAATAGAGGCGGTCGCACATGTCATAGTCCGTAGAAACGGTTTCCGGGTTGTAGTTGATCATGATAGAGCGCCACCCTTCCTTACGAATGGTGTTCAGCGCCTGCACGCCGCACCAGTCGAACTCGACACTGCTTCCAATGCGATAGGCTCCTGAGCCCAGCACGATGATGCTACGATGGTCGTTCTCATACTGGATATCGCCCTTCTCGCCTGAATAGGTGACATACAGGTAGTTGGTCTGGGCAGGATATTCGGCTGCGAGCGTATCAATCTGCTTCACCACAGGAACAATGCCTAACTGCTTGCGACGATTGCGAACCACGAGGACGGCCTTGTGCATGGTATCAAACTCCTGTTCCAATCCGATGGCACGGGCTATCTGGAAATCGGTAAAGCCATAGATTTTGGCCTGGCGGAGCAATTCCTGGTCGAGGGTATTGATATGCTGCTTCTTCAACTGCTCATCGATATCAATGATGTGCTTTAACTTATAGAGGAACCACTTGTCAATCTTGGTCAACTCATGGATACGGTCGATGTCGTACTGAGGCAGGTGCATGGCCTTGGAAATAACAAACACACGCTTGTCAGTAGGCTCACGCAAGGCAGCATCGATATCGGGAATCTTCAGCTCCTTGTTCTCCACAAAGCCGTGCATCCCCTGCCCTATCATGCGCAGGCCTTTCTGAATGGCTTCCTCGAAGTTACGGCCAATGGCCATCACCTCGCCCACACTCTTCATGCTAGAACCCAGTTCCTTATCGACACCGTGGAACTTGGAGAGGTCCCAACGTGGTATCTTACAGACCACATAGTCGAGGGCTGGCTCGAAAAAGGCACTGGTAGTCTTGGTAACGGAATTCTTCAATTCGAAAAGTCCATAGCCCAAGCCTAGTTTGGCAGCAACGAAGGCCAAGGGATAACCTGTGGCTTTAGAAGCCAGGGCGGAAGAGCGCGAAAGGCGGGCGTTGACCTCAATGACACGATAGTCCTCAGACTGAGGGTCGAAGGCATACTGCACATTACACTCGCCCACGATACCGATGTGACGGATAATCTTGATGGCAAGGGCACGCAGCTTATGATATTCTGAGTTGGTCAGGGTCTGCGAGGGAGCTATTACGATGCTCTCGCCGGTATGGATGCCCAGAGGGTCGAAATTTTCCATATTGCAGACGGTGATACAGTTGTCAAAACGGTCGCGTACCACCTCATACTCTATCTCCTTCCAGCCTTTCAGACTTTTCTCCACCAGTACCTGCGGCGAGAAGGCAAAGGCTTTCTCTGCTAACTTGTCAAGTTCCTCTTCGTTATCACAAAAACCGGAACCCAGTCCGCCCAAGGCATAGGCGGCACGAAGAATGACCGGATAGCCCAGTGACATGGCTGCCTGACGGGCCTGCTGGATGTTCTCGCAAGCCTCGCTCTTGATGGTCTTCACATCTATCTCGTCGAGCTTCTTAACGAACAGTTCACGGTCCTCGGTGTCAATAATGGCCTGCACAGGAGTACCCAGCACACGCACGCCATACTTCTCCAGCACACCACTCTTGTAAAGTTCCACGCCACAGTTCAGTGCGGTCTGACCACCGAAAGCCAACAGGATACCGTCAGGGCGTTCCTTCTGGATAACTTGTTCGACAAAATAGGGCTGTACAGGCAGGAAATATACCTCGTCGGCAACACCCTCTGACGTTTGCACGGTGGCAATATTCGGATTGATGAGCACCGTCTTGATACCTTCTTCACGCAAGGCTTTCAAGGCCTGGCTACCGGAATAGTCGAACTCGCCTGCCTCACCGATTTTCAGTGCGCCACTTCCTAAGAGCAACACTTTCTTGATATTATCGTATTTCATCACTTATAAAGCTTCTATAAAACGGTCAAACATAAATTCTGTATCAACAGGACCTGAACAGGCCTCTGGATGGAATTGGCTGGAGAACCAAGGGTTCGTCTGATGGCGGATGCCTTCGTTGGAACCATCGTTCATATTGACAAACAACTCGCGCCACTCCTTGCCGAGCGTTGAAGCATCAACAGCATAGCCGTGATTCTGAGAGGTAACGTAGCAGCGGTTGGTACCCACCTCGCGAACAGGCTGGTTATGACTGCGATGACCGTATTTCAGCTTATAGATAGTAGCACCCGCAGCCTTCGCCAACAACTGGTTACCCATACAGATGCCACAAACGGGCTTACGACTGGCAGAGAGTTGCTTCTTCAGAATATCCACAGCATCGACACACTTATCTGGGTCGCCAGGACCATTAGCCAGAAACAGACCGTCGAACTGCATTCCGGTATAATCATAGTTCCATGGAACACGAACCACTTCAACACCCCGATTGATAAGACAGCGGATAATATTGGCCTTCACACCACAATCCACCAGAACCACCTTCTTACCTGCTCCCTCGTTATAGCGGATAACGTCCTTGCACGAGACACGCTCCACCCAGTTCACAGAACCATAGTCCTCCTGATTCTTATAAGACTCATTGGACTCATAAGCCCCATCGGACTCATCGGATTTATCCCCGAATAGCAACTTTCCCATCATCACACCATGCTCCCTGAGTACCTTGGTCAGCTGGCGGGTATCAATACCTGTCACGCCGGGCACCTGCTCACGTTTAAGCCATTCGCTAAGGCTTTCGTGGGCATTCCAGTGACTATACTGCTCACTGTAATCGCTCACAATAAGTGCGGTGGCATAAATGCGGTCGCTTTCCATAAAAGTAGGCAGGCCATTCTTCTCAATACTGAACATCGGCACACCATAGTTACCTACCAAGGGGAAAGTGGTTACCAGCATCTGTCCGGCATAGCTTGGGTCGGTAAGCGACTCCGGATATCCCATCATGGCAGTGTTAAACACCACTTCACCGGCTACGTTTTTCTCATAGCCGAATGATTGTCCGTGAAACTGCGTTCCGTCATCTAAGACGAGTGTTACTTCTTTCATTGTTATCTTCTAGAATTTTGTTTCCTGATTATACACCTTTTCAATATAGTTCACAAATGCCTGGTTGCACAACCGTATGCCGCCAGGTGTGGGATAGTCGCCCGTGAAATACCAGTCACCAGGATGATGAGGACAGGCGGTGTGAAGTCCTTCTATTGATTGGAAGACTAGTTCTATGGGAGTGTCAACACCTTCTGGACGCAGCATCTCTACCATTTTGGCATTCAGCTCCTCAACGGAAAAGGGTTTATATAGCTGCTTGACGAAGGTTTCCAAGCCTCCCTTCTTGCACTGACGATAGACGTCTTCTATCAGATGATGCATGCCCCGTTCCTTTAACAACTCGATACAGGCACGGAAGGCAATAAATTCTTCCAGACGGGCCATGTCGATACCGTAATAGTCGGGATAACGTATCTGTGGAGCACTGGACACCAACACGATTTTCTTGGGATGCAGGCGGTCCAGTATCTTGATGATACTCTCCTTCAGCGTTGTTCCACGAACAATGGAGTCGTCAATGACCACCAGATTATCTACCTTCTTCTCCAATACGTCATAAGTGATGTCATAGACGTGGGAGGCCAGGTCGTTGCGCTGGTTGCCCTCGGTGATAAAGGTGCGCAGCTTGATGTCTTTCCATGCCGCCTTCTCTGAGCGCACATAGTCGTTCAGAATAGTCTCCAGCTCTTCGCGCGTGGGGATACGTCCTAAACGTTCTATGCGCTCTATCTTACGATCGTTCAGATATCGTTTGAATCCACCCAACATACCGTAGTAAGCCACCTCCGCCGTATTGGGGATGAAGGAGAATACAGTGTGGTCAACATCATAGTCAACAGCCTTGAGGATGGAGGTGGTCAGTTGCTCACCCAGTTTCTTACGTTCCTGATAGATTTCGCTGTCATTGCCGCGACTGAAATAAATACGCTCGAAAGAACATGGGGAATAGCCTCGTTGGGGTATAATCTGTTCCAGACTGGATTCGCCGCGATTGTTGACTATCAGTGCCTGCCCAGGAGCCAGTTCCTGTACATCGCTTGCATTCAGATTGAAAGTAGTTTGTAACACGGGGCGCTCAGAGGCCAAGGCTACTACTTCATCATCCTGATAATAGAACGCAGGACGGATGCCCCAGGGGTCGCGCATGGAGAACATCTCACCAGAGCCGGTCAGTCCGCAGACCACGTAGCCGCCATCAAAATCGGGCATCGTGGTACGCAGCACATTACCCATCTCTACATGACTGTCAATATAGTCAGTAATGTCACATCCTGTCAGTCCCTTTTGTTGGGCTTCTATGAAGTTGCGCTCCACCTCACGGTCCAGACGGTGTCCCATCCACTCCAGCATGATATAGGAGTCGCTATAGATACGGGGATGTTGTCCTTGGGCGGTAATCTTCTGAAAGACCTCGTCGATGTTGGTCATATTGAAGTTACCACACAGACAGAGATTCTTCGCCTTCCAGTTGTTTCGGCGCAGGAAGGGATGCACATAGGTCAGACCGCTCTTGCCCGTGGTGGAATAGCGCAAGTGACCCATATACAGCTGACCGGCAAAATCGCGATTGACTTTTGAGAAAATCTCCGTGATGGCATCCTTGCCTTCTGCTCTCTCGCGGAACATATACTCACTGCCAGGCTTCGTGTCCAACTGCACACTGGCTATGCCTGCACCCTCCTGACCTCGGTTGTGCTGCTTCTCCATCATCAGATAGAGCTTATTCAGTCCGTAGGCCCAAGTGCCGTACTTCTGCTCGTAATACTCCAGTGGCTTCAACAGGCGAATCATCGCCACACCACACTCATGTTTCAGTTCTTCCATTATCAAGTTTAAAAAAGGGGCGAACCGTCATTGACGATTCGCCCTTCATATCATTCTACAGTAACGCTCTTTGCCAAGTTTCTGGGTTGGTCAACATTCTTACCCTTGCAGACAGCAACGTGATAGGCCAGCAGTTGCAGGGGAATGGTGGCCACCAGTGGTTCCAGACACTCCAGGACATCTGGCAACTCTATAGTCTCATCGGCTATCTTCGAGATGGTGGTGTCACCCTTCGAAACCAGGGCTATCACCCTACCCTGACGGGCTTTTATCTCCTGAATATTACTCAGCACCTTTTCGTACATGGCATTATGGGTTGCAATGACAACAACGGGCATGTCTGAGTCAATCAGCGCAATAGGACCGTGCTTCATCTCTGCAGCAGGGTATCCTTCTGCATGGATATAGGATATCTCCTTCAGCTTCAAGGCACCTTCCAAGGCAACAGGATAGGAGAAACCACGACCCAAATATAGGAAATTGTGGGCATAGGTAAAGGTACGTGCCAAATCCTTCACTTTCTCATTGGTTTTCAGCACCTCACGAATCTTATCTGGTATTTCACTGAGGCCCTTGACTATCTTCAGGTATTCATCGCGTTCGATAGTACCCTTTGCCTCACCCATTGCCAGCGCAATCATGGTGAGCACTGTCACCTGACCGGTAAAGGCCTTCGTGGAAGCCACACCAATCTCAGGACCCACATGGATGTAAGTACCTGTATCGGTATTACGGGGTATGCTGCTGCCTATGGCATTGCAGACACCATAGATAAAAGCGCCGCGCTCTTTTGCCAACTGCACGGCAGCCAATGTATCTGCCGTCTCACCACTCTGCGAAATGGCTAAGACCACATCACCCTTGCCAACCACAGGATTACGGTATCTGAACTCGGAAGCATACTCTACCTCAACAGGCACGCGGCAATAGGTCTCTATCAGTTGCTTGCCTATCAGCCCTGCATGCCAGGAGGTTCCGCAGGCCACGATGACTACGCGCTTGGCTTCCAGCATCTGACGACGGAAGTCAATCAATGCAGACAGCGTAACATGATTGGCCTCTAAATTCACACGACCGCGCATACAGTTGGTCAGGCACTCCGGCTGCTCGAAGATTTCCTTCAGCATGAAGTGGTCGTAACCGCCCTTCTCTATCTGGCCCAGGTCTATATCTACGGTCTTTACCTTCAGTTCCTGCTCTTCACCCAAAATGCTCATCACATGGATATCCTCACCGCGACGAATCAGGGCGATATTTCCATCCTCCAGATAGACCACCTTGTCGGTATATTCTACGATAGGACTGGCATCACTGCCCAGAAAGAACTCATCATCACCGATACCTACCACCAGAGGACTCTGCTTGCGGGCTGCTACAATCTGGTTGGGGTCGCGCTTATCAAGTACAGCAATGGCATAGGCGCCAATCACCTGATAGAGGGCTACCTGTACAGCCTCCAAGAGCGACAGGTTCTTTTTCATCATAATGTACTCTATCAGCTGGACCAATACCTCGGTATCGGTATCGCTGACAAACTGCACACCCTTGCTTTTCAGTTTCTCCTTGATATCGGCATAGTTCTCAATAATGCCGTTATGGATGATGGCCAGATTATGGCTTTGAGAATAGTGGGGATGGGCATTACGTGAAGAGGGCTCTCCGTGAGTAGCCCAACGGGTATGGGCAATACCTATCGTACCGCTCACATTCTTGTCACTACAATATTCACACAGATTATCTACCTTTCCCTTCGACTTATATACGTTCAGGTTACCGTCTTCGTTAATCAGTGCTACACCAGCGGAATCATATCCACGATATTCCAGTCTGCGAAGTCCCTTAATCAAAATGGGGAAAGCCTCTTTTTTACCTATATATCCTACTATTCCACACATACCGTTTTACCTTATTGTTTTTGTGCTTATTTATTTTTCGGGTGCAAAAGTACAAAAAAAATGGCTATCCTGTACGGGGATAGCCAATTTTTTTATTAATAGAACTTGAAATATCTGCGAGCATTGTTGTAGCTGATGTCCTCAACCATCTTGCCCAACAGCTCACGGTCATCGGGCAGCAGGCCCTTCTCGACGTCGTTACCCAGCATATTGCAGAGGATGCGACGGAAATACTCATGACGCGGATAGCTCAGGAAAGAACGGCTGTCTGTCAGCATACCTACGAAGCGGCTCAGCAGACCCAGCACTGACAGGGCATTCATCTGACGCTCCATACCGTCTTTCTGATCATTGAACCACCAGCCGGAACCAAACTGGATCTTGCCGGGCTCACCACCCTGGAAGTTACCCAGCATGGTAGCAATCACCTCGTTGGCACAAGGATTCAATGTATATAATATAGTACGCGTGAGCTTGTCTTCCATGTTCAGCTTGTTCAGGAACTTCGACATAGCCTTAGCGGTATTGAACTCGCCAATAGAGTCGAAGCCGGTGTCTGCGCCCAATTGGTTGAACATCTTGGTATTGTTGTTGCGGATAGCACCATAGTGGAACTGCTGTGTCCAGTCGGCATCAGCATCCATTTCAGCCATCACGGTGAGGAAGCAGTGCTTGTACTGACGAATCTCCAAGTTGCTGAGCTGCTGTCCGCGCAATGCCTTACCGAAGATGGTCTCAATCTGTGAGTCGGTATAGTCCTCATCGTAGAACTCCTCTATTCCATGATCTGACAACTTACAGCCATTGGCGGTAAAGAAGTCGTGGCGCTTCTGCAGGGCATCCACCATATCGGCAAACTTGCGGATCTCAACACCACTGACATGAGCCAGCTGGTCAACATATACAGCAAACTCCGGAGCATCGATGTTCATGGCCTTGTCAGGACGCCAGGCGGGAATCATCATGGGGTCATCGGCAGCCTTATGCTTGGCATATTCAATGTGATTGTGCAGGTCATCTACAGGATCATCGGTGGTGCAGACACACTCCACGTGATAATGCTTCATCAGTCCACGAGCCGAGAACTCGGGCTGCTTCAGCTTCTCATTACACTCATCGAAAATCTCACGGGCTGTCTTGGGCGACAGGATTTTCTCAATACCGAAAGCGGTCTTCAGCTCCAGGTGGGTCCAGTGGTACAGCGGGTTGCGCAGGGTGTAAGGAACGGTCTCTGCCCACTTCTCAAACTTCTCCCAGTCTGTAGTGTCCTTTCCCGTGCAGAATCGCTCGTCAACACCATTGGTACGCATGGCGCGCCACTTGTAATGGTCACCACCCAGCCACAGCTCGGTAATGCTCTTAAACTTATGGTCGTTAGCAACCATCTCAGGAATCAGGTGACAGTGATAGTCAATGATTGGCATCTTTGCCGCATGATTGTGATACAGATCCTGTGCTACCTCGTTGTCGAGCACAAAATTCTTGTCGTTGAATTGTTTCATAATATTGTTTTGTTTTAGAGATATTGTTCAATTGGATGCAAAGATAGTGAAATAAATCCATATCGCGGCAACAATCTTGAAATTTTGAAGAAAAATTAACGTAAACGTTGACACTATATGAAAAATTATTTCGTATCTTTGCACACATGCAAAGTAAAGTACTGCTAATCTATACGGGCGGAACCATCGGCATGAACCGGAACCCGCAGACTGGTGCGCTGGAACCTTTCGATTTCGAGCACCTGCTGAACAACGTGCCCGAACTTAAACAGTTTGACACGGAGATAGCTACTTACCAGTTCAACCCTCCCATTGACAGCAGCGATATGTCGCCCCGCCTGTGGACGGACCTTTCGCATGTCATTGCCGACCACTACGATGAGTACGACGGCTTTGTGGTGCTTCACGGAACGGACACGATGGCTTACACCGCCTCTGCCCTCTCCTATATGCTGGAGAACCTTACCAAGCCTGTTATCTTTACGGGCTCGCAACTGCCCATCGGTCAGTTGCGCACGGACGGAAAGGAGAATCTCATCACCTCGATAGAGATTGCTGCCGCCAAAGATGAAGAGGGACATGCCCGCGTGCCTGAGGTGGGCATATACTTCAGCGGACACCTGTTGCGCGGCAACCGTACCACCAAGCAGAGTGCCGAGGAGTTCAACGCCTTCGAGTCGTTCAACTATCCTCATCTGGTAGAAGCCGGCGTGAACATAATCTATCATAGCGATTTGATGCTGAAGCCCGATTTCACAAAACCCATGAAGCCGCATTTCAGGCTCGACAACAACGTCATCATCTTCTCGCTGTTCCCGGGAGTACGCGAAGACCTCATACGGCATATCATACACACGCCCAACCTGAAAAGCATCGTCATGCGCACCTTTGGCTCAGGCAATGCGCCACAAAACCCGTGGCTGCTCAACGCCTTGAAAGAAGGAACGCGCAACGGCAAAGTCATCGTCAACATCAGCCAGTGTATGCAGGGCGCTGTCGAGATGGGGCGCTACGACACGGGCTACCATCTGCAGGAAGCTGGGGTGGTCAGCGGCTACGATTCCACCGTTGAGAGCGCCGTCACCAAGCTGATGTTCCTGCAGTCGCACTACAACGACCCCAAAAAGGTACGTGAGATGATGAGGCGCAGCATCCGTGGCGAAATTAGCAGGACCCCATAAGCCCCATTAGCCCAATAAGCCCCATTAGCCCCATAGGCCCCATAAAATCAACAACCCCATTTATTAACTAAACAAAATACGACAATGAAAGAACTAAAAGGAACAAAAACCGAAAAGAACCTGCAAGAAGCTTTTGCAGGCGAGTCAATGGCACGCAACAAGTACAGCTACTGGGCATCAAAAGCCAAGAAGGACGGCTTCGTACAGATAGCAGCCATCTTCGAGGAGACTGCCGCCAACGAGAAAGAGCACGCCAAGATGTGGTTCAAGCTGCTGGAAGGTGGCGCCATCAAGGATACAGCCGCTAACCTGGAGGCTGCTGCCGGTGGCGAGAACTTCGAGTGGACGGACATGTATGCCCGTATGGCCCGTGAGGCCCGCGAGGAAGGCTTTGACGAGATTGCCGAGAAGTTCGAGGGTGTTGCCAAGATTGAGAAGGCTCACGAGGAGCGTTACCGCAAGTTGCTGGACAATGTGCAGAAGGAGCGTGTGTTCTCAAAGGATGGTGATGTCATCTGGCAGTGCGCCAACTGTGGACACATCGTCATCGGCAAGAAGGCGCCCGATGTATGTCCTGTCTGCGACCACCCACAGGCTTACTTCCAAATCAAGCCCGAGAATTACTAAGCGAAAAAGGCTCCTCAAAACCGAGGGGCCTTTTCTTTTCCTGTTGAACCTTTCAACTTTCACCTTTCATCTTACACCTTTCACTTTTCACCTTTCATCTTACACTTTTCACTTTTCACCTTTTCCATAAAGAAGTCAATGCACTGCTTATACAGGTGGTTGCGCGTGTTGCCACCGTAGATGCTGTGGTTGCGGTTGGTATATACCAGCTGGCGGAAGTCCTTGCCTTGCTGGACCAAAGCCTCCGTATATTCTGCCGTATTGCGGAAGTGTACGTTGTCGTCGGCCATTCCGTGGCATAACAACAAAGCACCATGCAACTTGTCAGCTCTGGACAGAGGACAGTCGTCATACCCTCCGGCATTCTCCTGGGGAGTACGCATGTAGCGCTCCGTATATACCGTGTCATAATAGCGCCAGGAGGTAGGAGGAGCGATGGCGATACCCGCCCGGAACACGTCCCTGCCCTCCGACATGGCCATCAGCGTATTGAAACCGCCGAACGACCAGCCCCAGATGGCAATGCGGTCTTTGTCAACATAGCTTTGGCGACCCAGCCACAGGGCAGCTTCCACCTGATCATGGGCCTCCAACTGACCCAACTTCAGATAGGTGCATTTCTCAAATGCAGCACCGCGTCCGCCCGTGCCGCGATTATCTATGCAGACGCACACGAAACCTTGCTGGCACAGATACTGCTCCAGCAGCGCGCCGCGCCCTGCCTGTCCGATATTCCATGCGTTCTTCACCTGTTGGTTGCCCGGTCCGCCGTACTGATACATCACCACGGGATATTTCCTGTTAGGGTCGAAATCTGCCGGCTTCACCATCCATCCGTTCAGCACCACACCGTCCGTCGTCGTCAGCGAGAACAGTTCACGCTTGCCAAGATCGTACGCACGCAGACGGTCAGTCAAGGCACTGTTCTCCACAAGCGTTTGCAGCACCTTCCCCTTGCTGTTGCACAGCGTGCAGACGGTAGGCGTATTCATGTCGCTCCACGTATGGATGAAGTATTTGAAGTTGCTGCTGAACAGTGCCATGCTCCATCCCGACTGGCGTGTCAGACACTCGCGCCGTCCGTTCTTATGGGCCACCCACACCTGCTGTTCCGTGGCACCGTTCTCGTGCGATGCATAGTAGGTGTCGCCCGTGCGTTCGTCGTAGCCATAGACAGCGCTCACCTCGTAGTCCCCGTCCTCTATCTGCCGGATCAGCTTGCCGCTGAGGTCGTACAGATACAAGTGCATATATCCCGTACGGTCGCTGGGCAACAGGATGTGGCGGTCGGTTATCTGGATGCCGCTCATGGCTTCCTCCCTGACGTATTTCTCCGCCTTTTCCTCTATCACCTTCTGCACCTGTCCCGTGGCGGCATCGCCCATGTAGATGCTCAGGCAGTCCTGATGGCGGTTC
Organism: uncultured Prevotella sp.; assembly: GCA_946402275.1. Classification (GTDB taxonomy): domain Bacteria; phylum Bacteroidota; class Bacteroidia; order Bacteroidales; family Bacteroidaceae; genus Prevotella. The sequence goes on from CAMIVY010000028.1 coordinate 32,318, forward strand.
ATCGTATAGACGGCCACCTTTCGTGCATCGCTGGTCATGATGACGCGGGGGATATAGCCGTCCTGGTCCAGTGGCACCTGCAATTGTTGCGTCTTCTTGGCGGCTATGTCATAGCTCCACACCGTCACCGTAGCGTTCTGCTCGCCGGCTATCGGATACTTATAGGTGTAGAATCCAGGATAGTCGGCAAACTCCTTCTTTTCGGGTTTCAGTCCTTTGAACAGCGGCATCGAGTATTGCTTCACCGCAGTCTCGTCGTAGCGAATCCACACCACATGGCTGCCGTCTGCCGTGAACACCATGGCACGGTCGTTGCCGAACTCCTCCTCGTTTACCCAGTCGGGTATGCCGTTAATCACCTCGTTGCGCCGGCCGTCCGTAGTCACCTGAACCTCCTGGAGAGCATCCAGGTTGCTTACCAGAAAGATGTTATTGTCACGCACAAAGGCTATGCGCGCTCCGTCGGGCGAGAAGAGCGGCGTCTGCTGGTCACCATTTGCCGACAGGGGAGTCAGCCTATGGTCTGCCACGCGGTAGATATAGTAAGCTGCCGTGTGCGAATGGCGGTAGATGCGCCTCGTATGGGTCTGAACCAGCACATACCGACCGTCAGGACTCACCTGATAGCCGTCTATGCGCTCTATCTCGCCACCCTTTACATCGTTCACGTCCAACAGCGTCCCAACCTGTTTGCCCGTCTTGAACGAGCACACCTCAATTCTCTTGCCGCCCTCTCCCATACGGGCATAACGCTCCCCGTCGGACAACGGGCGCACACTACCCACCGAGGCAGCAGTGAAGTCGCCACTCGTCAAATCCTTCAACTCCAGTTTCTCACCGGCACATATTGCGGTTGACAGCAGCGAGGCCACAACCATCAAAGCGAATCTTGTCATCGTTTTCATCATGGATTTATTAACTGAAGGGCAAAGATACGAATAATCGGACAGATACCCGCATTTTTTGCGATTTTTTTGTGATAAGCCATCAATTCTGGTCCATTTCGCCTGGACCATTATCGCCTCCGCCGGAATTATCGCCGGAATCGCCGGTGCCGGGGTCGTCGGCAATGTTTGAGAAGTCTCCACCAGTTGGTGGAAACGTTTTTTCTTGTTTGGAGCATTTCCGACAACTGTCGCAAGCAATGAATAAACAAAGGGTTATTCTGAAATAACAGATGCCAGACGTACCGAGCAGGGCGTGAAGAAGGAATAGAATAGCCCATGACCGACGTGTAATAAATACGACAGATAGGAGAGGAAAAATCCCAAAGCACCGCGATAATGCTTTGGGATTTATGATAATTTTGGTTTAGTGTCCTCCAGGACCGCCACCGCCTGGGCCGCCACCACCGCCACCTTGGTTGCCGCCAGAATAGGACGAAAGGCTGACTGTTGTGCCGCCAGTGACGGTGGCACCTGTATAGCCTACTCCGTCGAAGATGCTGCTGCCGCTGCTGACGGTGACACCACTCTTCAGGCTGGGCTGTGAGGCACCGCTGACAACCATCGTGCTGCCTCCGCTTGACGGGGTTTGGAAGGCAAACACGTCGCTGCCTACAGTCAGGGCATACCACGTGTTCTTGCTCCACGAGTTCGTAGAGTAGCACGACTGTGTCAGGCTGGCACCGCTCTCCAGTCTGCCGATGGCCACAAGTGTGCCGCCCTGTACATAAAGTTTCTTCTGGTCTTCACTGTTGGCATCGATGGCCACCTCGGCTCCCGATGCACCGATGGCATAGACCAAGCCACCCTTGATATAGACATTACCGTTGGCATCGATGCCGTCGTTGTTGGTGGCACGAGCGTATATCTGTCCGCCACTGATGGTCAAGTCCTGCGCCGCGTTGATGGCGTCGTCGTAGCTGTTGACGATAATCTGACCACCTATGATGTCGAGCGTGTTCTTGCTCTCAATGCCCTCACCGTTGTAGCCGGTGGTGGTGACGCTGATAGTGCCGCCGCTGATGACGATGCCGCCTGAGTAGGTGTATCTGTTGCCGCTCTCCGTCTTAACACCGGCCTTGATGCCCTTAGGCGACGAGTAGTAGTCGCTGTCAATATGGTCGGTGTCGCCTGTGTAGTTGGTGTTCTCCGTCGTACCATTGTTATAATAGAGTCCGCCAGAGGTCTTCACGGTGATGTCTCCATCGCTGATGGTCAGCACGCCGTCGCACTTCATGCCCTTGCCGCCTGAGCCTGTAGCCGTCAGCACCAGCGTGCCACCGCTGATGTTCATGTTGCCGTCGGCACTCAGTCCGCAAGCAGCCTTGGTCTCCAAGTCATCGCTGTCCCAAGTACCGTTGCCGGTAGTGGAAGCATTGATAGTGCCACCCGTGATGTTCATGTCGCCTTCGCACTTGATGCCCTTGGCGGCTGTCGCCGAGCAGTTGACGGTAATGGTACCACCACTGATGTAGATGTTTCCGCTGTCCTCATCCTCGTGGTCGGTGGTCTCGCCTGTTCCCGTGGGATAGGTGTCGGTATCATCAATGTCACACTGTATGCCGTCGTCCTGCGTGCCGCTTATGTTGATGGTGCCGCTCTCCATGAGGAAGTACTGCCCGCAGTTGATGCCGTCGCCCACGGCCGAGGTGATGTTGATGGTGGCATTCTTGATGGTAAAGTATTCGCCCGTCTTGATGCCGTGCTTTACGTTGCCCACCACGTTGAGTGTCCCTTTCTGGGCAAACTCAGCGTGCCCCTTGATGTAGAGGGAACCCTTCTGCGAACCGTTGGCTGCATCTGTGAGTGTATTGGTGGTGCCGGTGATTGGCTTCACCTTGATGCGCTTGCCGTTCTGGATGTGTATGGCAGCACCGCTATATACCGGTGTCGTGTTCGTCAGCGTCAGTCCGTTCAGCTCAATTGTTGCTTTATACGACCCTGACATATAGAGCTCGCCGTCGGTGGAAGAGCCGCTGAGGTTATAGGTAATCTCGCCTACGACATCGTCCACAAGACTGCTTTGTGTAAGATTGACATGCGCCCCGTTGATGTCGGCATCAACAAACTGTGCCACATTACCGGCAATGGTAACGGTTGCTGTGGTGCCGCTATAGACAACAGCAACACTGTTGTCGGTAACAGCAGTATTGTCGATGGTCATACTGACATTGCTCAGTGTAAACGCCTTGTTCATAATGGTGAGCGTGATACCATCTGTAAATGTCATCTCGCCTGCCTGGGCTGCAGGAAACAGGTAGGTCACATTTCCTTCTGTTACCTTCAGCGTCTGTGCCCCAGCCGCTATCGTCAGCATAAAGGCTATCATAGATAATAATTTACGTTTCATCTTACCACCATTTTATAAGTTCTGTTCTTTGTCTTCACGATATACACACCTTTCCGCATCTGCTCCTTGGAGATTTTATGCCCTTGCAGGTCGTAGATGTCGGTGGCTTCGTCGAGTGTGGCAGCGGTGACTTCCTCGATGCCGGTAGTCGTTTCGTCGGCTGTCGAGAAATACATCTTACTCAGGTTCGAGAGGGTGAACTGTTGCGAGCCTGCTGTTAGCGTAGTCCCGCTGATAGTTAGCGTTAGGTTCTCGACTGCTACGGAAGCCTTTGCCCCATCGGTCGTCTCAAAGGTCAGGTAGGTATAGTTGTCGGCCTGCGCCGTCAGTGTTCCTACCATGAGGGTCAGCAATAATAAAATCTTCTTCATATTTTAAGTAATTTAATGATATAATTATGTGCAAAGATACAGAGAAGGGGCGTTCTGACCAAAATGATTCAGCGAACGCCCCGTTCTATTCAGCGAAATTCTCAACGAATAACAACTTTCTTTCCGTTTTGGATATAAATGCCCTTTCTTGCTGTGTTATGCATTCTGCGGCCCTGCAAGTCATAGACCTCATTATCAATTGCCAATTTTCCATTATCAATTGACTCTATGCCTGTCGTCTCGTTGATGGTCCCGCTGCCGCTCTGCATCATCAGCACACCAAGACCAATGCCCTGGAGTGGATCAACGGCTACGTTGTGCGACAGGCTCAGATTCATCTGCACCATCAGCAGCACCTCAGTATTCAAGAGATAGCCCTGCATCTTGGTTTTCCAGACAGGCTGCCTTCAGCCGTTTCTTCAAGGCCAACGCAGGGATGTCGCCGACGGAGTACAGGGAGAAAAACTAACGACACACCATGACACACAGGGGTGACCTGTGTGTCATAATTATTGCAATATGTCAGCATACTTCGTAGGTCTATGACATTTTATAACAGACCAGAATAATCGACGAAGTCGCTTGCCGAAGCAAGAACCCCTAATCTATTCAGACGGAATTGTATCAGCATGACGACGAGCCCTTCTAAAGCCTCTACCCCCTCTTATATCTGTTCCCCCTAAAGGGGGACATAGATATGAGGGGAGAGCTTCTGAAGGGATCTGCTCCTCACCCAGCCGTAAGTATGGCATTTAGCCCACAGAAGTATGGTGTTGAGACACGGAAAGTATGATAGTTACGAAATGAAAACAATATAGTTATGAAAGCAATGACGAAACAACAACTGGCGCAAGCAGACAGGTTCTGCATCGATCTGGAAACGTAGTCACATGGTTGGCTACGTTTTATTTGCATCTTCATCCTGCATTATCCTGCGTTATCAGTACGAGCCTGTACGAAGCGGAAATCGCGATTCCCAGATGTTGTACCTTTGCCCTCGGAAGTGAAAAGTGATAAGTTATAAGTGAAAAATATGATACCGCAGCACATAGTAACAAAAAAAACCCTCTCATCGTTGTTGATGAAAGGGCTTCAGGAAAAAAGTGGCGGCCTCCTACTCTCCCGCATTGCATTGCAGTACCATCGGCGCAAGCGGGCTTAACTTCTCTGTTCGGAATGGGAAGAGGTGGGACCCCGCCGCAATAACCACCTGAATATCGCTACGCTCAAATGAGAAATGAGTAATGAGAAGTGAGAAATTGGAAATTAAAAATGAGAAATGAATCCCCAGAGTATTTCCACTCATATCATACTCCCGACATCACCAAGCGCGTATAAGGTGACAATCTTCACAAGCAAGCTGAAGTATTGGATTAATACCAACACCTGAAAATATAACATAATTACGTCTCAGCTGAGAATACGAAAGGGAAAGGAATTCCTTCATTTCTCATTTGCATTTCTCATTCCTCACTTCTCATTTCTCATTTCGAAGCGGGATACGCTGAGACAGGCGAAAGCTTTCGGGCAATTAGTAAGGCTCGGCTTTGACGTCACCGTCTTTACACCTGCCTCC
>CAMIVY010000029.1 GCA_946402275.1 uncultured Prevotella sp.
GAGTTGGCAACTGTCCTGAAGGACGAGTATGGAATTGAGCCCGCCGCTGCAGCTGTTGCTGTTGCTGCTGGTCCCGCTGCTGGCGGTGAGGCCGCTGCTGCTGAGGAGAAGTCTTCTTTCGACGTTGTTCTGAAGGAAGCTGGTGCTGCTAAGCTGCAGGTTGTAAAGGCCGTTAAGGAAGCTTGCGGACTGGGTCTGAAGGAAGCTAAGGATCTCGTAGATGGTGCTCCTTCTACTTTGAAGGAAGGCCTGTCTAAGGACGAGGCTGAGAACCTGAAGAAGGCTATCGAAGAGGCCGGTGCAGTAGTTGAGCTGAAATAATCAGGCACAACAAACTATTATATGGTTGGGAGCTCTCCAGTAGAGGGTTCCCGACCATTTTCTTGTCTTTTATAATCCGGATAATCCGGATTCTCCGGAATTTCCGGTTATAAATCAAAACAATAATATATGGCTTCAAAAGTAATTGATAACAGAGTAAACTTTGGCAGCGTCAAGAATCCGATGCCGTTTCCGGATTTTCTCGATGTGCAATTAAAGTCTTTCAAAGACTTCTTACAGTTGGATACCCCACCTGAGGAACGCAAGAATGACGGTCTATATAAGGTGTTCGCAGAGAACTTCCCTATTACCGATACACGTAATAACTTCGTTCTTGAGTTCTTGGATTACTATATCGACCCTCCTCGTTACACCATTGATGAGTGTCTGGAGCGTGGCCTGACTTATAGCGTACCCTTGAAGGCTAAACTGAAACTTTATTGTACTGATCCTGATCATGAGGATTTTGGAACAGTGATTCAGGACGTTTTCCTTGGTCCTATTCCGTACATGACTGCTAATGGTACCTTTGTAATTAATGGCGCCGAGCGTGTTGTGGTGTCTCAGTTGCACCGTTCTCCTGGTGTGTTCTTCGGACAGAACGTTCATGCTAACGGAACGCTGCTCTATTCAGCTCGTATTATTCCATTCAAGGGCTCATGGATAGAGTTTGCAACCGACATCAACAATGTGATGTACGCGTACATTGATCGTAAGAAGAAGTTGCCTGTTACCACATTGCTGAGAGCTATTGGTTACGAGACCGATAAAGATATCCTGCAGATTTTTAATCTAGCAGAAGAAGTAAAGGTTAACAAGGCTGCCCTGAAGAAAGTAGTTGGCTGCAAGCTTGCTGCCCGTGTTTTGAAAAGCTGGAACGAAGACTTCGTAGATGAGGACACTGGTGAGGTAGTTTCTATTGAGCGTAACGAAGTTATCATGGAGCGCGAGACAGAGATTACCGAAGAGAATATGATTGAGATTTTGGAGAGTGGTGCCTCTACTATTCTCGTTCACAAGGACGAGGTTATGGCCCAGGATTTTTCAATTATCTTCAATACGTTGCAGAAGGACCCCTCTAACTCAGAGAAGGAAGCTGTTCTCTATATATATCGTCAGTTGCGTAATGCAGATCCAGCCGATGATGCCAGTGCTCGTGAGGTTATTCAGAACCTGTTTTTCTCAGATAAGCGATACGACTTAGGCGAGGTAGGCCGCTATCGTATCAACAAGAAGCTTGGCTTGAACACCGAGATGGATGTCCGTGTGCTGACCAAGGAGGATATCATTGAGATTATCAAGTACCTCATTCAGCTCATTAACTCCAAGGCTACTGTAGATGATATTGACCACTTGTCAAATCGTCGTGTCCGCACTGTTGGCGAACAGTTATCAAACCAGTTCTCTATCGGCTTGGCTCGTATGAGTCGTACTATCCGTGAGCGCATGAACGTTCGTGACAACGAGGTGTTCACTCCGACCGACCTGATTAACGCCAAAACCATTTCCAGCGTTATCAACTCGTTCTTCGGTACCAATCCGTTGTCGCAGTTCATGGATCAGACCAACCCGCTGGCCGAAGTAACGCATAAGCGTCGTCTTTCTGCCCTTGGTCCTGGTGGCTTATCACGTGAGCGTGCTGGTTTCGAGGTGCGTGACGTACACTATACTCACTATGGTCGTCTGTGTCCTATCGAGAGCCCTGAAGGACCAAACATCGGTCTGATTTCATCTTTGTGTGTATATGCTAAGATTAATGAGCTAGGCTTCATAGAAACCCCATATCGTAAGATTGAGAATGGTGTTGCCAATTTGAATAATGACGAGATTGTATATTTGACTGCCGAGGAAGAGGAAGATCATGTCATTGGTCAGGGTAATGCCCCATTGAATGACGATGGTACCTTTATCCGTCCTGTTGTAAAATGTCGTCAGGATGCCGACTTCCCCGTCGTTCCTCCTGCACAGGTTGACCTGATGGATGTATCTCCGCAGCAGATTGCCTCTATTGCGGCTTCGCTTATTCCTTTCTTGGAGCATGATGATGCCCACCGTGCACTGATGGGATCGAACATGATGCGCCAGGCTGTTCCCTTGCTTCACAATGAGGCTCCTATTGTAGGAACAGGTATTGAGAAGCAGGTATGTGAGGACTCTCGTACGATGATTACCGCAGAGGGCGATGGTGTTGTTGACTATGTAGATGCAACAACTATCCGTATTCTCTATGACCGTACAGAGGATGAGGAGTTCGTCAGCTTCGAGCCCGCTTTGAAAGAGTATCGTATTCCAAAGTTCCGTCGTACCAATCAGAACATGACTATAGACCTGCGTCCTATCTGTGACAAGGGACAGCGTGTGAAGAAAGGCGATATTCTGACAGAGGGATATGCTACTGAAAATGGTGAGCTGGCTCTGGGTCGTAACCTGCTGGTGGCATACATGCCTTGGAAGGGTTATAACTATGAGGATGCCATCGTACTTAACGAGCGCATTGTTCGTGAGGATGTGCTGACCTCTGTACATGTTGACGAGTATTCTCTCGATGTTCGCGAGACAAAACGCGGAGCGGAAGAGTTCACAGCTGATATTCCTAATGTTAGTGAGGAAGCAACCAAGGACCTGGACGACAATGGTGTTATCCGTGTCGGTGCCCGTGTTGAGCCAGGTGACATCCTGATTGGTAAGATTTCACCAAAGGGTGAGAGCGATCCTTCACCAGAGGAGAAGTTGCTGCGTGCCATCTTTGGTGACAAGGCTGGTGATGTGAAGGATTCTTCACTGAAGGCTAACCCGTCACTAACAGGTGTTATTATTGACAAGAAGCTCTTTACCCGTGCCGTCAAGACTCGTCAGACCAAGCAGCAAGACAAGATAGTATTGGCAAAAATTGACGAGGAGCATCAGGCAAAGATTGACGACTTGAAGGATATTCTTGTTGAGAAGCTGATGACCCTTACCAAAGGTAAGACTTCACAAGGTGTGAAGGATTATACCGGTGCTGAGATTATATCAAAAGGCAGCAAGTTTACTGTCACCAATCTGAAGAACTTGGAGTATGGTGATATACAAATCAGCCATTGGACTAACGATGAGCACAAGAATGAACTCATAGCCCAGTTGATTATCAACTATATGAAGAAGTTCAAACTGTTGGATGCTGAGATGAAGCGTAAAAAGTTTGCCATTACTATTGGTGACGAGCTGCCCTCAGGTATCTTGCAGATGGCGAAGGTTTATGTTGCCAAGAAACGTAAGATTGGTGTTGGTGATAAGCTGGCTGGTCGTCATGGTAATAAGGGTATTGTATCGAAGGTGGTTCGTCAGGAGGATATGCCGTTCCTGGAGGATGGTCGTCCCGTTGACTTGGTACTGAACCCGCTGGGTGTGCCTTCACGTATGAACCTTGGTCAGATCTTCGAGGCTATCCTCGGTGCTGCCGGTAAGCGTCTAGGCGTGAAGTTCGCTACTCCTATCTTTGATGGTGCTAAGCTTGACGACCTCGCTGAGTGGACTGACAAGGCAGGTCTGCCTCGCCTGTGCTCTACCCATCTGTATGATGGTGAGACCGGTGAGCGCTTCGACCAGCCCGCTACCGTAGGTATCACATACTTCCTGAAACTCGGTCACATGGTTGAGGATAAGATGCACGCACGTAGTATCGGTCCGTACTCTCTCATCACTCAGCAACCTCTTGGTGGTAAAGCCCAGTTTGGTGGTCAGCGTTTTGGTGAGATGGAAGTTTGGGCACTCGAAGCATTTGGTGCCAGCCATGTACTGCAGGAAATCCTGACTATCAAGTCTGATGATGTTGTAGGTCGTGCTAAGGCTTATGAGGCCATCGTTAAGGGTGAGCCAATGCCTACTCCTGGTATTCCTGAGTCACTCAATGTATTGCTGCATGAGTTGAAGGGTCTTGGTCTCAGTATCAAGATGGACTAATAGATAATGGATAATTGAAAACTGAAAATTGAAAATTATGGCTTTTAAGAAAGATTCAAAGATAAAGAGTAATTTCCAGAAGATTACCATCGGACTGGCTTCGCCCGAGGAAGTCCTCGAGAACTCGTATGGTGAGGTCACAAAGCCTGAGACCATCAACTATCGTACCTATAAGCCCGAGCGTGACGGTTTGTTCTGCGAGCGCATCTTCGGTCCTACAAAGGACTACGAGTGTGCTTGTGGTAAGTATAAGCGTATCCGTTACAAGGGTATTGTCTGCGATCGTTGTGGTGTAGAGGTTACTGAGAAAAAAGTTCGTCGTGAACGTACTGGACACATTGAGCTTGTTGTTCCTATAGCTCACATTTGGTACTTCCGTAGTCTGCCTAATAAGATAGGTTATCTGCTTGGTCTTCCCACCAAGAAGCTTGATGCCATTATCTATTATGAGCGTTATGTGGTTATTCAGCCAGGTGCTATGGCAGGCAAGAAGGACGGCGAGGGCAATGATGCCATCGGCTCTAACATGTATGATTTGCTGTCCGAGGAAGAATATAATGACATTGTTGATAATCAGATTTCTCCGGAGAATGACTATCTGGATGATAGTGATCCTAATAAATTCATTGCAAAGATGGGTGCAGAGGCTATTTACGACTTACTTGTACGTCTTGACCTCGATTCTTTGTCATATGAACTGCGTGACCGCGCCAACAGCGATTCTTCCGTTCAGCGTAAGAATGAGGCTTTGAAGCGCCTGCAGGTTGTGGAGGCTTTCCGTTCCAGCGTGGAGAAGGGCATCAACCGTCCAGAGTGGATGATTATGAAGATTATTCCTGTAACACCTCCTGAGTTGCGTCCATTGGTACCATTGGATGGTGGCCGTTTTGCTACATCTGACCTGAACGACCTCTATCGTCGCGTCATCATTCGCAACAATCGTCTGAAGAGACTGATGGAGATTAAGGCTCCTGAGGTGATTCTCCGCAACGAGAAACGTATGCTGCAGGAGGCTGTTGACTCCTTGTTTGACAATTCTCGTAAGTCGTCTGCAGTAAAGAGCGACTCCAACCGTCCGCTGAAGTCTCTGTCTGACTCTCTGAAGGGTAAGCAGGGTCGCTTCCGTCAGAACCTGCTCGGTAAGCGTGTTGACTACTCAGCCCGTTCTGTTATCGTTGTAGGTCCAGAGTTGAAGATGGGCGAGTGCGGTCTGCCGAAGCTGATGGCAGCAGAACTGTATAAGCCATTCATCATTCGCAAACTCATCGAGCGTGGTATCGTGAAGACGGTAAAATCGGCCAAGAAGATTGTTGACCGTCGTGAGCCCGTCATTTGGGATATTTTGGAGAATGTGATGAAGGGTCATCCCGTACTGCTCAACCGTGCACCAACGTTGCACCGTCTGGGTATTCAGGCTTTCCAGCCTAAGCTCATCGAGGGTAAGGCTATCCAACTGCACCCGTTGGCATGTACGGCGTTCAATGCCGACTTCGACGGTGACCAGATGGCTGTCCACCTTCCCCTGTCTAACGAGGCTATTCTGGAGGCACAGATTTTGATGCTCCAGAGCCACAACATTCTGAATCCTGCCAATGGTGCCCCTATAACCGTTCCTTCACAGGATATGGTGCTTGGTCTGTACTACATCTCAAAGATTCGTCCGGGCGCCAAGGGTGAGGGCCTGACCTTCTATGGTCCCGAGGAGGCTATCATTGCCCACAACGAGGGCAAGTGTGACCTGCATGCTCAGGTGAAGGTTGTGGTTGATGATATCGTTGATGGCAAGCCTTGCAAGCACATGGTAGAAACTTCAGTAGGTCGTGTCATCGTTAATGGCATTATCCCAGATCAGGTAGGCTTTGTCAACAAGATTATCTCAAAGAAGTCCCTTCGTGACATCATTGCCGATGTCATCAAGAACGTAGGCTTCGCTGAGGCTTGCGAGTTCCTTGATGGTATCAAGAACCTCGGTTATCGCATGGCTTATGAGGCAGGTCTGTCGTTTAACCTTGACGATATCATCATCCCTGAGGCAAAGAAAGACCTTGTTGAAAAGGGTAATGAAGAGGTTCGCCAGATTACCGAGAACTACAACATGGGCTTCATCACTGATAACGAGCGTTATAATCAGGTTATCGATACCTGGACTCATATCAACAATGACTTGGGCAATGTCCTGATGAAGGAGATGACTGAGGCCGACCAGGGCTTTAACGCTGTATTCATGATGCTTGACTCTGGTGCTCGTGGTAGTAAGGATCAGATTCGTCAGCTCTCCGGTATGCGTGGTCTGATGGCCAAGCCCCAAAAGGCTGGTGCTGAGGGTGCTCAGATTATTGAGAACCCCATTCTGTCCAACTTCAAGGAGGGTATGTCCGTACTGGAGTACTTCATCTCTACCCACGGTGCCCGTAAGGGTCTTGCCGATACTGCCATGAAAACGGCAGATGCCGGTTACCTGACTCGTCGTTTGGTGGATGTGTCACACGATGTGATTATCAACGAGGAAGACTGTGGTACGCTGCGTGGTTTGGTATGCACCGCCTTGAAGAATGGCGATGAGGTTATTTCTACTCTTTACGAGCGTATCCTCGGTCGTGTTTCTGTACACGATATCATCCATCCTTCTACTGGCGAGCTGATTGTTGCTGCTGGCGAGGAAATTACCGAGCCCATCGCACAGGCCATCGAGGATTCTCCCATCGAATCTGTCGAGATACGTTCCGTACTCACCTGCGAGTCCAAGCATGGCGTCTGCATGAAGTGTTACGGACGCAACCTTGCTACCCGCCGTATGGTACAAAAAGGTGAGGCTGTCGGTGTGATTGCCGCTCAGGCTATCGGTGAGCCTGGTACTCAGCTGACACTTCGTACGTTCCACGCCGGTGGTGTTGCTGCCAATGCTGCTGCCAATGCCAGCATTGTGGCTAAAAACGACTCAAAGATAGAGTTGGAAGAGGTACGTGTTGTTCCATTCGATGAGGATGGCCGCCAGTGTGAGATGGTAGTGAGCCGTCTGGGTGAGTTGCGCTTTGTCGATACTCATACCAATATCGTACTTTCGACGGTCAATGTTCCATATGGTTCTTCGCTCTATTTCAAGAATGGCGATACCGTGAAGAAGGGTGACAAGGTGGCCCAGTGGGATCCGTTCAATGCTGTTATCGTAACAGAGTATGCTGGTACGTTGAAGTTCCACGATGTTATTGAAGGTGTAACTTTCCGTGCGGAGACCGATGAAACAACAGGTTTGACGGAGAAAATCGTTACTGAGTCGAAAGATAAGTCAAGGGTACCAACCTGTGATATTATTGATGCCAATGGCAATGTTATTGGTACCTATAACTTCCCTGTAGGTGGTCACGTGGTAGTAGAGGATGGCCAGACCGTCAAGACTGGTGAGACCCTCGTCAAGATTCCTCGTGCTGCTGCCAAGGGTGGTGATATCACTGGTGGTCTTCCTCGTGTTACCGAGCTCTTCGAGGCTCGTAACCCGTCTAATCCCGCTATCGTATCTGAAATCGATGGTGAGGTAACCATGGGTAAGGTAAAGCGTGGTAACCGTGAAATTATTGTTACTTCTAAGACAGGTGAGCAACGTAAGTATCTGGTATCACTCTCTAAGCAGATTTTGGTACAGGAGCACGATGCTGTTCGTGCTGGTACACCTCTGTCAGATGGTGTTATCACTCCTGCCGACATTCTGGCCATCAAGGGTCCCACAGCTGTTCAGGAATATATCGTCAACGAGGTACAGGACGTCTATCGTCTGCAGGGTGTGAAGATTAACGACAAGCACTTTGAGATTATCGTCCGTCAGATGATGCGTAAAGTACAGATCAATGATCCTGGTGACACCTCGTTCCTCGAGTCCGATATCATCGATAAGCTTGACTTTGCTGAGGAGAACGACCGTATCTGGGGTAAGAAGGTGGTTGTTGATGCTGGTGACTCAGAGAATCTGCAGAAGGGTCAGATTGTTACAGCACGTAAGCTCCGCGATGAGAACTCGATGCTGAAACGTCGTGATATGAAACTCGTTCAGGTACGTGATGCCGTTCCTGCTACATCTACTCAGATTCTGCAGGGTATCACTCGTGCCGCTCTGCAAACCAAGTCGTTCATGTCTGCTGCATCTTTCCAGGAAACCACCAAGGTGCTTAATGAAGCTGCTATCCGTGGTAAGGAAGACCGCTTGGAGGGTATGAAGGAGAACGTGATTGCCGGTCACCTGATTCCCGCTGGTACTGGTCTTCGCGAATTTGAAAAGATCATTGTCGGTTCCAAAGAAGAGTATGAGCGCATGCAGGCTAATAAGAAGAATGTGCTCGACTTTGCCGAAGAGACCGTTCTTGACGAGAAGTAAGTTAGTAATCATTAACTCATAAAAAGAAAGGCACCGTCGCATGCTGTTGTGGCGGTGCTTTTTTCAACGAAAGATGAAGAAACTGTATATTGAGACCTATGGCTGTCAGATGAATGTGGCAGACTCAGAGGTGGTTGCCTCTGTCATGCAGATGGCAGGCTATGAAACCACAGAGGCTATCGATGAGGCTGATGCTGTCTTTCTGAATACCTGTTCCGTTCGTGACAATGCTGAGCAGAAAATCTACCATCGTCTGGACGCGTTGGATGCTATGCGCCGCAAGCGTCCCATGATTATCGGTGTTCTGGGCTGTATGGCAGAGCGCGTGAAGGAAGACTTGTTAGAACATCACCATTGCGATTTGGTGGCAGGTCCGGACGCCTATCTTTCCCTGCCCGACCTGATTGCCCAAGCAGAGACGGGTCACAAGGCAATCAATATCGAGTTGTCGACCAGTGAGACCTATAAGGACGTGGTGCCCCAGCGCTTACATGGTGCTAGGATAGGCGGCTTCGTCAGCATTATGCGAGGCTGCAATAATTTCTGTCATTACTGCATTGTTCCTTACACCCGTGGCCGCGAGCGTAGTCGTGATATAGAAAGTATCCTGCGTGAAGTCCGTGATTTACGGGACCGTGGGTTCAAGGAGGTTACCTTGTTAGGCCAGAATGTCAACTCCTATCATTCTGAGGATATTGGTTTCCCCGAGCTGTTACGCCGGGTAGCCGAAGAGGTGCCCACCATGCGTGTACGTTTCACCACCTCACATCCCAAGGATATGAGTGACGAGACACTGCATGTGATTGCCGATATGCCCAATGTCTGCAAGCATATCCATCTGCCCGTGCAGAGTGGTTCTGACCGCATCTTGAAGCTGATGAACCGTAAATACACCCGTGAGTGGTATCTCGACCGAGTGGCAGCCATCCGTCGTATCATCCCTGATTGCGGACTGTCAACAGACATCTTTGTGGGCTATCATTCTGAGACCGAAGAAGATCATCAGCTCTCCCTTTCATTGATGCGTGAGGTGGGTTACGACTCAGCCTTTATGTTCAAATACTCCGAGCGTCCTGGAACCTATGCTTCTAAGCATCTTCCCGATGATGTCCCCGAGGAAGAGAAGATTCGCCGATTGAACGAACTGATAGCCTTGCAGACAGAAATCTCTGCCCTGCAAAATAAAAAGGATGAGGGAAAGGAGTTCGATGTTTTGGTGGAAGGTTTCTCGAAACGTAGCCGTGAGCAGTTGATGGGACGAACCGAGCAGAACAAAGCCGTTGTGGTAGCCAAGGGCAGTCATCATATTGGTGAAACAGTCCGTGTCCGCATCAGCGGCTCTACCAGTGCCACATTATTAGGCGAAATCATCTAAGTTGAGGCCTATGGACCGTCGATTCGTACAGTTGCTGTCACCCTTGGGAGTTACCTTGTGTAATATCCTGTTGGCCTACGTGGCTTATTTCCTGGCGCGTGTCATCTTCTTGCTGGAGAACTGGAGCTATTTCTCGCAGCATCTGGATTTCTCACACGCACTGGAGATATTCGGTGGCGGACTGATGTTCGACACGAGTGCCATCCTTGTAACTAATATTCCTTATATCGTGCTGATGTTGTTCCCCCTGCATCTCAAGGAGACAATATCCTATCAGAAATTGTGCCGCATCGTCTTTCTGGTCATCAACGGACTGGCATTGGCCGTCAACCTTTGCGATGCCGTTTATTTCCGCTTTACCATGCGGCGCACGACGACCACTGTGTTCAGTGAGTTTTCTAACGAGGGGAACCTGGCAAGCATCTTCTTCAAAGAGGCCGTCAACCATTTTTACCTGCTCCTGTTGTTTGTGTTCATCGTATGGATGATGTACCGGCTGTATCGCCTCTCACCCCTCACCTCCCACTTCTCACCTCTCTCCGCTTACCCCTCGCCCCTGAAGTGGTGGCATTACGACCTGGCCGTTTTCCTTTCGCTGGCAGCCTTGGCACCTTTCGTGGTGGCAGGCATCCGTGGAGGCTTTACCACAGCCGTGCGCCCCATAACCATCAGCAATGCCAACCAGTACGTCAACCGTCCTGTTGAGGCAGCGTTGGTGCTCAATACACCTTTCTCCCTTTACCGTACCATCGGCAAGGCCGTTTTCGTCGTTCCCCAATATTATAAGGATGAAGCCGAAATGGCACGTGTATTCACGCCTGTTCATGTGCCCAACGACTCTCTGCCCATGATGAAGAAGAATGTGGTGGTGCTGATTGTCGAGAGCTTCGGACGCGAGTATATCGGGGCCCTGAACACCACGCTGGAGAACAGTCGCTACCAAGGCTATACCCCTTCGGTCGATTCGCTGATAGCCCGCAGCATTACCTTCAGCCACAGCTATTGCAATGGGCGAAAGAGCATTGACGGCATGCCCTCCATCCTGAGCAGCATCCCGATGTTCGTCGAGCCTTTCTTCCTGACCCCTGCTTCCATGAATCACGTGAGCGGCATAGCCTCGCTGTTGTCAGGCGAGGGTTACCAGACCGCTTTCTTCCATGGTGCGCAGCGCGGCTCTATGGGTTTCCAGGCTTTTGCGCGCAGCACGGGTTTCCAGGCTTATTATGGTCGTGAGGACTATGATGAGGACAGCCGGTTTGGGGGCGATGATGACTTTGACGGCATGTGGGCCATCTGGGACGAGCCCTTCCTTCAGTATTATTGTGCCAAGATGTCCGAGATGAAGGAGCCCTTCATGACGGCCGTCTTTACGGCTTCCAGTCATCATCCTTACGCTATTCCAGAGAAGTATAAGGAGGTTTTTCCGGAAGAGGGGTTGACTATCCACAAGTGCATCCGCTATACCGACATGGCCATAGGCCGGTTTTTCCGGCAGGCCAGTCGCCAGCCGTGGTTCAAGAATACCATCTTTGTGCTGACCAGCGATCATACCAATCAGACTGACCACATGGAGTACCAGACCGACCTGGGCGGCTTCTGTTCTCCCATTATCATATACGAGCCCGGTGTGACGGACCGACATCCCGAGGTACAGGACAAGATAGCCCAGCAGATAGACATCCTGCCTACGCTGATGGGCCGCCTGCACTATCCCAAGCCCTACTTTGCCTTCGGAATCGACGTGCTGAACACTCCCGCCGAGCAGACATGGGCCGTCAACTATCTCAATGGCATTTATCAATACGTGAAGAATGGCTATGTGCTCCAGTTCGATGGCCAAAAGACCAAAGCCGTCTATGCCCTTACCGATTCCTTGATGCAAAACAACCTTCTCACCTCTCATCCCTCACCGCTTACCTCTGATATGGAGCGTGAGCTGAAGGCTATCATCCAGCAGTATATGAGCCGCATGACGCAAGATCGTCTGCAACCCTAATTAGGATTAGAATAAAAATAAACAAGAAAAGATATGCTGAAACAGTTTTTCTCCGTCATGGGGCGTTACCTCAAGCCTTATCGCAAATACCTGGCTTGGTCAGTGGTGCTCAACTTCCTGTCACAGTGGATGAACGTATTCTCATTCGCAGTGCTCATCCCCATCCTGAATATTCTCTTCAAGATTGACACGGCAGTCTATACCTACAAGCCCTGGACGTGGGACACGTTGGACAAGGACCTGGTGGTCAACAATGCCTATGCCTACGTTCAGGAGTTGATAAATACCAATGGTGCTTTCCTGACGTTGGTGTATATGGGTTCGGCACTTATCATTATGACCGGTCTGAAGACGCTGGGCTATTTCGCCTCTTCAGCCGTCATGATTCCTCTCCGTACCGGTGTCGTGCGCGACATCCGTATCGAGGTCTATGAGAAAGTGCTGAAATTGCCCCTGAGTTTCTTCTCCGAGGAGCGTAAGGGCGACATCATAGCCCGCATGTCAGCCGACGTGGGAGCCGTCGAGAACTCCATCACCAGCAGTATCGATATGCTCATTCGCCAGCCCATCGCCATCATCGTGTGCTTCGCCACTATGCTTACCGTCAGTTGGCAGCTGACGCTCTTCGTCATTGTCGTGGCTCCGCTGGCAGGATGGGTGATGGGAACTGTCAGCCGTAAGCTGAAGAGCCAGTCGGCCACCGTTCAGGCCAAGTGGGGTGATATGTTGGCCCAGTTGGACGAGACGCTGGGTGGTCTTCGCATCATCAAGGCCTTCATCGCCGAGCGTAAAATGCTGCAGCGTTTCATCAATATCAACGAGGAATACCGCAATGAGGCCAATGCCATGACCATCCGCCAGGGTGCCGCTCACCCCATGTCCGAGTTCCTGGGCACCGTCATCATCGTGATCGTCTTGTGGTTCGGAGGCTATCTCATCCTCAGCGAGTCGAACCTCATCGACGCCTCCACCTTTATCTTCTTCATGGTCATCCTCTATAGCGTCATCAATCCGCTGAAAGACCTCTCGAAGGCCTCCTATCAGATACCCGTCGGACTGGCATCCATGGACCGCATCGACTTCATCCTGAAGGCTGAGAATCCCATCAAGGAGCCTGCCAATCCTGCGCCCATGCCGTCGTTCGATAAAGAAATCGAGCTGCGCGACGTGTCGTTCAGCTATGTGGAGGGCCGCGAGATATTGAAGCACATCAACCTGAAGGTGCCCAAGGGCAGGACCATCGCCTTGGTAGGTCAGTCAGGCTCGGGCAAATCGACACTGGTCGATCTCGTGCCCCGTTATCACGATGTCTGTGCCGGCGAGGTGCTCATTGACGGCCGGAACATTAAGGATGTGCGCATCTCGGAGCTTCGCACACTGATAGGCAATGTCAACCAGGAGGCCATCCTCTTCAACGATACTTTCTACAACAATATCACCTTCGGTGTTGAGAACGCGACGATGGATCAGGTGATTGAGGCCGCCAAGATAGCCAATGCTCACGACTTCATCATGGAGAGCGAGCAGGGCTACGACACGATGATTGGCGACCGTGGCGGGCGACTCTCAGGCGGTCAGCGCCAGCGTGTATCCATAGCCCGTGCCATCCTGAAGAATCCGCCCATCCTTATTCTCGACGAGGCTACCTCCGCCCTGGACACCGAGTCGGAGCGACTCGTGCAGGAGGCTCTGGAGCGACTCATGAAGAGCCGTACCACCATCGCTATTGCCCACCGCCTCTCCACCATCAAGAATGCCGACGAGATATATGTTCTCTATGAGGGCGAAATCGTGGAGTGTGGCCAGCATGACGAGCTCATTGCTAAGAACGGATATTACAAGCGCCTCTACGACATGCAGCAGCTGTAGCGCTTTGCTTTATATTTGCACGATTTACGTTCACTGAGCGAAGACGGAGCCTATATCGGCTCGATATAGTAACATCCGTTAACAACCGACGCTATATCGGCTCGATATAAGCAGAAACGTTAATAATTTTAACTAAATCGCCAGAATCCTATAGTGATTTAAGTTTCTTTTTCAATAGGATTGCTGTTCAGATAATCCCTCGTACACATTTCCCACACCAGTTTGGCCCAAATGAGAACAACAGGTAGTGACTTGAGGGAGAAAGCCCTTATCCAGTAAGTCCGGAGGTGGGCAGGGAAGATGTCTGTGGGCGACAGGGAGGTGAGGATGAAGCAGAAGATGAGCAATGCCAGATCGAGCCGGCTCCGCTTCCAGGGCACGGCGATATACCAGATGCCAACGCCCACCATCGAGATGACGTAGCTGCTGTTTTCGGCCCCCGTGCTGAAAATGTTGGTAATCATCAGCACCAGGGCAACCGTCATCAGCTGGAACGAGTGGGACTTGTATTGCTTGAAACGGAGCCAGGGCAGGGCACTGTATATGAAGCAGGGAATGAGAATCCACAAGTCGCTCCATGTGGCTATCCAGAAATTATCGGTATCTACCTGTGCCTCGCGCATATAGACGCTCCAATACGAGTGAAGACCCGCTGTGCAGGCATAGCCTATCTTGCGGATAATGCCCAGAAGGCTGATGTTCTGGAAGTCGGAGAGCATATTCTCCTGTCCCTTCTCTGCCAGGCTCTTGAACCATTCCACATACTGGCCTGCTATGTAGTCGGCCCCGAAGAACGGCATGGGGAGCGCTATCAGCACAATGGTCCAGAAGACCATCCATAGCGAGAACTTCCACTTGCTGCGTATGAAGAAGAAAAAGGCGAGTCCTACAATGCCGTAAATCTTGACCAGCGTGCCTAAAACAATCCAAAACGCTGCCCATACCTCCTTGTTGCGATGGATGGCGGAATAGGTGAGGACAATCATGGCTACCGTTGCCACGTTGAATTGCGACATGCCCAGTGCATTGAGCATTTCATGGGCGGTGAACCAGATCATGAAGACCAGGTTCTTCTTCGGCAGCGTGCTGTTCTGGATAGCCCACCACAGGAACCAGGCCAGTGCCAAATGCCAAAGGAATACGGCAACCCAGATGTTGGGTATTACGGCAAACGGCGCGATAATCATGCTGAAGAGTGGACCGTAGTGGTACAGGTCGCCGTATTCGTCGGGGTAGTGGACGTAGAGGTTTAGCTGATGGAGCGCATGCCAGAAGGAATATTTGAAAATCAGGAAGTTGTTGAAGTGGTGCAGATGAATGACTACGGAGACAATCACCATCAGCAGCCAGAGCCCCACCAGGGTACGCTTGCGCCTCCATATCGGGAGTTGCACAATGTTTTGAAATGTTTCTTTCATTGGTTGGTAAAATCGAAGTATTTCTTGAGCACAACGAGGGCGATGAGCTTCTCGCGCTCCTTGTCCAGGAACTGTGCCACATAGTCGTGGGCATGCTGGATAATAGCCTCGGCCTCCTCAGGATGCTCGATGTAGTAGGTTAGGCGCTCTTCCAAATCGGAGAAGTCGTCGCTCACCTCAATATAATGGTAGTTTGGCTTCAGCGTGCCCTCCATGAACCATGTCTCGCGCCTCAGCCGTGGCGTCACGGCAATGGAGTTCGACGACATCACCCACTTGAGGTTTGAAGCCACGTCGTTGCCTTCGAGCGACATGATGAATTTGTAGTCCAGATGCTCGCCAATGGTAAGTTTCCCGCCCTGCCATTCCGGATGCTCGTCGGAACGATTGGTGGAGGCGGCGTCAATCATGCAGTGCCCCACCCACCGATTCATGAACACGTCGCGGTTAGGCTTGTAATAACCTAGGTCTCCACGGAAAATGGCTACGTCGCGCTTCTCGCGCCAGGGCTTGTTGTCGTGGACAAAAAGAAAGTGGCGGTTCTTGTCGAGTTTGAGCACGACATTGTTCGTGTTGTTCGCTGTCAGCGGACGGCTTTTCACGATAGAGGGGAGGGCAGGCACATGGATGGTGTCGCCCGGCACGAGAATCCATTTCTTGCGGCTGTTGAAGTACCGCGCTATCTCCATCGCATCATGATAGTAGGACGACTGGCCCGTCATGGGCTGGTCTTTCAACATCACGGCTTCCTTCGCCCATTGCGACTGGTCAAACGGACTGTCTGCCGTCAGTTTGCAGTAATATGCTGCACGCCGGTAGATATAGTCCTTGTCCTCGCGGCGGTCTGCCCGGGTCAGCAGATGCTCCAATTGCAGCTGGAAAAAGACCCTGGGCGTCCACTCCCGCAGATAGCTGCGGAGGTAATACTTCAGGTTGCTGTTCTTCCCGCTATGCAGCAAGTAATATAATTGCCTTTGGTCCATTACTTTGCACGATTTTGCGCACAAAGTTACGAAAAGTCGAGAGCAAAACAAAGAAACAAGTTTGTTTTTTTGCCGAGACAGAGTAATTTCGCCATCTTTGATGGCAGTGTTTACGAAAAAACGGGAGAAATACAAAAGGAAAGCATGCTTTTCTTTTTATTTCCAAGTGCCGGGTAACTTCGCCCTCTTCAAGGCAGAGTTACAAAATAATTGTAAAAAAGCAAAGAGTTACAAATAAATTATGTACCTTTGCAGGTATGAAGACATTAGTTATACACCCAGACCGCTTGAAAGAACGCGGAGAGCACGTCGATAGAATGCTGCACCGTATCGGGTTGGACTATGAGGTGGTCAACGAAGGCCATGATGAGGCTCAGGTGACGGCCTGTCTGGAAAAGTATCTCCGGAACGGTCAGGAGGAAATGTTGCGCAAGGTGCCCCGTTCGCTGTGCACCATCTCCCACTTCCTGGCTTACGAGCGTATCGTCGCAGAGGGACTTGAAGGGGCTTTGGTGTTGGAGGACGACATCCTGCTGCACGATAACTTTAAAAAGCGCTATGAGCAGAGTATCGGGGAATACCGCAAGTACTATCAAGACCAGAAAATCCTTATCTCCTACGAAGACAGCCCTCTGTGGTTCGTCCCAAGGAGTCTGCGACGGAAAGGGCGCATGCTCTATCCCGGGCATAGGGACCGCCTCTCAGGTGCCTATTTTATCAACAGGCATGCTGCAAAGGCCATTCTGGAACACTTGCAGGCGCAGAAGTGCGACCGCGCCATCGACTTGTATCATTATCAGCTGATTGAGGAAAAGGTGGTCAACTACCTGTGGTGCCATCCCACTTTGGCTACGCAAGGCACGGCGACGGGTGCTTTCAGCTCATCGCTCTCCAAGAACCGGAAACGCATGAGAAAACTCAGCTGGTTTTTCCAAAAGAACTACAAGCTGTTGCTGTATTGGTTCCGGTAAGCGTTTCATCATTTCATCATAACACTAACATCATCACGCCATGATACCCAAGAAAATTCATTACTGCTGGTTGAGCAACGACCCGTTTCCCAAGAAGACACGGGAATACATGGACACGTGGCAGAAAACACATCCGGACTATGAAATAAAGCGGTGGAGCACCAGGAACTTCGATGTGAACAGCGTGCCATACGTCAAGGAGGCCTATGAAGCCCGGAAATGGGCTTTCGCTGCTGATTATATCCGTATGTATGCCCTTTATACCGAGGGCGGCATCTATCTGGACACCGACGTGCTGCTGCTGAAGAGGTTCGACGATTTCCTGGACAACGGCTTCTTCTCCAGTATGGAGTACCACCCCATACAGATAGAGAAGTGTGGCACGATGGCTCATGTTGACAGTGTGGGGCATCGCACGGATGACGCTTTTATCGAGGGCATCCAGATCCAGGCCGCCGTGATGGGGGCTCAGGCGGGTAATCCGTTTGTCAAGAAAGTGCTCGACTGGTACCAGGACAAGCACTTCGTCAATGAGGACGGCTCGTTGCGCACCAATCTGCTCTCACCATATATCTATGCAAGGGTGGCTGAGGAGTTCGGCTTCATCTACAAGGATATAGAGCAACAGCTGAAGGACAACGTGCATATCTATCCATCGGAGATCTTTGCAGGCAATAAGCACGAGGTGACGCCCCGCAGCTATGCCATCCACATGTGTGCCCACAGCTGGCACCTGTCGCCATGGGAGAAGATACGCCGTTTCCTGGGCATGAGTAAGAAGTTCAAACAGACGGGAGAAAAATGAGCTACAATAAAGAAAGATACCACACGCTAAAGCAGACAGCTTACTACATACTTTTTGGTGTATGGTATGTGGTATCTCTATTGCCTATGTGGTTTCTGCATGGTATATCGTCGTTGATGTCAATTGTGTTGTTCTATGTGATACGTTATAGGCGTGATGTCGTACATGAGAATATAAAGAGTTCGTTTCCTGGAATGTCCCCGAGGAAGCGGTGGATGGTTGAGCGACGTTTCTATACCCACTTTTGTGACTTGCTGATGGAAAGCATAAAATACTTTTCCATGTCAAAAAAGACCTTGAAGAAACGTATGCGTTTCAAAGGCGTGGAACTGGTGGAGGAATCATGTCGTAAGGGACGGTCCTGTGGCGTTTTCTTAGGACATTACGGCAACTGGGAATGGATAAGCAGCATGCCTCTGTGGGTAGATTCCAAACTGTGTCTGTGCATGCAGTTGTACCATCCGTTGGAAAATTACGTTACAGACCAGCTGATTCTTTATGCGCGCAGCCGTTTCGGTGGCGTAAATGTTACGATGGATAAGTCGATAAAGTATATGGTGAACTATCGTCGCGAGGGTAAACCGCTTATTGTTGGCTTCATCTCCGATCAGGCTCCGTTCTGGGATAACATTTATTATTGGTCAGACTTCCTGCATCATGAGACCCCGTGGTTTACAGGTGGTGAGCGCATCATGCAGAAGCTTGATATGGACGTCTATTATCTTGATGTACGTAGAATCCGTCGTGGCTATTATGTGGCAGAGTACAAAATGATTACTGATGAACCGCAAAAGCAAGAGCAGTTCTGGATTACTCAGAAATATGGAGAAATGCTTGAGGCTACAATCCGGCGAGGACCTTCCTACTGGTTATGGAGTCATCGTCGTTGGAAGCGTACCAAGGAGGAATGGTTGAAGATTACACATGGCGGAATAAAACCAAAGAGCTGATGGGACGAATGAAAGTCTTCATATTTGTGTTCATCCTGTGGACACTCATTGGCTCCATCAGCAAAGTTTTTTTTCTGATGATATACCATTCACTATATGCTGACGTGTCGTTTACGGAATTGACAGGGGTGCTATGGTATGGTCTGCGTCTTGATTTGGCATT
Source organism: uncultured Prevotella sp. (assembly GCA_946402275.1). GTDB lineage: Bacteria > Bacteroidota > Bacteroidia > Bacteroidales > Bacteroidaceae > Prevotella. Next base: position 19,160 of record CAMIVY010000029.1, read on the forward strand.
AGGCGGCTATCTGACGCTTGTGCCGGGATTGGTATTGATTATTACGTTGTGGTGGCAGGGCCGTTTGCTACATTGGATTTGGCAGGGCTATTCCGCTGTCGCTGCTTTTCTTGCTTCTTTAGCATATATCGCCAATCTTGGGCTTTATGGATATTGGGGATTTCCTCTTGACAATACTCCTTTACTGTATATTAAGACTTCACCTGCTGATGCGATGGCAAGTCTGACTTGGTGGCAACTCTGTTTGTCCGTTCTTGTTGTCATCATTGTGGCAATAGTATTATTTAAGGTGCAACCGCGTCTGCCGTATTTTAAGCAAAGTAATCTCTTTTTCCCCCGACGCATTTTTCTGTCATTATTGTTGTTGATGATGGAGGTGGCATTGCTTTTGCCTATTCGCGGTGGAGTGGGAACCGGAACCAATCATACGGGTAGCGTTTATTTCTCTAGCAATATCCGGCTGAACCATGCTGCCGTGAATCCCATATTTTGTTTTGTTGAGTCTGTTGTTCATCAGGAGGAGATTGGAACAAAATATCGGTTTATGAGTGACAAAGAAGCGTCAGAATTGTTTCAGGGAATGACTTATACACATCTGCGCAAAGACACACCACAGTTAACCTCAAGGCCTAATATAATATTGATAGTACTAGAGAGCTTTTCTGATAGTCTTATGCAAATGAAGGGAATAATCCCCAATATGCAGAGACTTTCAAAAGAGGGATTGCATTTTACTGATTTTTATGCCAATAGTTTTCGTACTGACAGGGCGTTGGTGTCGATTCATAGCGGTTTGCCTGCACAGCCGACCATGAGTGTGATGGATATGCCTCGAAAGAGCACCTCGCTACCATCGATAGCTGGAGTGTTGGCAAAAAACGGTTATCAGACAACGTTCTATTATGGAGGAGACATCAATTATAGTAATATGCGCTCGTACTTTATGGGCACAGGTTTTCAGGAGATTGTTTCTGATGTAGATTTCCCGGCTAAACAGCGTACGGGCAAATGGGGCGTGGCCGATGGTGTGGTTTATGACAGGATGCTGTCCGATATCAAGGCTGACATTTCTGGCAAGCCTTTCTTCCGCAGTATTATGACAGAAAGCAGCCATGAGCCTTTCGATGTGCCAGATTATCAGAAGATAAAGAATAGTCCTGTGCTTAATGCTTTTTCGTATGCAGACGATTGTTTAGGGCGCTTTATAGAGGGAGTTAAGGCATTGCCTTGTTGGAAGAATACGTTGATAGCGATAGTTCCTGACCATCAGGGAGCATATCCGGACAATCCCGATAACTATCAGCTGTGGCGTTATAAGACGCCTTTTATCCTTCTTGGTGGCGTTATGGAAAAGGCTGCGACTTGTCATGTTATAGGTTCGCAAATAGATATCCCTGCCACGCTATTAGGTTTAGTTGGCATCGACCATAGCGAATTTCTGTATTCTAAAGATTTGCTTGATGCTGAGGCTCCTCATTTTGCTTTCTTCACCTTCCCGGATATGATGGGTTTGGTAACAGATAGCAGTAGTGTAATATACGATAACACCATAGAAAGGGTGTATTCCTCAAAAGGACCTAACGGTAATGGACTAGTGAAAAAAGCTCAGGCTTATTTGCAAAAGTTATATGACGACATTGACAAACGATAATAGAAGATGATATTTGCCAGAGATAAAAGCCAGATGTGCAACAATCTGTTGCAGTATGCTCATGTTTATGCTTGGGGTAGGGAACATGGTCGAAAGGTATTGTCCATGCGCTTCAGCTATAAGTATCCATATTTTCATATTCAGCAAACCTCATTGACTAGTTTCCCTCTTTATGTGATAGCGAAGGCTTTAGCTGCCATCAAGTTGTTGCCAACTGCAAGTTTTAAGCATGCAGAGTGTGACCGCGAGGCTTTGGAATTGAAAATGTTACGCTGTCGGCATATTGTGGTTAGTGGCTGGTATGTCCGTTATTACGACCTTTTCCTGAAATATCGTCAGGAAATATGTGAATTATTTGCGATAGATGAACAGTATTCAATGCCTGTCAAACAGAAAATGCAAGCAGCGGAAGGTTCTGCAAACCATATAGTCAGATTGGGTGTGCATATACGCCGTGGTGATTATTCCGTTTGGTGTAACGGGAAATTTTTTTATGATGACGACATCTATGCCCGGCATATCAATAAATTTGCGGAGATGCATGATAAAAGTGTTGTGCATGTTTATTTGTCATCCAATGACTCTTCTGTGACAGAGGAGCATTTTCAGCAGTTGTGCCCTAGGGTAAGTGTACATAATCTGAACGGAAGCGCACCTGAAGATTTGTTTATGCTCTCTGAATGCGACTTTATAATTGGTCCTCCTAGCACTTTTTCTTTAGTAGCGGCGATGTATCGTGATGTTCCACTATATCGGATGGACACCTCGGATGTGGATGATATGACTGAAAGCACTTTTCGCTTGTTTGATTATTGGTTTAGAAGAATTATATAGTAGATATGTCACAATTGCGTAAAATCAGATACCGTTTATTTGCTTGGAGACCATTCCCAAGGTTGCAACCGGCAGAAGAGCCGATTGATGTGGTGATACCTATCATTGCGAAGGATTTGAAAATCCTGCCACTATGTCTTGAGGGGGTACGCATGTGCGTGGCACACCCCATTAAGCAAATATATATTGTTGCACCAGCCCAGGATGAGATTGTTTGCTTCTGTGAGGAACACGGGTTGCAGTTCGTTGATGAAAGGGAGATTTTTGGATTCGGTCCTAACGACTTGAACCTTCAGGTCCAGAATGCCGATGGCTCTAAGAGCAATCGCAGCGGTTGGCTCTTTCAACAGTTCATCAAGCTGAGTGGCAGGGTCGGTACCTGTCAACACTATTTATGTATTGACGCTGATCACGTGCTGATACGTCCGCATGTGTTTCTCACAAATGATCATAAAACGGTGTTTTATATGAGTTATGAAGAACACCAGCCTTACTATGACAACATCCATCAGCTATTACCAGGACTAAAATTACATCATCTGTCTTATGTTGACCATAAGATGTTGTTCGATAAGGAACAATTGAAAAAGCTACATCAAGCTATCAATAAACAGTCTGGGGAATCTTGGACAGGTGCCATACTGAACAGCTATAATAGGCATTGTCATGCCGGCTTCTCGGAGTTCGAGCTCTATGGCAATTTTGTGACGGAAAAAGTTTGCCGTCCTTGGCTGCAGAAGCGATTGCCATATAAACGCTTGGCTGACTATGAGACGCTGAGGCGCAAATGGAGTGGCTCACGTTGGTCTCTGACGTTTCCCGACTATATGCGTCAGAACAAAGCACAAGTCTGAACCCTGTGTCCCGAAGCGTGATGTGGCTCGTCCTTTAGATGTAAGAAAACAGCATTTTTCTATGTATTTCTTTGAAATGTGGCAAAATATGGTTAACTTTGTAGCGTGTTAATCCATTCAACTTTATGAATATTGTCTATTTTGTGTTAGGTGGTTCTACGGTTATCCACATGCAGGTGAACTTTTCCATCAGGACTTTTTTAGCGCAAAGAAGTGCTGATGATGTTGTTTATGTCGTAACAGACTCACCAGCCATGTATGCTGCTTTGCCCCATGTAACGACCATACTCATCACGCCGGAGCAGATTTGCGAGTGGCGAGGTCCTCACGACTTTTTTTGGCGGGTGAAAATCAAAGTGCTGCAAATGATTGCGCAGAAGTCGCCTGATAAGCCGATGATTTACCTTGATGGTGATACTTATCTCTATAGCAGTCTCGATGAAATTAAAGCAAGGTTGAAGCAGGGACACGGCATGATGCATCTAGATGAAGGATGTCCTGGAGATATGAAACAAAAATCACAGATGATGTGGCAGACGGTGAATGGACGTACCTATGGAGGCGTGACAATTGGTAGGCAGCATCACATGTGGAACGCTGGCGTGGTGGCTATTCCTGCCGAACTGGTAGTGAAAGTGACAAACCTGGCACTTGCTGTGTGTGACGGCATGCTGGATGACGGGTCAGAGCCTGTTGTGGTGGAACAATATGCTTTATCTATAGCCCTTTATGAATCTGTAGTCCAGATGGAAGAGGCAAAAAGGTGGATAGGTCATTATTGGCACTATAAATACTATTGGAGCCGCTATATTGCTCATTTCTTTGTACGTTCCTATCGCCAAGGACAGGGTGTCGAGGATGAACTTCAGCGTATCCGGAAGACCAATCTGAAGCGAGTGCATCAGTGGGTTCTCGTGAAACGTACTATTTCAAAACTCTTAGGAAGGATATACTAATCTTTAAGCTGACTATAGTGAGGGCTTTGCTATAAGGCGAGCCTGAATCCGACAAGGTCACGACGACGGCGTTGGTCATACATGAAGCGGTTTGTGGAACGGCAATAGCGCGGACTACAATCATAGCCCCCTCCACGGATGACGTGGAAATTACTGGAAGGCTTACTGGTGGGCGTCTTACGATACCAGTCTTCGCACCATTCCCAAACGTTGCCTGACATGTCATATAATCCTAGTTCGTTAGGCTTATATTGGGCAACAGGGACTGGTATTCGTTCCTTCATGTTCTTATATGCCACCTCGTTAATATTATTGCTGCCAGCATAGAGATAACCCTTAGATTTCCTTCCTCCACGGGCTGCATACTCCCATTCAGCTTCGGTAGGCAAACGGAAATGTGCACCTGTCAGTGCATTCAGCTTGCTGATGAACTCCTGGCACATATCGTAGGTGACATATTCTACAGGCCACTGTCCGTTGCCACGATGTCTGGAGCGGTTCTTGGGCATAACAGCTTCCCAGAGTTCCTGCGTGACCTCCGTCTCACCCAAATAGAAATTATTGACAAGAACTTGGTGGCGTACCTCATCGGCATCGGCTAATGTGTCATGAGGGAGAGCTCCCATGGTGTATGTGCCGCCTTGCACAAACAGCATCTTAAACTGAACGCCCTTTACGGTAAACACTTTGTTGGTTGGTCTTCGTTGAGCCATTGTACCTAACGGCAGTATTAACATTACCAGAGGCAAAATAACTTTTAACTCTATCTTTGAACTTTTTACTTCAGACATCTGACATCTTTCTGGTCCGATGGCCCACCAAATCATTCTGATCCAGCAGAAGAAATAGGTATATACATCCAGCCAGAATGTCTTGTGAATAAACTCATGGAGCCAAGCTGGGCAAAGCACATCGGTAGGCAGGATGCAGAAATTGACTACTAATAGCCAGAATAGCGTCCAGTCTAACCAGGTACGTTGGGGACGGAGCCAGAAAGCCATAGCATAGAATGGCAATGTAATAATGTAAGTATGTGTCTCTGGACAGTCGCTAAACAGAATCATAAAGCCTGTCAGCACAGCCAATGCCTGAACGCGGAACTGGAAATCCTTCCATCGATTGTAGCGGGCAAAGAAGGCAATGCCGAGCAAAGCAAAGACAACAATCTGCACAAGTCGGTAGTTAGGAAGAAGAACTGGCTTCAGCCCTCGTGCAAAAAGGATGCCGATGAAGTCGGAATCGCTATGGTGACTGGCTATCATGTCGAACATTTCTTGATACAGCACAAAGACGTTGTCAAAAGCAGTATTGATAGCAGGAAGCAGGATAAGAGCTGTTCCGCAAAGGATAGCATATCCAAAGTTACGCCACATCTTAGGATAGCAGAGAAGGATGGCTAGTTCGGCTGCTCCATACACCTTTGTCGTTGCAGAGAGCATGATAAGCAATACGGCCCAGAATCCTTTGCCGCGTTCAAGTAACGTGAAAGCAAAAATATAGATGTATGCCACAATGATGTTGTGCTGATAACAAAAAATGGTCTGTAAGACAACAGAAAGAAGGAACAGGAAAATCCAATGCCTATAGGGAGCCAGCTGTTTGGGGAGCGTCTTGATGGCTAGCGTGAAAAGAGCATAGTTTCCAAGATTCCATACGTAGGGGCCTAACCACCAGGGAAGGTAGAATATAGGGGCAAAGATAACACTAAAGACAGGACTGTAGAGAAAATAGATACTATGCGCCTGGGCATATTCCAGGTTGTAAGGACTCAGTCCTTCCCAAAACATTCGGGTGGAGTCTTGATAGTCGAAATAGTTGGTGTTACGTCCACGAACGACTTCAAGTGTTGTAGCTAACAGGACAATGGCCAATCCCAGAAGGAAGACACAGGTGGGGGTGCTAAAAAACCACTTCAGTGCATTTGCTATTTTTTTCATTGACTTTATCAGAATTTAAATGCCAGCAATAGTTTGGTGATTCTGTCTATCTCTTCGTCTGTCAGTTCATAGAATAATGGCAGGCGTAATAGCGTGTCTGCATATCGATCGCAGTTAGGCAGCGAACGGCCGTCATGCTTTCCTTCATAATACTTGCTAGAATGTAGAGGTAAATAATGGAAAGTAGTTTGAACACCATTGTTCTTCAGGTAATTCATCAGTTTAGTGCGTACCTCTAATGATGGGCAGAGCAGATAATACATATGATAGTTGTTGGTGGCATAAGCGGGAAGGTCGGGTAGGGAAATGCCACCTTCAATGTGTCCGCGCAATGCTTTGTCGTAACGTTCCCAAATATGGCGGCGCTTGCCCTGAATGTCTTCTAATTGCTCTAGTTGCGCCCATAAATAGGCTGCGTTGAACTCAGATGGCAGGAAAGAAGAGCCGATGTCGCACCACCCGTATTTATTCACCATTCCACGATAGAATTCTGCACGATTGGTTCCTTTTTCCCAGATAATTTCTGCACGGCGTATGAAACGACTGTCGTTTGCAACGAACATTCCTCCTTCTCCACAATTGATGTTCTTTGTTTCATGGAACGAGAAGGCTGCCATGTGACCAATGCTTCCCAAGGGACGTCCTTTATAATAAGAGTCAATGGAGTGAGCAGCATCCTCAACCACAAGCAGATTGTGCTTTTGGGCAAGCGACATGATGGCATCCATATCACATGCAACACCTGCATAGTGAACCACAACGATGACTTTGGTTTTTTCGTTGATAAGGGCCTCTATCTGTTCTACTGTGATGTTGGGATTATCACAACCACTATCCGCAAAACGGATTTTTGCTCCTTCACGGATGAAAGCTATTGCTGATGATACAAAAGTATAGGAAGGAACAATAACTTCATCTCCGGGTTTCAAGTCGCAAAGCATAGCGCACATCTCAAGGGCATCGGTTCCTGACGTGCACAACAGACACTTCTTGAAATCATAGCGTTTCTCGAAAAAGCCATGACATAGCTTAGTGAAGTCTCCGTTGCCAGACATGGTGGTGGAGTGGCACACCTCCTTGATGTAGCTGAGTTCACGTCCTGAACAATAGGGTTTGTTGAAGGGTATCATATTCTCTTAGCTGTTAGATGTTTAGCGTTTCACTGACAATAAATACAGGGCGTCCTTTCACTTGATCAAATATCTTACCGATATATAGTCCCAAAATGCCCATCATAAATAAAAGGAGCCCACCGACAAACCAAATCGAGAAAATCGTTGAGGAATAGCCTGCCACCTCAATCATCCCCAGAAGCTTTGCAAAGACATTATAGATTGCCATCAAGAACGAGAGAACTGACATGATGAGTCCTAATGTGACAGCCAAATAGAGAGGGCGGTTGCTGTTGGAAATAATACTGTTGTAGGAGAGTGTCAACAAGCGTTTTAGATTGTATGAACTCTTACCTTCCAGACGATGATCATGATAAACGTCCACAGCAGTTTTTTTAAATCCTAACGTGTGGATGAGCTCTACAAATGAGCGAGAATATTCGGGAATGCTGCAATAAACCTTCACAATTTTCTGACTATAGATACCAAATTCTGCGATGGCTTTGTCAGTCTCAAATCCGCTTAGGAAGTCATAAACCTTATGAAAAACAGTGGAGGACATACGCTTCAGAAACGTGTCATCGCGTACAACCCTGCGGGCACTGACTACATCATAGCCTTCCAAAGCTTTTTGATACATCTTAGGCAGGTCTTCCGGCTTGTTCTGCAAATCACAGTCAATGACGGCAACATAGTCGCCTTTGGCATAGGTTAAACCTGCTGTAATAGCATAAGGCTGTCCGAAATTACGGCTAAGGTTAATGCCTTTTACTTTCTTGTCATTAGCACAGATATTTTTAATCTTATTCCATGAATCATCTGGTGAGCAGTCGTTGACCAATATAATTTCATAATTGTTAGTCAATGGTTGTATGGCAGCATGAATACGCTTTACCAGCTCATCAAGCATCCCCTCACCATGATATACTGGTGATACAATTGATAAATCCATCATGACAAAATATGTTTTGCATGCAAAGGTACAAAATAATTCATAATTAATAATACATAATTCATAATTATTTAGTAACTTTGGCGTCGATTATGGATAGCCGATACCCTAAAATAGATAATTTGTTGCATAATGTGAAGTTTATGCAATTTGTGCGTTTCGTATTGAATGGAGGGCTGTCAGCAGCGATTCATTATGCAATATATTATTTGCTGTTGTTCTTCTTTGCTGCTAATGCAGCTTATATTGCCGGGTATCTGATTAGTTTTGTTAATAACTTCTTTCTTACTTGTTACTTTACTTTTCGGAAGAAACCTTCCTGGAAGCGTTTTATTGGCTTCTCAGGTTCTCATGCATTAAACTTTGGGTTGCATGTAGTGCTCTTTAATATATTCCTGTGGATGGGCGTTCATAAACTTATCATTCCATTTTTTGTAATGGGAATAGCTATGATCGTTCAGTTTTTTGTTTTGCGATTTGTGTTTGTGAAAAAATAATAAGGCTTTCCCGTTGCCATTCTCGCTGTCATGACAATATTTCTGCAATATGATAAAGTGGGCGGCGTTTAACTTCAGCATAAATGTTACCGATGTAAACCCCCATAATGCCCAAGGAGATGAGGAAGAAACCACCAACCAGCCAAATGCTGAGGATGAGTGATGACCAGCCAGGCACGGCGGTGCCTGTAATCAAGGCGTGGGTTACGTAGATGCCAATGCCGAAAGCAATTAACAGGAATATGATACCCAAATATAGAATGGCATACATGGGTTTTACGCTGAAGGCTGTGATGCCATTCAGGGCAAGTTTCAACATTTTGCTGAGCGTGTATTTTGAGGAACCGGCATAGCGTTCACTGATGACATCGTCAACGGTGGTTGTCTGCAGACCTATCTGTGGAATCAATCCACGCAGATAGAGGTTATGTTCTTTATAAGTGCCTAACATATCCAGCGAGCGCTTGCTCATCAGTCGGAAATCGGCATGATTATACACGCTTTCAACACCCATCGAGCTTTGCATCTTATAGAAAGCCTGTGCAGTCAGGCGCTTCATCAGGGGGTCTGCCTGACGAGAAACCTTCACACCATAAACAATATCGTTTCCCTCTTCAAAGTGCTTGACCATTTGGGGGATGCATTCGATATCGTCCTGTAAGTCGGCATCGATGGTAATAACAGCATCTGCCCAGTCCTTGGCTGTCATCATACCAGCCATAATGGCATTTTGATGACCTACGTTACGGGCGAGGTTGATGCCACGTACGAATTTGTTTTTCTGATGCAGTTCACGAATGATTTCCCATGTATGGTCCCGGCTTCCGTCGTTGACAAACACCATCATGCTGTCGCTTGATATAAGCCCCTCAGCTATCATGCCATCAAACAAGCTTGTAAGGCGCTCCACGGAATGGCATAGAACCTCTTCTTCATTATAGCATGGTGAAACAGTGGCAAGTTTAATCATACGTGTTGACGATTGACAAATTCGGTAAAGGTGATAAACTCGTGATTACAGCCTTTCAGCATCTTGATGAGGTTGTCAAGACGTTGCATCATCTGGCGTCCGCTATGGTTCTTGATGATGAAAGGCATCTTGAACTCAGGGTGTTCCTTGAGGTCAAAGAATTCCCATGGGTGGAAATAAGTGACGAAATAGCCGTCGTGCTTCAGGGTACGATTAACGAGCCAGTGATAAAGGCTTTCTGGCAGGTTGTGTAATGCTAACCAGAATAGCGGAAAGCGGATGAGTGGTGTGACGGAAGCAGGAATCTGCATCACGTCTCCTTTCATAAACCAGGTACGGGGAGCTGTCAGGTGCATATAGCGTCCAGGGATGAATGCGGGGTTCAGAGAGGAATTATAGCGATAGCCAGCCTTCTCTATCTCGCTGTCACTGACCGGAAACATACGAGGTTGGCGATAGCCATAGGCTTGTCGGCCCGTCACACGTTCTACAATTTGTTTTGATACGGCAAAGTCCGTTTCTTTGGGTTGCCAATGGTCAATACCATGACAAGCCACTTCATGTCCCTCGTCCATGATGCGCCGCATCACTTCCGGGGCGTTCTCGGCGAAGTTGCCCGTACAGAAGAAGGTGGCCTTCACACCGTTCTGCTTCAGTACATCAAGAATGCGGTTGGTGCCTTCTATTGACACCTTCATGCCTTCTTCCAACGAGAAATCTACCCCGTGCTCACGAGGCACATCGAACTCCTCCGTATCAAAACTCAGTAGTATCATACGAACTCTTTTTGAATCTTGGTGGCAATCTCCTTGAACTCATCCTCGCTCAGTTTCAGCTTCTCGCGACGGAAATCGGCATCAGCCTCACTCTGCATGGGAATAAGGTGGATGTGGGCATGAGCCACTTCCAATCCAAGTACCACCTGGGCTACTTTCTTACAGGGGAAGGCTTTCTTGATGGCAATGGCCACTCGCTTGGCAAACTGCTGATAGCGAGCCAGCTCGTCATCGTCCATATCGAAGAAATAATCAACCTCACGACGGGGAATCACTAGAGTATGACCTTTGACCAAGGGATTGATGTCTAGAAAGGCATAAAACTCGTCGTTCTCTGCACACTTGTAGCTGGGAATCTCACCAGCAGCAATTTTACTGAAAATATCCATAATTATGCTATTGAGATGTTATCAATACGTAGTTTGATGGTACCACGGGGAATGGTAATCTCTACCTCGTCGCCCACCTTCTTACCCAGCAGACCCTGTGCAATGGGGGTCTTAATAGATATTTTTCCTGCACGCAGGTCTGCCTCGTTCTCACTGACGATGGTATATGACATCTTGGTCTTGGTAGTCAGATTGGTCATCTCAACCTTTGTCAGAATCTGAACGCAGTCGGTGCTCAGACGGGAAGTATCTACAATCTTCGCTTCTGAAATGGTAGCTTTCAGACGGTTAATCTTGTCCTCCAGATGAGCCTGAGCCTCTTTCGCAGCATCGTACTCACTATTCTCACTCAAATCTCCCTTCTCTCGGGCTTCGGCAATAGCTGCAGAAGCTTTGGGGCGTTCAACCGCTTCTAAGCGGTGAAGTTCTGCTATGAGCTTATCATAGCCTTCTTGTGACATGTATGCCATAATCTTATTTTTTAGTTATTCTTTTCAGAAAATTTCAGCAGACGTAAAAAATAAAAGAATTCCGACCCTCGTTTTGTCGGAATCCCTGAATCTCTTATGTCTTTTTATCGTTTGCAAAGGTAGGTATTATTTCTTAATCAACCAAATTTTCAGCCAAAAATCTTAAAAATAAATGTTTAATATCTTTATATCCGTTTGTAAAGAGCGCATGAGGCGTAGTAGAATAAGATGCCTGTTGCCAGTCCTGCTAACACGTCAATAGCGTAATGGGCATGGATATAGACCGTTGCAAGGCACATCAATATAAAAAAGGGTAGTATGAACAGAAGCAGCCAACGGCTACGGGTTCGTAAAGCTAACAGTATCAGCACAGTGGTGATGCCGACATGACTGCTGGGGAAGGCTGCTGTCGGGCGTTCACCGGTGTTGTGGGCGATTTCCAGCAGATGGTAGAAGAAACCATCTGTCCATCCTGGAGCCGCCATCCTTTCTGAGTGTGTCATAAACCAGTCGCCTATGTCGGGGAAGGTGCCTGCGGCTATGTTTTCCGTGCCCACAGCCAAATAGTAGAACTGAGGGCCGGTAACGGGGAGTAGTATAAAGATGATATAATAGGCGAAGAAAGATGTCAGGATGACAAATGTGGCCATCTCGAATTCCTGATATCGTTGAATGAAATAGTATATCGTAACTGTTGCAATCAATGGGAAGTAACTTACATATCCCAAACACATTAACTCTGAAAACCAACCATCGGGTAAGGCTTGTGAAAAGAGCAGTGATGGCTGGCAGCTAAAGAGGCTCTGTTCCCAGGATGCAAATACATGATCAAGGTTAGGGAGTAAACGGTTTAGTTCAAATGTGTCAGCATACCACCAACCGAGGAATCCTAGCTGCACAGCTATGCGGGCCAGTATTGTAAGCTTGCATGGCACCGCACGGTATAGTGCCCACATACCAAATGTGACTACGACATAGCGGCATCTTCCCAACAGCATAGTCTCAGGACTAATCAGTCTGGACCACATAAAAACCATCATTAGCAGGGTAAACGCCAGATACCCCATAATGACCCATTCGGCAGCTAATAGACCGCGTTTGGGCTTCTTGTCCAATGTGAATAAACCTGCTTTCTTCACTGTTCTCTTTCTTTAGGGTAAAAGACCATTACAGCCATTTGTTTTTCTTATACCATGCAATGCTTTTCCTTACGCCTTCTTCTAACTTGACTTTGGGCTCGTAGCCTAGTTCCTGACGAGTAGGGTTGATGTCGCAACGCCAGTTGCGTTGTTTCATGATGTTGTATTTGTCGTTGTTCAGCGCAGTTACTTTGCCTGTCATGTGACCAATGTATTCTCCGCAGAACGTGATGATGCGCAACAGCCATAAAGGGGCCGTAATGCGAATCCACCATGGGTTACCCAATTCTTTGCGGATAAGGTCGCTAAAGGTGCTCGACTGGTACACCTCCCCATCGCTCAAGAAGTAGCAACGCCCAGTCTCTCCTTTTTCCAAGGCAAGGAAAACTGCTTGCACTACGTCGGTAACATAGACGAAAGTGATGTCCTGCTGTTTGAATCCTACAGCAAAGTCGGTATGTGCCTTGATGCTCTTGGCTATCATGAAGTAGTCGCGCTCGCGCGGACCATAGACGCCTGTGGGCCTAAGGATTACATACGGAAGCAATTTCTCATTTAAAGAATTGAGCCATTGTTCTGCCTCCAGCTTGCTCTTGCCGTATGCTGTGTTGGGTTGTGCCTTGTCGCGCTCCCGAATCTCCCGATAGGGTTGTTCCTCGCGGATGGCACCCATGATGCTCAGTGAACTGATATAGACAAAACGCTTCAGGGGCATTTGTAAATCCAGCAGGGCGCGTACCAGGTTCTTCGTGCCTTCGGTGTTGATGCGGAAGAAGTCTTCCTTATGCAGGCATTTGGTGACTCCTGCAGCATGTACTACATAGTCAAACTGAATGCCCTTCAGTTGTTGTTTCAGCTGTTCCTCTGACGAGAGGTTCAGTTCAATGAAGTGGATCCGCTCGTCTTTCAAAAACTCTCTTGAACTGCTTTTGCGCACTGCTGCCCATGTCTCAAAGCCTCTGTTGAGTGCTTCTTCTACGATGAAGGAACCGATAAAACCGCTGGCTCCTGTAATCAGTATTCTTGGATTCATGGGTGCAAAGGTATAAAATAATTCATAATTTATAATTCATAATTCATAATTATTTATTATCTTTGCGCTTAGAAAACTAATTTACGTAATACTATGAGCAAAGGAAAAGGTAAAAAACGCTTGAGCAAAAAACAAATTGCTGAAATGCTGCAAACATTGTTCCAGCAAAATCCTAATGAGGTCTTCTCGTTTAAACAGATATTCAAGGCACTGAAGTTCGACACTCATCCTGTCAAGATGATGGCAGTCGATTTGATGGAGGAAATGGCGTGGGACGACTATCTCACCAAGACCTCCGAGAATTCGTATCGGTTGAACTTGAAGACACAGGTTCAGGAAGGTACTTTCATCCGTAAGGCTAATGGCAAGAACTCGTTCCAGCCAGACGATGGTGGCAAGCCCATCTTCGTGTCGGAGCGTAACTCCATGTTTGCACTGAATGGCGACCGAGTGAAAGTGGCCATGATGGCTCGTCGCGAGAAGCATATAAAGGAAGCGATGGTGGTTGAAATCCTGTCGCACAAGATGGATCAGGCCGTCGGTAAATTGAAGGTGGAGAAAGACTATGCTTTTCTGATTACTGAAGGCAACATCTTTGTGAATGATATTCTGATACCCAAAAAGAAGTTGAAGGGTGGTAAGACGGGCGATAAGGCTGTAGTAAGGATTACGCAGTGGCCTTCGAAGGACTCGAAGAACATGGTGGGCGAGGTCATTGATGTGCTGGGTAAGGAAGGTGACAACAATGTGGAGATGCATGCAATACTGGCTCAGTACGGGCTGCCCTACAAATATCCGAAGAACGTGGAGGAAGCTGCCGAGAAGATTGATCCAGGCATCACACCACAGGAAATTAGTCGTCGTGAGGATTTCCGCGACGTCTTCACCTGTACCATCGACCCCAAGGATGCGAAGGACTTCGACGATGCACTGAGTATCCGCAAGCAAGGGAAGCTTTGGGAGGTCGGCGTACATATCGCAGACGTGTCGCATTATGTGAAGGAAGGAAGTACTATAGACAAGGAGGCGGTAAAGCGTGCTACCAGTGTGTATCTGGTTGACCGCACCATACCAATGTTACCCGAGCGTTTGTGTAACTTCATTTGTTCATTGCGTCCTGACGAGGAAAAACTGACCTATTCCGTCATCTTCTCGCTTGACGATGAGGCTAATGTGAAGAACTACCACATTGCCCATACGGTGATTAAGAGCAATCGCCGCTATGCCTATGAAGAAGTGCAGGCACTTCTTGAAATGAGAAATGAGAAAGGAGAAAGGAGAAATGAGAACTCCGAACCTGCTGAGTACGCAGAGAACTTGCGTACCCTCGATAGGTTGGCGAAGAAATTGCGTGAGAAGCGTTTCAAGGGTGGTGCCGTGAAATTTGACCGTGAGGAACTGCATTTCGATATTGACGAGAAAGGTAAGCCCATACGTGCCTATTTCAAGAAGAGCAATGATGCCACGCAGCTTATCGAGGAGTTTATGTTGCTGGCTAACCGGACGGTGGCTGAGAGTGTGGGTAAGGTGAAGAAAGGCAATAAAGCCAAGACTTTGCCTTATCGTATTCATGACCAACCTGACCCCACAAAGCTGGAAACATTGCGTGAGTTTGTGGTCAAGTTTGGTTATAAGATGAAGACCTCTGGTACGAAAGGTGCCATCTCCAAGTCGCTGAACACACTAATGGATGACTGTCAGGGTAAGAAGGAGCAGAAACTCATCGAGACGGTGGCACTTCGGGCCATGATGAAAGCAAGGTATTCAACTCACAATATCGGACACTACGGACTGGCTTTCGATTATTACACCCATTTCACTTCGCCTATCCGTCGTTATCCGGACACGATGGTTCACCGCTTGTTGACCAAATACCAAGAAGGTGGACGTTCAGCCAACCAGGAGAAGTACGAGGAACTTTGTGAGCATTGTTCCGACATGGAGGTAACGGCTCAGCAGGCAGAACGCGACTCTATCAAGTATAAGATGGTGGAGTTCATGGAAGATAAGATAGGTGAGACTTACGATGCCCATATCTCTGGTATTCAGTCGTATGGTATCTATTGTGAGATAGACGAGAACCATTGTGAGGGTATGGTGCCGATGCGCGACCTGGATGACGATTACTATGAATTCGACGAGAAGAACTATTGTCTGGTAGGTCGTCGCCATCATCACAAGTATCAGTTGGGTGATCCCATCCGTATCAAGGTGGCTCATGCCAATCTGGAGAAACGCCAGTTGGACTTTGCCCTTGCTGATGATTAATGTTTAATGTTCTGTTTAATGTTTGATATTTAATGTATAAAGCTAACGAAAACCGTTATGAAAACGGTATGCAATATCAGCGATGTGGACGCAGCGGCGTGTTGTTGCCTAAGGTGTCATTAGGCATGTGGCATAACTTCGGAAGTGTGGATCCTTATGAGCGTAGCCGTGAAATTGTTCGCTATGCCTTTGACCACGGGGTGACGCATCTGGACTTGGCAAACAACTACGGCCCGGTTTATGGATCTGCTGAGGAGACATTAGGCCGACTGATGGACGACGACCTTCGTCCCTATCGTGATGAGTTGTTCATCTCGACGAAGGCGGGCTATGACATGTGGCCTGGCCCTTACGGGAATTGGGGATCGCGAAAATACCTGATGGCTTCGCTCGATCAGAGCCTGCGCCGTATGCACCTTGATTATGTAGATTTGTTCTATAGTCATCGCTACGACCCAGAGACTCCTTTGGAGGAAACCTTACAGGCGTTGGTGGATGTCGTGCGAAGTGGAAAGGCCCTTTATGTGGGCATTTCCAACTGGCCTTTAGAGCCCTTACGCTTTGCGGTTGACTATCTGCGTCGTCATGATGCTCCTTTGCTCATCTATCAGGGCAAGCTGAATATGTTGCATCGTGCTCCAATTGAGGAAGGAATCCTACAACTTTGTCATGAGAATGGAGTCGGCTTCATCGCTTTCTCACCATTGGCTCAGGGCTTGCTGACGGGACGCTATCTCGAGGGTATCCCAGAGGGTTCACGTATGTCGAAAAACAAATTCCTACGTCCAGAGATGCTGACAGACGAGTTGCTGGCTCAGCTTCATGAATGGAACAAAGAGGCTGAGTCCAAAGGACAGAGTCTGGCGGAGAAGGCCTTACGTTGGATACTTGATCAGCAGGGAGTCACCTCTGTATTGGTGGGTGCCAGTTCGGCACAACAGCTGGAACAGAACCTACGTTGTGTTTAGCCTTTTTATTTAAGGATCTCCTCCAGCAATTCCTTCAGGTGTCCAGACACAATGATGTGGTGATTGCCGATGGGTTGGGTGAGAAAATATTTTGTCTGACCTCTGTCGTCTAACTCAATGACTTGTTGGGTGCGACAGAGGTCAGGTTTTGCTTGGTTACGCACCAGTCGGCCCTCGCCAATAAAGTGGCGGCTCAGGTCTCCAGCGAGCTTGAAGATAGTAACGGGACCTTCCTTCATAAAACCTCTTATTCCTACACCGATACCCGACTCAAAATGAGTGTCCAGCTCATAGCGTTCCACCATGTTGAACGGAATGGTGCAATGGGCAAATAGCATCTCGCCCGTTTCTGGATTGATGGATGCAGGATTGGCCTGAAATCCTGATACGCCCGTCAGAGACTTGATGATAAACATTGAAAGCAAGGCGGGAACATCACCTTCACATCCGGCTACAATGCCTTCGCTGTTTAGCTTGGCCAGTGCCATACATCCTGTATCGTGAATGGTTGTCAGCAAGTCAAAACAGCGTAATGTGAAACCTTGCAACTGGTATTTATCTACAAGCATTTTCAGCGCTTCATATATCTTCTTTACATTTGGCATCTCCAGCAGTTCTTTCATGGGGATGTATATCAGTTCGACACCCAGTTGCTCCTTGATGGTCTTGTGGTCGAACCGGCTGGAAATCAGCCAGTCAGAAGGTTCGCCGATTACTCCGAGCTTGGAGCCTTTCATTTGCAGAAGGGCTTCACCTACTTTTTCCAGAACTTTAATACGGTGGTTGATATAGGCTATGGAACCATGAATAATCTCACCATTGATGCCCTGTTGGTTCAGATAGGACAGTATTTCCATGGAAGCAGCCAGTGAATTGCTCTTGCCTGATGTCAGCAGATAGATGGGACGCTTTGCCTGCTGTTGAAGTTGTGGCAGCAGCTGTTTGAAGATACCCTCTGTTCCTCCTGTGCGTATATAAATAAGGTCGAGCGCATGACTGCCATAGTCTGTAAAGTCCGTGCCTGGCATATCGTACTTTATGTCCAGACTATCCAAAAACTCTTGGGTGGAAATGTTGATAGCCTTTGCATCGTGTAGCGTTGATGTAATGGTGTAAATTGCAATATTCATAGTTGTATTGGTTGTTTTAAACTAAAAAGAGACTCGAAAATCTCTGCAAAAGTAGGCCTTTCTTTTCAAATTTCCAAATATAATCATCGAAAATTTAGTCCGCCTCCGACCGGACTGTCAGAACAATGCATTTATTTTGCTTGTAAATTCGTAAGCGGATCTGATGTTACGCCTTGCAAAATGCATCATCAATGATTATCGCGAACGGATTGGCCTAGGTTTGTTAAGTTAACTTTTATTGATTAACTCATTTTTTTGAGCACATTCCTTCTTTTATTGGAGGGATTTGGCAACAATTGAAGTGAACCCAGAAAGTTGGACACAACTGAAAGGTTCAAATGAAAAAAGAATT
>CAMIVY010000030.1 GCA_946402275.1 uncultured Prevotella sp.
CCTGGGGACTGAAGAAGATGGCTTATGCTATTCAGAAGAAATCTACAGGTTTCTACTGCCTGGTAGAGTTCAAGGCTGAGCCATCAGTAGTTAAGGTGCTGGAAACTGCTTTCCGTCGTGACGAGAAGGTAATCCGTTTCCAGACTGTAAAGCTTGAGAAGTATGCTATCGAGTATGCTGAGAAGCGTCGTAACAAATTTGGTAAAAAAGAGGAGGCTTAAACTATGGCACAGCAAGACACTGAAATCCGTTATTTGAACGCTCCTTCTATCGACACGAAGAAGAAGAAGTACTGCCGCTTTAAGAAGAGTGGTATCAAGTACATCGATTACAAAGATCCCGAGTTCCTGAAGAAGTTCCTGAACGAGCAGGGTAAGATTCTGCCCCGTCGTATCACCGGTACCTCTCTGAAGTATCAGCGCCGTGTGGCCCAGGCTGTTAAGCGTGCACGCCAGATTGCTCTGCTGCCTTACGTAACTGACATGATGAAGTAAAATAAGGAGGACGCAAGAAATGGAAATTATACTGAAAGAAGATATTATCGGTCTGGGATACAAGAACGATATCGTAAACGTTAAGTCTGGTTATGGTCGTAACTACCTGATTCCTCAGGGTAAGGGTGTTATTGCCAGCCCAATGGCTAAGAAGATTCTCGCTGAGAACCTGAAGCAGCAGGCTCACAAGCTGGCTGCCCTGAAGGCTGAGGCAGAGAAGAAGGCCGAGGCTATCAAGGACGTTGCTCTGTGCATTGCCGCTAAGGTGAGCGCTACTGGCCAGCTCTATGGTTCTGTAGGTGTTAACCAGGTTGCTGAGGAGCTGAAGAAGCTTGGCAAGGATGTTGATCGTAAGATCATCACCATGAAGGATGCCAAGACCGTTGGTGATTTCACTGCTATGGTACACTTCCACAAGGAGGTTACTGTTGAGATTCCTGTTAAGGTTGTAGCTGAGAATGCCGCTGAGCTGAAGGCTGCTGCTGAGGAGGAAAAGAAATTACAGGCTGTTGCTCCTGCTGTAGAGGAAGAGGCTCCCGTAGAAGCTCCCGCTCAGGAGGAGGCTGCTCCCGTTGAGGAATAATCAGCTGTAAAGCAAATCATAGTTATTATACAAAAGAAAGAGGCTCTTCGTAATGAGGAGCCTCTTTCTTTTGTTATTCTTTGACCTAAAGCTGCATTATTGCTTAAAGTTCTGCTTTCTTGTTTTCATATAAAAAACCGCCGGATTCACATCCGACGGCCAATTCTCTCAATTTTGTTTGAGTTCGTTAATTACTTAACGCTGTCAGCAGCAACAGTGTCAGCAGCAACGGTGTCAACAACCTCAGCGCTGTCAACTACTGCGATAGAGTCTGAATCAACAGCCTCAGCCTGAGCAGTCTTGTTACCACATGAAGCGAAAGAAATAGCTGCAACAGCTACGAACATAAATACTAATTTTTTCATTTTTTCTAGCTTTTTAAATCTGTAAAACAATCATTTGTTAATTAAAACGCTGCAAAGTTAGGCATTTTTTTAATACGTTGTATCATTTTTTGCGTTTTTTTTTAAGTTGTTTTTGTAACTTTTTCGCAAGTAGTTAAAAATCAACTATTTACGAAATGTTAAATTTCGTGGAAAAATTACACCAAATTGAATAATTGCAAAAAATGGGCATTTTTGCTTTGTTTTGTTCTCGCTTATTCGTACCTTTGTGCTCACAAAAGAATATACCTTATTATATATATATGATAGCTTCATCGGAATTTCAAGGAAAACGGGCTAAATATTTCACGCTGGGATGTAAGTTGAATTTCTCGGAAACTTCTACCTTTGGAAAAATGCTGGGTGAGATGGGTGTACGAACAGCAGAAAAGGATGAGCCTGCTGACATCTGTCTGATAAACACCTGCTCCGTGACGGAGGTTGCCGATCATAAATGTCGTCAGGCCATTCACCGATTGGTCCGCGAGAATCCAGATGCTTTTGTGGTTGTGACAGGCTGTTATGCACAGTTGGAGCCAGAGAAGGTGAGCAAGATAGACGGTGTGGATTTAGTGCTGGGATCGAACGAGAAGGCTGATTTGGTGCAGTTTCTTTCCGAGGAATGGGCCAAAGGTACAACACATCAGCACTTCTCCGTGAAGACGAAAGACATCAAATCGTTTGCACCTAGTTGTTCGCGAGGAAATCGGACGCGTTATTTCCTGAAAGTGCAGGATGGTTGTGATTATTTCTGTACTTATTGTACGATACCCTATGCTCGCGGCTTTAGCCGTAATCCCAGTATCGCCTCGTTAGTGGCGCAGGCTGAAGAGGCTTCCCGCGAAGGTGGTAAGGAAATCGTGCTGACGGGTGTGAATATAGGCGATTTCGGTAAGACGACCGGTGAGCGTTTCATTGATTTGGTGAAAGCACTGGATGGTGTGGAGGGCATCAGCCGTTATCGTATCAGCAGTTTGGAACCCGATTTGTTGAGTGATGAGCTGATAGACTATTGTGCCAAGAGTCGTGCTTTCATGCCTCACTATCATATCCCGTTGCAGAGTGGCAGCGATACGGTATTGAAGCTGATGCACCGTCACTACGACCGGCAGTTGTTTGCCGACAAGATACAACGTATCAAGGAAGTGATGCCCGATGCCTTTATCGGTGTCGATGTGATGGTGGGATGCAGGGGCGAGACTCCTGAGTGTTTTGAGGAGACTTACGAGTTTCTGGATGCGTTGGATGTTACCCAGCTGCATGTGTTCCCGTATTCTGAGCGACCCGGTACCTCGGCGTTGAGTATTCCCTATGTGGTAAATGATGCAGATAAGAAGGAACGTAGTCGAAGATTGCTGGAACTGTCTGACAGGAAGACGATCGCTTTTTATCAGAAATATATCGGACATGAGGCAGAGGTGTTATTTGAAAAGGCTACGCGTGGACGGGCCATGCATGGATTTACGAAGAATTATATCCGTGTTGAATTGAAGCCCAGCGAAGCTCGTGAAGAATATGACAACCAGCTCATCAACGTTCACATGGGCGACTTCAATCATGATAAAACCGCACTTAAAGCAATGCTGAACAATGGATAGACTCGCAATTGTCATATTGAACTGGAATGGGGCGAAGATGCTGACTCAGTATCTGCCTACTGTTTTGAATTATTCGCGCGACGAGGCTGTGGTCTATGTGGCCGATAATGCTTCGACGGACAACTCGTTGGAATTGCTGCGACAGGAGTTCCCTGAGTGCAAGACTATTGTGTTGGAAAAAAACTGGGGATTTGCTGAAGGTTACAACAAGGCATTATCACAGATTGATGCGGAATATTATCTGTTGCTGAACTCAGACATCGAGGTGACGCACCATTGGCTGACACCCCTGATAGAGTTTATGGATGTTCATCCGGAAGTGGCTGCTTGTCAGCCTAAGCTGTTGTCCATATACGATAGAGACTGTTTTGAATATGCCGGAGCCTGTGGCGGTTTCCTGGACCGTTATGGTTACCCCTTCTGTCGCGGGCGTTTGTTTGAAACGGTGGAACGTGACGATGGGCAATACGATTACAAGGAAGAAATCCTGTGGGCTACGGGGGCTGCGTTGATGATTCGTGCAAAAGACTATTGGGATGTCGGAGGACTGGACGGACGCTTCTTTGCCCATAACGAAGAGATAGACTTGTGCTGGCGTCTCCGCATTCGTGGCCGTAAGATTTATTGCCTGCCGGAGAGCTATGTCTATCACGTTGGTGGAGGAACATTGCCTAAGTCAAATCCGATGAAGACATTTCTTAATTTCCGCAATAACCTGACCATGCTTTACAAGTGTCTGCCTGACTCGGAACTGCAACATGTAATGCGTATGCGTTGGTTCCTGGATTATCTGGCTGCTTGGGAAACGCTGATACTGAAAGGAAATTGGGGCGATTTCAAGGCTATCTTCAAGGCGCGTCGTGCTTTTGCCCGTTGGAAGAAGGACTTTAAGGCAGACAGGGAAATCATACAACAAGGAAGAGTGGAAACACATATTTCAGAACAACGCATGTTCTCACTATTGTGGCAGTATTACGCAAAAGGACATAAAAAATACTCAGATTTGAAATAAATGTTAGCAAAGTGAGTGAAAAACAAAAAAATCGTGTTTTTGTTTTGTGTTTTGCTTACTTATTTGTATCTTTGCACTCGCATTTTAAGTTAACCCCTTGTCGGAGCTTCGTGTAAGCACTGAGTGGACTGGCAAGACGACGGCTCTCGGGTAGGGCTGGCATAGTACGCAAGGGACATGTATAACAATTTAAAAAACAAATTTGCATTATGGCAGAAATGAATTTTGGTGGCGTAATCGAAACTGTTGTCACCAGCAAAGAGTTCTCACTCGAGAAAGCACGTGAAGTATTAAAGGATGAAGTAATCGCCGTTATCGGTTATGGTGTTCAGGGTCCTGGACAGGCCTGCAACCTGCGCGATAATGGCTTCAACGTTATCGTTGGCCAGCGTCAAGGTAAGACCTATGACAAGGCTGTTGCCGACGGATGGGTTCCTGGTAAGACACTGTTCTCTATCGAAGAGGCAGCCGAGAAGGGTACTATCCTCTGCATGTTGCTTTCTGATGCTGGTCAGATGCAGCAGTGGCCTACCATCAAGCAATATCTGAAGCCTGGTAAGACTTTGTACTACAGCCACGGTTTCGCTATCAACTGGAGTGACCGCACAGGTGTTGTTCCTCCCAAGGATGTTGATGTTATCATGGTAGCTCCTAAGGGTTCTGGTACTTCTCTCCGCACCATGTTCTGCGAGGGTCGTGGTCTGAACTGCTCTTATGCCGTCTATCAGGATGCCAGCGGCAAGGCTAAGGAGAAGACACTGGCCTTCGGTATCGGTATCGGTGCTGGCTATCTGTTCGAGACCACTTTCCAGCGCGAGGCTACCTCAGACCTGACAGGTGAGCGCGGAAGCCTGATGGGTGCTATCCAGGGCTTGCTGCTGGCTCAGTATGAGGTGCTGCGTGAGAATGGACATACTCCCTCGGAGGCTTTCAACGAGACTGTTGAGGAGCTGACTCAAAGCCTTGGCCCGTTGTTCGGTGCAAAGGGTATGGACTGGATGTATGCTAACTGTTCGACTACAGCGCAGCGCGGTGCGCTCGACTGGGCTCCCCGTTTCCACGATGCCATCAAGCCTGTGATGGAGTGGCTGTACTACTCAGTAAAGACTGGTAACGAGGCTCAGATCACCATCGATGCTAACTCTAAGCCCGACTATCGTGCCGGTCTGGAGAAAGAACTTGAGGCTATGCGCAACCAGGAGATGTGGCGTGCTGGTGAGACTGTTCGCAAGTTGCGTCCAGAGAATCAGGAAGACTAAGAGATGTCTGACGTAAGACGTAAGAAGTAAGATTTTCATGGAGAATCTTGAAAAGATAACCCGCCTTGTGTGTCAAGTGGCTCGCGAGGCGGGTTCTTATATTAAAAAGGAACGCGCGAGCTTCTCGGTAGAAAAGGTGGAGCGCAAACATGCCCACGACTATGTGTCGTATGTGGATAAAGGTTCTGAGAAGATGATTGTTAGCAGACTTCGGGAAATCATGCCCGAGGCTGGCTTTATTACGGAGGAAGGCACTGCGAAAGATGATGTTTCAGCCATCAACCATCAGCCATCAGACTTCTTTTGGGTCGTTGATCCATTGGATGGCACAACGAACTTCATACACGGTTTTGCGCCTTATGCTGTTTCTATAGCCTTGTGTAAGGGCAGGGAGATTGTCGTGGGGGTAGTGTACGAAATTGTCAGCGACGAGTGCTTCTATGCTTGGAAAGGAGGAGGCGCATACTGCGAAATGAGAAATGAGAAAGGAGAAATGAGAGATGTGAAAAGCCTGAAAGTCGGTACGAGCGGGATTAATGATGCGTTATTGTGCTTGCAACTGCCTTATAACAGCGATGCTTATAAGCCAGTCATCACTCGTCTTATCAATCATTTCTATGGTAATGTGGGCAGTATCCGCATGATAGGCTCTGCAGCTATCGCCTTGTGCTATGTGGCGGCAGGCAGGCTGGATGGTTATGCCGAGCGCTATATTGGCCAATGGGACTTTATGGCTGGAGCACTCATTGTGATGGAGGCAGGAGGTCGTGTTACCAATTACACTGGCGATACTTTCTTTATGGAGGGCGATAGTGTTATAGCCACCAATGGTGTGATACATCAAGACCTTCTCAACGTAATCGAAGGGTATGAATGATGGAAAAGTATAATCATTAGCGTTATTTTGTTGGATTATTATTGCGTTATTCAAGAAAAATGTGTAAATTTGCCAGCAAAATGCTAATTTACAAGAATTATGAATCTAAACGAGAAATTTGTTATTTCCATTAATCGCGAGCTAGGAAGCGGTGGTCGTACTGTAGGAAGGAAATTGTCTGAGAAGCTGCAAGTTCCTTTTTATGATAAGGCACTCATTAAGCAATTAGAGGAGAAATATCATCTCACCGTAGAAGAAATTGAGAATCTGAAAGGCCAGAAGCACAATTGGTGGAGTGATTTCAAGCGTGTTATCGGTATTGGTGGCGGTTTGACAGAAGCCAAGTACTATCAGGTAAGCATGGATCAGGAGCCCGAGCTGATTACTACGGAAGCCGTCTTCAAGGCAGAACAGGAAATCCTCAAGGGTATTGCTGAAAGCGAATCATGTGTTGTTGCCGGTCGAAGTGGCTTCTTTGTTTATCGCAAGCATCCCAATCATCTTAGTGTTCTGATTCAGGCTTCTATGGAGAGTCGTATTGCACGTGTGTGCAGAAAGCAGGGCGTCAAGCCAGAGCAAGCGCTGGAGATTATCAAGAAGGTTGACAAGATGCGTGAGAACTATATTTCAAAATATACCAATTCTTCTCGTTACGACACGCATAACTATGACTTGGTCATCAGAGCTGATGGTAAGTCGGAAGACGAGATTGTTGATTTCATTTTGGCATATATCGGGAAATAGGTCCTTCCTCTCTCTTCCGTTACGACATCATACCTTCAGGCGGATATAGCTTCTGTCGTCGAAGGAATTGAAATCGGGATGAAAGGCTTTAGTTGCCTTGAAAGTTCCAATGTTTAAAGGGTCGTTTGTACGTTGCTCGTACAAGCGACTCTCGCTTTCTGCCAATGTGGGACACAGGAATGGATAACCGTCGGATGCTAACACGATGTCCCACGGTTGAAAGTCGAGCGTAATGATCCGCACATGTTCTCTGGGAATATGGAATCCGTCAATGACACTATAACTGATGTTTTGTTGGCGCATAGTTTTTATCATGCGTGGGATGATAATGCTTCGTGCTGTGTCATTGCGTAGGAGTTCGTCAGCAGACTTTCCCTCCGCCAACTGTCGCTTTACTTCTTCGGCACGCATTGCAGCCAACTCGTCTTCATAGGGCTTGGGATTGTCATAGTATTCTTGTCCTATAAGGCATTGGCAGTCACCAACCATCCATATCTCGCGACACACACGGCTAAAGATGATGGCGGAACATGTCAGGCGGTCTTCTGGATGCTCTTCCAGTCGGGGCAGCATACTCTTCTTATAATGCTTACGGATATAAGCAGTCACTCCAGTAAGGAATTGTTCGCAGGTGGTAGTCTTTTCCATACGACGGATGTATCGCGCTGTCAGTTGCATGGCATAGCGTCCGTTCGAACGAAACAGACTGTGGCGATATTGCGACTTTGACGTGCTGCCGTCAATAACTGCTACGAAGTCATTTGTGACGACGATTCCGTCCTCGTTTTTCTTTTGCGGATTCTTCGCGATGAGTGCTTGCTCTATTATTTCCATAAGGTTTCGGAGTATAAGGACACAATTCCTGAATAAGGTCGGCACGACCAATGCGACGCAGACTCTGTTCGATGCCTCTTCGCTCTTCAGGTTTATACCAAAAGAAATACTGGCGTTGTGCCAATTTCTCTTTCGGTGTCTTGGCACTATGAACGGGTTCAAGGGTATAGGGATGGAAACCGGTGTACCATGTCTCCGTAGAGACTGTCATCGGGGTGGGTGTGAAATCCTGTACTTGTTCTAACTGAAAATCCAAATGCTTGGTCTTCACAGCCAACTCTGCCATCTCTGCTTCCGTACAACCAGGATGACTGGATATGAAATAAGGGATGATTTGCTGGCGCAGCCCCTCTTCACGACAAATGCGGTCAAAGATGCGTTTGAAGTCATAGAACTGTTGGAAAGGCGGTTTGCGCATTAGCATCAATACCTTGTCGCTGGTATGTTCAGGAGCTACTTTCAATCGTCCGCTGACATGACGGGTAATGAGTTCACGGGTATAATCCATTGCAGCCTTGTTAGCCACTTCGTCCTTCCCTCTATACAGTAAGAGATCATAGCGCACACCGCTTCCGATGAAGCTCTTCTTGATTTCCGGGAGCGCATCCACGGCATGATAGACTTCCAGCAATTTGGTGTGGTCGGTATTCAGATTTGGGCACACCTGTGGGTGAATACAACTGGGACGTTTACATTTCTCACAGATGTTCAGGTTGCGCCCATGCATACCATACATATTAGCTGACGGTCCACCTAGATCAGAAAGATAACCTTTGAAGTCCTCCATCTGAGCAACTTGCTTAACCTCTTTAAGAATACTTTCTTTAGAGCGACAGGAAATAAATTTGCCTTGATGAGCCGAAATCGTACAGAAGGCACAGCCTCCAAAACATCCGCGGTGAATGTTCACGGAGAACTTGATCATCTCATAAGCTGGAATACGCTTTCCCTTGTATTTGGGATGGGGCAAACGGGTATAGGGCAGGTCGAAGGAAGCATCCAGCTCCTGGGTGGTCATCGGAGGGTAGGGAGGGTTCACAACAACATAATTGTGAGCCGTCAACGGTGAAGGATGAACAGCCAGTGGCTGAATGAGTCGGTGCGCATGCATCATGTTCGACTGCTCCTCAATATGGCGGAAGTTCTCGGCCTGAGAACGCTTGTTGTGCAAGCATTCTTCATGGCTATGCAGCACGATATCGTCATCAGCAGGTTTTATGTCCTTCGTAAGATAGACGGTCTGGGGTATGTCGTGAATATTCTCGATAGCGGAGCCCTCAGCGATACGACGTGCCAATTCCACGATAGGCTTTTCGCCCATTCCGTAGATAATAAGGTCTGCCTGCGACTCACAAAGAATACACGGGCGCAACTTATCTTGCCAGTAATCATAATGAGTCAATCGGCGCAACGACGCTTCTATGCCCCCCAAAATGATAGGAACATCAGGATATAGCTCACGCAGGATTTTGGAATAGACGATGGTCGGATATTCAGGACGCAAATCGTGTCGTCCATCGGGACTGTACGCATCTTCTGAGCGCAGGCGGCGGTTGGCGGTATATTTATTGACCATTGAGTCCATGCAGCCAGGTGCGATACCAAAGAACAATCGCGGGCGTCCCAGCTTTTTGAAGTCACGGTAGTCTCCGTGCCAGTCAGGCTGCGGGATGATAGCCACCCGATATCCGGCAGCTTCCAAAGTCCGTCCTATCACAGCCGCCCCGAAGGAGGGATGGTCCACGTAAGCATCAGCGGAAAAGAGGATGATATCTACCTCTTCCCAGCCACGCAACTCAATTTCCTTCTTCGTTGTTGGCAGAAAATCCGTCAGCCTATACGTCATACGGTCTCTTCCTTGCTCTGATTCTTCCAGTTGATGAACAGCAGTACAAGTTGTTGAAGTCCGAAAGCCTTCATGTTTGCATGATAGATAACATCTAGGCAGAGGTCCAGCAGTCTCTTGTCCTTACCGGCATCCGACTCCAGCATGGAACGGATGTTCAGCTTGAGCTTGTCAAGCACTTGCTCATCGACATATCCATTAGAGTCGATAAGGTCGCGGAAGAGTTGATAGTCCTCGATGGTCTGCAAATGTTCTTCGCTAATCTCGATACTGCGTGTGCCACTAGAGTTAGATTGAATTTTGTACATAGTTTTCTGTCCTTTATTTTGTTAGGTAGTTTAATAGTCCTTGCATAATGGATGAACGCTTCTGCGCATCCTTGATACACTCGAAGGGGAATCCCATGACAAAGGCCCTGTAGTCTTTGCCTTGATAAGCAACAGCAGCGCCATACCCGTCAGCATATTCCATGGCCGTATAGGCAGGTTTCACAGGATGCAGGATGTCTGCAGAAGTGGCCGCATAATGTTCTTCGTTCAGCTCCTTCCAATATTGGAAATCGGTTCCAAGACCTGACACTACGTTGGCTTCAGCCAGACTTCTTCCTCCATATTGGCACTTCAGTATGTTTGCCAGGAAACGTTGTTCCTCTTGGCTGTTCATGTCCTTGCCAATATAGGCTCCACTGACCAGTAAAGCTCCACCACTTTTCGTAAACTGTTGTAGCGTGTGCTGCATGGAACTGTTGAATGTCTTGTAGTATGACAGGCTGTGTCCGTCATTGCGCTCCAATCCTAGGATGAGGTCAATGGCAGCAATGTCCTTCAGCTTTATCTTAGCAGTTTCAAGAGCCTCGCTAGAGCAGCTGATGATGTTATATTTCATTGTAGATGCAATAGCTTCTGCATGGGTCTTTACATAGTTGAAGTCATTGCCGGCAATCAGCATTCCTGTCAGTTCCTCACCGGTATAGCCTAATCCTCCATCCTCGATACCCATCTGTGTGCGGTCGAAGTTAATTTGTCGTCCTGACCATCCATAGGTGGGACCATAGGTGATACCCGGATCTTCGTCTAAGTCGAAGCCCTGTTCTTCTGCATTGTTGCGAATGGCAGGTGAAGAAACACGATGGAACCCGTTTACCACCAAGATGGTCTTCGTGGCAAATGGATTGTAGTAGGCAGAAAGAACTTCTGTGGGGAAGCTTTGTCCTCCTCGGTTCACAGCTGCCACCTTGAAATGATAGAGCATGCCTGGCTCCAGTTTCATGTCATAGCTGTTCTTTGAACGGATATAGGTCCCGTTGTCAAAATCCGCCTCACCGATAGCCGTATATAAGATATATCCGGTAGGTGCGGATGTTGGCTCCTGCGGATCGTTGACAGCGTTCCAGCTCAGTCGGATTTCGTCTTTTTTCATGAACTCTATACGGAAATTGTCTGGTGCTAACGGAGCAACGACAAAAGGAGTACCATGCTGGTCGTTGACATACCGCAAAATGGTCTTGTAGATAGAACGAGCCAGTGTAAAGCGGAAATTCGGGTCTTGTCCGTAGCGCATGTCCGGGAAGTTCTGATGTGACATCGTCTCAAGAATAGCACTGGGCACTTCGGGCAATCGTGTCTCGGAATAGTTCCTGTCAAAGAGCTCCCTACGGTTCCAGTTGCCATACTTATACTTCACGTCCAGCAACTCATTGCTTAACAGGGCATCCGCAAAATCGCGTGAAGCCATTCGGGATATGCCGGCATTCAGCTTTCCATTATTAAATCCCGTCGTACAGATAGACAAGGAACCAATCAGTCCTTCTCCATCGCGGGCATAACCAGCATCGCTATGGATTGCCAATGATAATTCTATGGGAACCTTGCGACCATTAACCGTCGGCATATAACAGGAACCGCCTCCTAACAGGTTGGTCATGTGCGAACGGACATTGATGTCGTCTGCATAGTCATCTGCTCCGTTCTTACTGCTATAGACAGGGTAGGGCATACCAGCCCACTGTGCTGAGTAACGGGCACCTTCCAGGGCACGGGGTAGTCCGCTGACCGTTCCAAACCGTTCAATGTTTCCCATTCCTCCGCCAAAGCGTACTGCATCCGTTGTCATCACACCTTTTTGATCGCTTTGGTTGGAAACGGTCACCCGGTTAAACTCGCTGTATCCAGCATCAAAATCAAATGTTCCCAGATAGACCCATGTGCCACCACCCATTTGCTGGTTTACGTGGAATTGAGTGCGTTCGCCACGATGCCATACGGTATATAACACATCGTCAACACTGTTGGGAAGCGTCTGATAGCTGACATAGACGGCATAGCGACCTGCCTTTCTGAAATCGGGCTGATAGGTAGCAAGGTTATAGCGCGACTTGCTGCTGGTGGTCTTTGTCATCCGTGCACTTCCTGCCTCAAAGGGATTCTCTCCGTCCGAATAGGTGCCAGAGTGCCAGGCGAAACCCGGCATGCTGGTTTGTTGCCACTTCCCATGAGAAGCAACCTCTATGTAGTTGCGTAGGGAGCCGTCATTGTCCACAATAAGCTCCTCTTTCTGCCAATCACGCTCACGCGGTGTGAAGACGATGGCCCCCGACTGCTCAAGCATGGGGATGAGATAAGGGATGACGATAGTCTGCGTGAACAGGTCTTCCGTTGTTCCAAAGAGTTTGGGACGTTGCCATCTCCAATAGCCTCTCTTCTGGTCATAGAAACGTCCGTGACTTGCCCAAAGGGAGATGTGTCTTCCTTGCAGTCCATGGGTAAGCTTGACAGGCTGGGATATGTTTTTCACCCACGGATTACCATCGTAGTTGATGTCCCCCCATAGGCGCGACTTATCTACGTTTTTTGACAGGCGGTTCGGAATCAGCTCGTCAATACTCATGCCATTGGTGACAATGGTAACCTGATAGTCACGATATGCTTTGGGCAGTTCTCCCTTTACCTTTTTATAGATATGCTCCGTAATCTCAGGGGTAAATTCCTGGGCAGCGAAAAACTCGTCAGCAACGATGGTAAGGGTTCGTGCCGTATTGTCCAGTTGGTAATCCAGCATGCGGGGAGGCTGTGTCAGTCGGGTCCCCTTGGGCTTGTATTTCCAGAAATATTCCTGTAGTCGTTCTACTAACTTCGCTTCATCCTTGGCACTTTGTCCATAGAATGGAGTTGCTACGAAAAACAATAAGATGGAGAGCGCGGATATAAGTTTTTTGTTCATGGTCTTATAGCTCTCCTATGGTGAAATTCTCAGGATGTTTACCCTGAAAGTCCTTGAAATACAATTTAATTTCGCGCATCTGACTGTCAATATCGCCATTGGGAATAATGGTCTTGGTACATTGGATGTGACGTTTCTGATAATCCATACCATAAAGCAAGATGGGCAGCTCGGCTTTCTGGGCGATATAATAGAAGCCCTTCTTCCATTCGGGGTTCAGCGAGCGAGTGCCTTCCGGCGTGATGCAAAGGTGAAACACTTTCTCCTGGCGTGCTGTTTCAGCCAGGTTGTCTGTCATGCTGGTCTGCTTCGAGCGCCATACAGGAATGCCGCCCATTTTACGGAATAAAGGACCCAAAGGCCAGAAGAACCATTCTTTTTTCATGAGGAAGTTGCTCTTCATGCCTCTGGCACCATTGTATAACTGTCCGATTAAGAAGTCCCAATTGCTGGTATGAGGCGCCAGACAGATAATGTATTTGTCCGGATGCTCCTCCGTCACATCGGCTGTCCATCCCATGTGACGATATAACAGCCAACTGCAAAATGATTTCCACATAATCTTTTAGAGGTTGTTGATTTGGTCAATGATTTCGGATGCCTTGGAAACGAAATCTTCCCTTAGTTTCTTGAAATAGACTTTGGCAGGCATTCCGGGTTCTGGATGTGAAATGCGACATGTAAATTCTGTTTGCAGTTTGATGATGCTGAAGAGTAGGGCTTTCGCACTATCGGTATTGTTGCCATACAATGATGCTGCTACACATTCTGTAAAAAGATTCTCACAAAACAGGTTGATGTCGCGTTTCAAATTTCTCTTGTTTGCCATAATGGTTTCCTCCTTTGTTTTATTATTTTTATCAATTTCAAAGGTCAAAGATACGAAAAATATTCCATATAACATCACTTTCAACACAAAAAAATATTAAAAAGCATTATTTCTTTCGTTTTTTCAAGGAAAAGGATTAAATTTGCAATTCGAAAAGACAGAGACCGGAAGGTCTGTGCTATAAATGGATTACAATTATTCATTAATTTAATAAAGTAAAAAATGGAAAAAAGTGCATTGCAGATTGCGAGAGCCGCCTATCAGCCTAAATTACCAAAGGCTCTTCAGGGTGCGGTAAAAGTAAAAGAGGGTGCTCCTACCCAGAGTGTTGGTGACCAGGAAGAAATCAAGAAGCTCTTCCCCAACACCTATGGTATGCCTATCGTTGAGTTTGAACCAGCTACCGAGGCAAACACCAAGAAAATGAACGTTGGTATTATCCTGTCTGGTGGTCAGGCTCCTGGTGGTCACAACGTGATTACCGGTCTGTTCGACCAGGTGAAGAAGCTGAATCCCGAGAACCGCCTCTATGGCTTCATCCTCGGCCCCGGCGGTCTGGTTGACCATAACTACATGGAGCTCACCAAGGAGATCATCGACGAGTATCGCAACACCGGTGGCTTCGACATGATTGGCTCAGGCCGTACCAAGTTGGAGAAGGTTGACCAGTTCGAGAAGGGTCTCGAGATTATCCGCAAGCTGGATATCAAGGCTATTGTGATTATCGGTGGTGACGACTCTAACACCAACGCCTGTGTGCTGGCAGAGTACTATGCCGCCAAGAACTATGGTGTACAGGTTATCGGTTGTCCTAAGACGATTGATGGTGACCTGAAGAACTCACAGATTGAGACCTCTTTCGGTTTCGATACTGCATGTAAGACCTATTCAGAGCTAATCGGTAACATTGAGCGCGACTGTAACTCAGCCCGCAAGTACTGGCACTTCATCAAGGTGATGGGTCGCTCGGCTTCTCATATCGCCTTGGAGTGCGCCCTGCAGACTCAGCCCAATATCTGCCTCGTTTCTGAGGAGGTGGAAGCCAAGAAGCAGAGCCTGGACGACATCGTTACTTACATTGCCGATGTGGTTTGCAAGCGTGCTGCCGACGGCAACAACTTCGGTACGGTTATCATCCCCGAGGGCTTGATCGAGTTCATTCCTGCTATCAAGAAACTCATTGCTCAGTTGAACGACGTGCTGGCTCTGCCTGAGGCAAAAGAGATTAGCCGCGATGAGCAGGTTGATTTCGCCAAGAGTCATCTGACTCCTGAGAACCTTGCTGTATTCAACAGCCTGCCTGTAGGTGTGGCTCGTCAGCTGGCCCTCGACCGCGACCCTCACGGAAACGTACAGGTATCGCTCATCGAGACAGAGAAGCTGCTCTCTACGATGGTTGCCCAGAAGCTCGAGAAGATGAAGAAGGAAGGTAAGTATGTTGGAAAGTTCGGTACTCAGCATCACTTCTTCGGCTACGAGGGACGTTGCGCAGCTCCTTCTAACTTCGATGCCGACTACTGCTATGCCCTGGGTACCTCAGCAGCTCAGCTGATTGCCAATGGTAAGACTGGCTACATGGCTATCGTGAAGAATACGACTGCTCCTGCCGACCAGTGGATTGCCGGTGGTGTGCCCATCACAATGATGATGAACATGGAGAAGCGTAATGGTGAGATGAAGCCTGTTATCCGCAAGGCTCTTGTTGA
Organism: uncultured Prevotella sp.; assembly: GCA_946402275.1. Lineage (GTDB taxonomy): Bacteria > Bacteroidota > Bacteroidia > Bacteroidales > Bacteroidaceae > Prevotella. The sequence goes on from CAMIVY010000030.1 coordinate 15,385, forward strand.
ACTGGATGGTGCTCCCTTCCAGGCTTTCGCCAAGGAGCGTGAGCGCTGGTCTCGCGAGACGGCTTACGTTTATCCTGGTCCTATCCAGTACTGGGGACCCACAGAGGTATGCGACCAGCCTACAAAGACATTGGCTCTTGAGCAGGCTAAATAAATAACATGCCTCCAAAGAAGAAGCAATATACCCGTAAATCAACATCCGGACGCCGAACAAGCCCCGTGCCACATAGGCGTCCGAATGTTTTTATTCGTCTTTTGCAGCACTTGCCCGGATGGGCTTGGTGGATAGGCGGAGCTGTTGTCGTGGCAGCTTACGTCTATTTCTTTTATTACATTTTTGTAAGTCCCTTCGGCTTCCGTTGGCGTGCCCTCTATGGTGATGTCAGCTATCCCGAGGGTTATGAGATTCACGGCATTGACATCAGTCATCATCAGGGCAATATCAATTGGAGTGAGTTGCGTGAGAAAGGCTTAATCAACGAGACACCTATTCGTTTCATCATGATTAAGGCCACCGAAGGTTCTACACGTGTTGACGAAAACTTCAAGGATAATTTCTATCAGGCTCGCGAATATGGTTTCACGCGCGGAGCCTATCATTTCTATAGTGTTCATTCGCCTGCCAAGCGGCAAGCCGAATTCTTTATCAAGAATGTGAAACTGGAGAATGGCGATCTTCCGCCTGTGCTTGATGTGGAGCACAAACCGAAGAACCAGACAGACGACGCTTTTAAGACCAGCATCCTGGAATGGCTCGATATCGTAGAGCAACACTACGGTGTGAAGCCTATCATATATACCTATTATAAATTTAAGACGCAATACCTGAGCGACCCCGTCTTCGACCAATATCCTTATTGGATAGCCCACTACTATGTTGACGAGGTGGAGTATCAAGGTCCCTGGAAGTTCTGGCAGCATACCGATGTAGGTCGTTTGCCGGGCATTGAGGGTAATGTGGACTTCAATATCTATAACGGCTCTTTCTATGAGTTGCGTAAGCTTACCATTGGTGGCATGGAACAGATTGGCGAGGATGCCTATGCGGAATAATCAATATTCATTATAACAGTATAATTTAGTCAATGATAACCATGAAGAGAAACTGTTTTCTTGTTTTGTTTTCTGTCTTGTCAGCTCTGTGTGTTTCTGCAGAAACAGCTCCAGAGTGGCGTAACCCGTTGGTAAACCAACAGAATCGTGAACCACGCCGTGCCAATTTCTTTGCCTTCGAGAGTGAGGAACTGGCCATGAAGGGTGAGAAATCGCAGTCTTCGCGCTACCTGTCTATGGAGGGCACGTGGCGTTTCCTTTTCGTCAAGAATCACCAGGATGCACCTGCTTCTTTCTATCAGGTTGGCTACGATGATTCCAAATGGGAGGATTTCCCTGTCCCCGGTCTGTTTGAGTTGAACGGTCATGGCGACCGCATCTATAAGAACATAGGCTATGCGTGGGCTACAACGTTCGACAGCAACCCTCCCTATATCGGCGAGACGGAGAACTACACCGGTTCCTATCGTCGTGAGTTTATGTTGCCCGAGGATTGGAAGGGTCAGCAGGTCTTGTTCCATGTGGGTTCAGCCACCAGCAACCTGAAAGTGTGGGTCAACGGAAAATACGTGGGCTATAGCGAGGATTCAAAGGTTGCTGCTGAGTTTGACATCACGAAATACCTGAAGAAGGGTAAGAACCTGATAGCCATGCAGGTGATGCGTTGGTGCGACGGCTCCTATCTGGAAGACCAGGACTTCTGGCGCTTCACAGGCATAGCTCGCGAGGTTTATCTCTATGCCCGTCCTAAAACACACATCGAAGACATTGTCATTGGTCAGGACTATCAGGACGGCAAGGGCTTTCTGGATGTGAATGTCAAGGCTGTGGGCAATCCTACTGTTACGATGGCACTCTACGACCCTAGTGGAGAACTGGTGGCTGAGGGCATTAGCAAGACGCTGGAGTTTAACCATGCTAAGGCATGGACGGCAGAGACCCCCCATCTCTATACCTTATATATCACAGCCAGCAAGGGCGACAAGGTCTTGGAGGTGGTGCGCCAGCGTGTCGGCTTCCGTCATATTGAGATCAAGGGTGGTCAGTTGTTGCTGAACGGCCAGCCTATATTAATAAAAGGTGTAGATCGTCACGAACTGGACCCCGATGGAGGCTATGTGGTTTCTGTGGAGCGCATGCGCCAGGACATCCGCATTATGAAACAGTTGAACATCAATGCGGTCCGTACTTCCCACTATCCGGATGATCCTCGCTGGTATGAGCTCTGCGACTCGGCAGGTCTCTATCTGGTGGCAGAGGCTAACCTTGAGAGTCACGGCATGGGTTACGGCGAAGGCACACTGGCCAAGCGGAAAGACTTTGCCCAGATGCATCTGGAGCGCAACCAGGGTAATGTGCTCACCCTCCGCAACCATCCCAGCATCATCATCTGGAGCATGGGTAACGAGGCTGGCTATGGACCTAACTTCGAACAGGTCTATGACTGGGTGAAGAGTGTTGACAAGATACGCCCCGTCCAATACGAACAAGCCGGTCATTGGGGCAAGACGGATATCTTCTGCCCGATGTACTTCTATTATACCGACTGTGAGAAGTATGCCCAGACGGATAATCCCCGTCCGCTCATCCAGTGTGAGTATGCCCACGCTATGGGCAACTCGATGGGTGGTTTCAAGGAGTATTGGGACCTCATTCGCAAGTATCCGAAATACCAGGGTGGCTTTATCTGGGATTTCGTCGATCAGGGACTGCGCGACAAGAGCAAGGTTACAGGCAAGGAGATTTTTACCTATGGTGGTGACTACGGACGCTATCCTGCCTCAGACAACAACTTCAACTGCAACGGCATCATCGCTCCTGACCGCAGGCTGAATCCTCATGCCTATGAGGTGCAGTACTACTACCAGAACCTGTGGATTACGGACAAGGGACTGAAAGATGGCAAGATAGAGATCTATAACGAGAACTTCTTCAAGCCTGTCAAGAATCTGAAGCTGGCTGTGGAGGTGAAGAGCGATGGCATGAAGAGCAAGTCCCTGCAACTGTTGGTCGATGAGGTGTTGCCGCAACAGCGCAAGGCGTTTGAGTTTGCAGAAATCAAGAAGTATATCAATGGCTTATACCATGCAGGCGAGATTCTCGTCAACTTCCAGTTCGAGAGTGGTGAACGCCAGCAGTTTGTGGTGAAGCCCTATGTCTTCGATAAGCTGGAGACCCAGCAATTGGACGAGCGCAATGTGCAGAAGGAGGAGACGAAGAGCTACATCAAACTCACGGCAGCAGGCACCACGATGACCGTTGGCAAGTGGTCGGGTATGATAGACTATCTCGACATCGACGGACAACCGATGCTTGTTGACCGTCAGAGCATCACGCCCGAGTTCTGGCGTGCTCCTACCGATAACGATTATGGTGCCCGTCTCCAGCAGCGCTTTGCTGCGTGGAAGAATCCGCAGATGAAGGTCACCTCATGTTCCGTCGTTGACAACAGCGTGATTGCCAACCTCGACCTTCCGATGGCTACGCTCACGATGACCTATACCTTGCAGGCAGATGGCTCCGTCATCGTTCATCAGCAGATGGAGCCCAAAGCCGACCAGAAGGAAACCTGGATGTTCCGCTATGGCATGCAGCTGCAGATGCCTAAGCAGTATGATAGGGTAGAGTACTACGGTCGTGGCCCGCACGAGAACTATTGTGATCGTAACAGCAGCGAGTTCATAGGCCGCTATAAGAACAAGGTGGCTGACGAATACTTCCCCTATGTGCGTCCCCAGGAGAGTGGCAACCATACCGATGTCCGCTGGTTCATCGTCTCTGATGGTCAGCGTGGCTTGAAGTTTGAGAGTACAGCGCCTATGGAGTGTTCTGCCCTTCCTTATCTGACAGAAGACCTCGATGGTGGTGTTAACAAGGATGCACACCACATGCATAGCGGTGACCTCACGGAGCGTCCGTTGACGCAGGTGCATATCCAGCAGCATCAGATGGGATTGGGTTGTGTCAATTCCTGGGGAGCATGGCCTGAGAAGCCTTACATGCTGCCATTGCAGACTTACGACTTTACATTTGCTATCACTCCCGTACGATGAGGTATTCCGTCGCCCTTCTCCTATTGCTTTGCTCGTTGGGTGCGATGTCGCAAGATGTCGTACTCAACAAGCAGCGTCATTTTCCCCACACGGTGCCAGCAGGCAACTACAGCGGTATTACATGGATAGGAGGTAACCGTTATGCGGTGGTCAACGACAAGTCACCAACGGCAGGCTTCTATCTCATGACCATTGATACCGACAGTATTACGGGTGAACTCCTGGAGGCACGCACAGACACCTTCCTGACCAGCGGACAACCCAACCGCGACGAGGAAGGCATCTGTTATGTACCTCACAGCAACACCCTTTTCGTGACTGGCGAAGCGGATAAGAGCATCATTGAATATTCGATGGACGGAAAACCGACGGGACGCCGTTTGGCTGTTCCTGAAATCTTCCAGACGGCTCGTAACAATGGCGGTTTTGAAGCACTCACATACAATGCCGCGACCCATCGTTTCTGGACTACTTCCGAGAACACGCTCAAGGCTGACGGAGAGAAACCGAACATAGAGCGGAAGATTGCCAACCGTGTCCGTCTGCAGAGCTTTGGCGACGACCTCCAACCGGTAGAGCAGTACTGGTACCATTCCGACTCCTCTCTGGTCAAGAGCACCAAGGGCAAGGATACCTATGGCATCAGCGGACTGGCAGCCCTTGACGATGGGCGCATTGTCGTCATGGAACGTGAAATCCGCAAGACGCCCAATGCCATCGGTTCCTTCGTACATGTCAAGCTCTACATGGTCACCCCCTCGCAGCAACAGCCCGGTGACGTGTTACACAAGCACTTGCTCACCGAGTTCAGCACCTATATCAATCTCGTGCGCCGTGACTTTGCCAATTACGAAGGACTTTGTGCCGGTCCCCGCCTGGCTGACGGTTCCCAGCTCTTGCTGTTGGTGGCCGATTCCCAAAATCAGTATCGCGGCATCTTGCGAGATTGGTTCAAGACCGTTGTGCTACGTTCCAACAATTAATTACAGGCTCTGATACTCCGTACGGGCATCGAAGCAGGGGCAGTCCTTGTGGACGTTGGGCAGGTCACGGTGGCCGAGGATGCGGGCGTCGGGATGTGCGGCCTTCAACTTTTTCAGCAGCCTGAGAAGTGCGCGTTTCTGCGCTCGTGTCCTCGTGTCGGCCGCATTCCCCTGCTCGTCCAGTCCGCCTTCGTAGCATACCCCTAAGGAGTGGCTGTTGTAGCCTACGGCATGAGCACCCACCAGCTGTTCGTGGCGTGTCTGGTATATCCGGCCGTTGCGGGTGATGTAGTAGTGGTAGCCCGTGAATCCGAACTTTTCCGCGTGACAGCGGATGAGGGCTGTCACGGGAAAGTTCTGGTTCGAGCGTGTGGCCGAACAGTGAATAACGATTAGATGGATATGTCGCATGACTGTACTAATATCGTTGAACTGATGGCTGTCAGTATTGTAATGACAAACTGAATAATTCGATTAATAGTTTCCTTTTTCATAGATTTATTATAGATTAAAAATTAAAGATTAAAGAGTCCTTTGAGGGACTCTTTGACTATCCTTCGTCTCCCCCATTTGCGGTGCTGCCGCCATTGTTACCGCCGCCCTGGTTCTCCGTACTTCCGTTCCCCGTGGTCCCGCCACCAGAATTCGAGTCGTTCGTGGTACCTCCACCACCGTTCGTGGTACCTCCACCACCGTTCGTGGAATTCGTGGTACCGTTACTCTTCGTGGTGGCGCTGGCCTTCTTCAGCGTAGCCTCCAGGTTCAGGCTCTTGGTGATCAGCTCACCGGTAGCACGGGCACGCAGCTTGACGCCCTTGATGTTCTTCGTCACGGTGAAGAGTTCCTCGCTGAGGGCACCGCCCTTGCTGTTCTTGATGCCAAGCGAGAAGATGGCGAGGTCGGCAATCTTCACGTTCTTGCCCTCCAGCAGCAGTTCCTTGATGCACGACACCATGTCGGTCAGCATGCCTTTGATGGCGCCTTTCGAGTACGGTGTGTTGTGGCTCGACATGTGACCGGCCAGTCCGTCCAGGGTGATGGTCTCCTCAATGACGGGATAGGCGAAATACCTGCCGAAAGCCGCCGACTTCGAGTTCTTGTTCTTTTTTAATACATACAAAATCATAATCAAAATAACTGAAAAGTGCGCTCGACCTTGGTCGCTTTGACCTTGGTCAAAGAATAGTGGGAAGTGAAAAATTTGCTACCGCGCGACTTGCATCTTCTTCAACTCTCTCAGAGTGTTTCTCTGATAGTGCAAAGGTACTACATCAGGAAGGGACGATTTCCGCTTTGTACAGGCTCGTACAGATAACGCAGAATAACGTATGATAAAGACACAAAAAAACGTAGCCAACAGCGTGACTACGTTTCCAGATCGATGCAGAACCTGTCTGCTATCCATTTCACAATGTGGGGTGGCAGCACCCTCATGCCGGGCTTCAGTCCCATCCGTGCCAGTTCCTTCCGGTAGGGTCTGCACCAGTTGAACAACGTCCGCACCGTCACGCCCGCACACTGGGCCAGTTGTTGTTTCGTCATTGCCTTCATAACTATCTTGTTTTCATTTCGTAACTATCATACTTTCAGTGCCTAAGTATCATACTTTCAGTGCCTAAGTATCATACTTTGGGAGGATAAACGCCATACTTACGGCTGGGAGAAGAGCAGATCCACGAGGTCGATCTTTGCGGCTTTCTGGAGTGGGGTAGCGTGCTGCTCCAGCAGCGTGCTCACGGTGACGGGGTGACCGAAGACATCGCTGGCAGCCTCTGCCACGTCGTACCAGTCGCGGTAGGTCTGGCCGTCCTCGTCGGTGTCAGGGAACAGGATGACACGATGACCTTTCAGCGGACGCAACTTCGCCACGTTCAGCTCCGTCTTACCACCCGTTGCGAGCCAGATATATTCTGGCTTCACCTCCGACATAATCACGGCAGTCTTCTCTGCCTCCACCACCGCCACCTTCACATCAGTCCTCATACATCTGACATCTTCCATCAACAGGTGCAACCCGAACAGGCAGTGGTCGGTGTTCCAGTCCTTCGGCAGTCGTCCGTTCTTGCGCAACAGGTACGTCGCCCATGTCGGTTTGCGATCGTGGTCACGGTGACAGTCGGGTCTGTAGTGCATAATCTTGCCGTCGCGCAACAGGTCGCACTCGTCAATCTGCCAGAAGATCACCCCGCCGTCGCGACTGGCTCCCAGCCGATAGCGCTGTGCCGCCCGCTGCATCTGCTCCTCAGTCAGATAGCCGTTGCTGACCACCGCCCGGCAGAACTCCGACGCCGTGCCTAACCGATGTTGCCACAGCCGCCTTCCCTCAGCCTGCTGCTCTGCTATCTGTTTCCTCATCGCCTTGAACGTATGCTTAAAAACCTCTTCCCTCGTCATTCCTCATTCCTCATTTCTCATTTCTCATTTCTCATTTCCTTCATAGTCCTCCCCCTCATATCTATGTCCCCTTTAGGGGGACAGATATAAGAGGGGGCAGAGGCCTTAGAAGGGCGCTGGCCGATAAAACGTGCGACCGCCACGCATCACCCGTTCAATGATTTTCTGGTTCAGCGCCTCGGTCAGCAGCTGATTATACTTAAACGGGATGGCGATGCCCGACAACTGCATCACACGCTCACGCAATTCTCCGCCGCCCACCTCGTCCTCACCGCGCATGGCATCGAGGAAGAGGCGCATGACATCAAATGACCGCCGTCCCTCTTCGTCACATACCCTGTATGTCTGATTCAATGGCGGCAGTTGCTCCCCACGCTCTTTCTCCCTTCCCTGAGAGGGGTTGGATGAGGTCACCGGCAGTCCGTCGTCACCCACCTCAAAATACATCGTCCGCTCGATGTCGTACTTACGCGTCAATGTCTGTTCCAACGAGAAGATACGCTGTGGCATCAACTTCTCGCAACTATACACCTCAAACGCCTTGTTCATCAGTTCCGTACCAATCCAGCCGCGCAGGTTGTGGTCCTCACCACTCTTGTTCTGGTGCAGTACACACACGATGCAACAGTCGTGTTCCGTGGCCAGGTGCATCAGTTCCTCCATCACCTCCTGTGCCAGCACACCGTCGTTGATGTCGTTTACCAGATCACGTATGCCATCGACAATCACCAAGTCGGGCTTGCATCTCTTCACCGCCTCACACAACAGGTCGCGCCGCTCCTTCCATGGCACACCCCGCACGTTGAACACATCGAAGAGACCCACCCCCAGCCCCTCCCTGTTAGGGCGGGGTGTAAATAGTTCGTCCATTTGATTCTGGCCTTGAGGGTAACCACTCCCCTCCATCACAGGGAGGGGCAGGGGGTGGGTCTTTATCATCGGCACTATCCTGTTCTTTAGGATGTCCTGTGTCGATTCATCGCTCTGCTCCGTGTCGTACCACAGCACCCTCAGCGGTTCCTCGCGCATTCTCTTCAAAGGCAGCTGACAAATGTTAGGGTTAACGTTAGGGTTAAGGTTAGGGTTAAGGTTAACGTTAAGATTCCCCACTGCCATCAGCATACTCGTGACGAACGTTTTGCCCGACTTCGCCTTACCCGTTATCGCCACCAGTTCGCGCCGAGGAAAACACGGCTTACCAAACAGCTGGAACAGGAATTCCATCTTTGGCAACTCTTTCTCCGGCGTAATCCTCAACTGCTCCAGCAACAGCATCTTCGGACTCAGCGCAGTCTCCTCGCCCGCATGTTCCAGCTCTGCATCCAACTGGCTCATCACATTCTCATCCATAACTTCATTCGCTTGTTAAACTTTTACGCTGCGAAGTTACGAATAATCTCCGATTCCTACTCCCCTTAGGGGTACTACGCGTGGTACTACGGTTTAATGAATTTTGGACTCGAAATAAATAAATGAGCAAATTGAGAAGTATTATTTGGTTGTTTCATTTAGTTTTTGTATCTTTGCCTCGAAATGAATAAAAACTTATATATCATTATTTTTCAACCTGTTTATGAAAGAAGTTGATTCATGGATTATATTTGATAATAGTGAGAATCCACGTAAACAGATAGCCTCTGGTGGCAGAAATGCCAATACTATTATAGATGAAGAAATGTTGTACTCAAAGATGCAAAGTTATGTCAAATAAAGAAATTCAGGAGTTTAACGAGAAAGTGCGTCGTGGCTTGAATCTAGCAGAAAAAAGAATGCTTCAGGAAAAAGCATTAAGAGATCAGGATGTGGTCGTTTGTGGATTAGACCAGATAATTCGCCGTATTCCAGCAAAGCAGGTAATAGCAGAGAATCCTGTTTTTCAGGATTAGTTGTGACTGATTTTATCGAATAGTCCCGATGCGCAAGCACCGGGACTTTTGCTTCCTAACCAAATAGCTGCTTCAGTTCATCCTGAAAGTCGAGCGTTCTTTTTCTGGTGAGAGCCAAATTGTAATCACTCCGCATATACTTCCTGTTCCACAGCCCCTCGAACACCTTCCACTTCTCCTTGATGCCCAGCCGCTCCGCTATCGCATCGGCCAGCAGTGCCGCCTGCGTTCGGGAAATAAGCGGTTGATAGTTGGCATCCACATAGCCTGCATCCTGCGCTTTCTTCCATAACGCCATCGCCTGTTCGGCTGCGAGAGCTTCAGGTAAGATACTCGCTCCTTTCTCCCTCCCTACACAGGGAGGGTCGGGGAGGGTCTTCTTTTTGGGACAAGCGTCCCCATAGAAGTTCTGCGTATCCACATGATCCACGTGGAGACTGCCCTTTTCATAGATGTTTAATACGATGCTGCCTTGGTGATCCATGTCTTTCCTGTGCAGTTGCTCCAGCAGTTCGTTCACCATCTTCAGGACATCGGCAGGCAGCATGTCGCCGAGTCCGCCCAGATTGTCTGGGACTTCTTCATTTTGATTCATAACTAACTTTGATTTTATGGATATAAAAATATTATGATATAGAAAGAAAATGGAGTGCGCGGGCGAGTAATTACAACATCAGCCACAGGAATCGCCAGAAACCATTGCGAAACATTGAAACTACCAAAGCCCACGCCTCCAAGACGGAGAAGTGAGCTGGCAGCGGTTCCATATTTCGCGAACAGTTATTGATATTGGCGATATTCGTGGCTGTTCAGATATGCTACCGGATGCTCAAAGTCTTCCTATATCATAATACAGGGTGCAAAGTTAGTGGAATTCTTGCACACTCCAAAAGGAAATGCAGAAAAATTAAGGACTCATAACTTTTTTCTTGATTAAAGTGTTTAACTTATATGTTTATTCTTCGGGTAAAGTCCTGATGTCTGTAGATATTACGCTTTTTAGGTATATTGACAAAATACCACATGACAATCCAAAATACGATGACGCATACGAAAGCCAAAAGGAATGTTGGGTCAGATAGCGACCCGCGTTTCGAGAAGTTCACGATGCCATGAAATGCAGCGCAGAACAAAAGCGAATGGGTATCATTTGCAACCTTCCCAATTCCCCATGAGGCGAAAAACAGTAGTAGGAAGAAGGACAGAAGATGGCGTTGGCTTAAATCCAAATGCCATAGAAACCACATTGCCGTGATGATAAGTACATACTGCCACATGGGCAAATCCCTGAGTTCGTTCTGCAGGAATCCCCTCCAACCAAATTCTTCCAACAGACCATATACAAATGCCAGCAAGCATAGAAAACCCATGTCTAAGCCTCCGATGATACCAAAGACGAGACATGGTACGGCTATCGTCAGGATTGATTTCCAGACGGATTTTCCGCAGGTGGTATATACGGCTTTACGCTTGAAAATGGTCATTGCAACCAGTGCTCCGACTATGGGCCCCAGGCCCGTGGAAAGTTGGAAGGCATAGTTTCCCCATAGTATCGGATACCTGTTGACTACAGCTATTGTTATCAGGCGTAGCACTAAAGCAATCACGTAAAACGTAGCTATTGCTCCGATGTGAAGATTTCTATAAATCGGTCTCATCACACATTCATGATAAGTGTCACTTTCCCGTCTGCTGCTTCATCCCTTCAAGAAACTTTTGTTGCAGTTGCTTGGCGAGTTGGTTGTCGGGATTGAGTCTTAGGGCTTTCTCATAGTTCTGCATAACGTCCATGTAGTAAAGCTGACCGTTCTGGGCGGGATTCTGAACGATGCGCACCATGTAGAGGAAACCGCGCAGGGTGCAAACGTCGGATGGGTCAGCATTTTCCATCTGCTCCATCTTCATGATGGTCTGTTCCGTTTCTGTCAGAAGGTTCTCCGTCTGCGGGGCATGGGGATTCATCACGGAGAAATTGAGGCTCTGCAAGGCCATCTGATACTTGGGCTGGATGCTGTCGGGGAACATGGCATCAATGCGCTTCAGCTCGGCAATGCAGTTGACGAAAGCCTCCGGCGTAGGCTGCTGGAGTTTTGATAGTGACCGCCCGATGAGTGCCTGCATTGTTGCTTGCTGGGCATGGATACTTACAGATGCCATCATCAAAAGGGCGACGGCAGAGACGCGGAATTTAAAAGTTTGAAATGTCATACGCTTTGTTATTTTTAAGTGAAACAAATATGCCGATGTATAGGAAACGGTCGCGGGAAGGCATGACGGGATTAGCATTTGCGTCATAACGAAAGATATTAGTGCGACCGAAGATGTTGTTCAACGAGGTATAGACGATGACCTTTGGACTTAACAGATAGGTGAGGTTCACATCTACACTGTTGTAATGTGGATTGGTGCCAGAAAGGAAGTGTCGTCCACTGGCGTATGATTCAGCGAGTCCGATGATAACTTTGCCAATGGCGTATTTAGCTGTCAGTCGCAGATTGTGACGAGAGACGTAATCGGGTGTCCGCACTTCGGTGTAGTTGAGATATAGCCGTTCGGAATCATTGAATGAATAGGAAAGTGAGGTAGTCAGATGTTTAACGAACGAATGATTCTCAACGAAGATATCCAAGCCTCGGCTTGTGCCGTAGCCATGTGGTTGATAAACGCCATCCTCCAACAAAGGTAAATGGTGATATTTCTTCCAATAAGGCTCGATGCGTAGGAGTGTGGCCTTTGTTTTATACTGCATAGAGAATATGGTATGGTCGGCTGTGCTTTGACTGAAGTCACCTCGGCTTTGTGCTAAATAGTCATCAGCTGCAGTTTGACTGTAACGACCTGCCACCAAAGAGAATTGAAGATTCTTGTTGGGGATATAACTCAGTGTTGCCCTCGGCATCAGCAGCCAGTCTGTCTTCATCATCTCGGCTCTTGCTGACATGTTGAGAAATACGTGGGGAATGATGCGCCACTGGGCATCAATATGAGCGGCGAGGATGTTGTAGTCAAGTTGATAATGGTAGGCTTCGTATCTCAACGTACTATTGCGGATATAGTCCTCGATACCTGCTGATAGTTTCAAAACGTCGGAACAAACCTTGCGGACTTCAGCTTTTAGGTGGACTTCATTACGGAAATTATGATAATGGTCGCCAACCATTCGCGCATCTTCAATATCGGTAAATACAGAAGAATTGGCGATACCCGCAAAGAGTGTGTAGCCGCGTCCTATCGAAGCTTGATGTGTGACGTTGGCATAGATATTATGCTCCTTCAATGAAAGGTTGCGCCCATCGATATGCTGTCCGACTGATGTCAAATCATAGCCGACGTATGACTTCAACACACTCGAAGTGCTGAACTCTTTCTTACATTGTGCTTCGCCTGATAGCTTACGATAAGGACGAGTAAATTCCTGTCGTTGCGTGAACAACTGATCATATAGTCCCATGCTGGTCAGTGCTGCATTGAACGACAGGCTACTGTTCTTATACGCCTTAGTGCCACCGATGTTCCAGTCAACCAAGGATGCGCTTACGCCGAATTTGTCGCTTGTAGCAGCATCAGTAGTTTCCATGGGGAGTACGGATGAAAGAGCCTGGCCGTATTCACCACCATAGCCACCCAACGAGAAATTGATGCCTTTGAACAGAAACGGCGAGAAGCGACCACGAACGGCTGTGTTCTCCGTGTTAGTGCTATAAGGCACGAGGACGTGCATCCCATTCACGAACGTCTGGCACTCGTCGCTATCGCCGCCACGTACATATAGTTTTCCGTTCTCGCCAACCTTCTGTGTACCAGGCAGTGTCTGTAGTGCCGCAACGATGTCGCCACACGAGTTGCCTGCCATCACCACATCCAGCGCATCCATCGTCTTGAAGTTATCATTCTTGCCAAAGCTGAAAGTGCTGGCTGTGACGACCACTTCATTGATGGTGGTGGCCTGTTCGTTCATCCGTATGGTTAGATTGTGCATGAGGCTGATGTCGGCTGTCAACGTATACTCCTCATAACCGATAAAGGTGGTTTTGAGGGTTGCTTCACCCGTTTGGGAGGTTGTAAACGAGAATCGTCCAAGTGAGTCGGTGAGGCATCCGTCAATCGTACCTAATATAAATATGTTGGCACTGGTGAGCGGTTCGCGTCCGTCGGTAACAACGCCCGAGATGGTGGTCTGTGCAGCCAGATTGCAGACTGTCAACAGCATTAAAACGATATGTGCAATTCGATGTTTCATGCCGCAAAGATACGACAAGAAACTGAAGCATCCAAATATCTGTGATAGACAGCTAGAAACGCTGACGGAAAGCTAAGCCAAATGGCGAATGACTAAGTTTGCGGTCGAATGACTAAGCGATAAAAGACTTCAGCCGAGGCACATACGAACGAGATACGGGGATGCTGTTCGTACATGGTCCGAGTGTCAGTTGATAGCCGTTGGAGTTGCCTTTGGCAGAAGTGATATTGTTCACATTGACTACAAACGAGCGGTGGCATTGGAAGATATTCTCGTAGGCTTTCAATTCCTCAGTCACGGCAGTCAGCGTTGTGTGAATCTCCAAGTTTGTCGGTTTGCCGTCTATAAGATAGCAAACAGAAATATTGTTCTTCTGTGACTCAATATAAAGCAAGTTATTGATGGGGATGCAGAGGTCATTCCCTCGAACATTTGTATCGTGGATAGTTATCGATATATCCTTTTGTTCTTCAGTCGTATTGCTTAGCAGCGCCTCCATCCTGTCTTTTAGACTTCGGTTATACTCAATGCCAATAGACAATGCGGTTATGATGATACCAATGAGCATCGTCCAATACAGGAACAGGAGGAAAATCTTAACAGTGATAGGATAATGGATAACAAGGGAGAATAGAAAGAAATTGCAGATGGCGATGAAGAGTATCAGTCCAAGTACGGCACATCCATCATGCCAAATGCGCCAGGGCTTTATTCGTTGGTACAAACGCCTCAATATTACCCATCCGTATAGCGCATAGCAACAAGATGTGATAAGTCCGAATAAAGCGGCCGCCAAACATTTATTTCCACTATACATACTGAATCCGAACGGCTGCAACAGCCAGAATATCGCCCAGATGAAGACACCGTAAGCGAGGCTGTCTCTCAACCAGTGGCTGCTTTGTGAAAACGGATATTTCCGTGTAAGGAATGACATAACTTTATACTTTTGTGGGTGCAAAGGTACAAATAATCATCGAGAACCACAAAGATAATTATTTTATATAGTGGGTAGAAAGCAAAAATTTCTGGGGAAAACAAAATAAGAAAGGAGGAACTATCTCCGGCTGGTCGAACGACAACTGCAAATGCTTCATCGACTTCTACAAGGCCATTGACTTTCCCGCTTTCTGCCGCATCCAGAAGAAATACGCTCCCAATACCCCCCACAACACCTTCTTCCTCATCCTCTACGGAACGGGGAATGGGCGACAAGGACATGTACCGGTTGTCTGGTGAAGGAAAAAGAGGTGAAACCGCAATGGTCACACCTCTTTTATTATAGATAGGATAGGGGGATTTCTCCTCGCTCTAGTTTTGACTTCGTCGAAAATTAATACACAGGTTTCACCACTTCTACCCTCATTCCGAGGGCAGCAATGATACGATAGAATACACCAACACTGGGGATAATGACACCGTTTTCTATCTTTGATATGTATGACTTGGTGGTCTGTGTACGCTCAGCCAGTTCGCTTTGAGTCATCTTTGCCTCTTTGCGAGCATCCTGAAGTATCTGACCAGAATAGAACGAGTAGGCAGCCTCTTCGGCTCTTGCACGTTCGGGAGTACCTTCTTTGCCGAACTTGGCATCAAGAACGGCATCGTAGTCAACGATTTTGTGATTGTTTGTATCCATAGTTGTCGTTTTTATATTGTAATTAATGTGAATGCCATATCGAAATTGATCATCTGCCCGCTGTCAACATTCTTTTGCCATGCATCTTCGTTGTGACTATTTTACTCCATGCTTCCTTTGTCCATTAAGAAATCATAGACATCCATAAACATAATACCATCCTCGTTCTGATAACGAGGGCTATGATCACCCACAATTACTATTTTTTGGAATGAATCGTCAATTCTTTTGAGTGACTGCAATTCTTGTTCACGTTTCTCGTCATCAGGTATACTGAAAGCCGATTGGATATATAATCGCTTATATCCTTGATTGCCGACAAAGTCCACCTCAAGGGTTTTTCTTATTTTCTTACCTTCTTCGTCTTTGGTGTTCCAAATTACCTCACCCACATCAACAGCCATCCCACGGGAACGTAACTCGTTATAAATAGCGTTTTCCATTAAGTGTGTTTTCTCCACCTGACGGAAATTCAGAAGGGCGTTCCTAAGTCCCAAATCTTCAAAATAGAACTTGGACGGAGTGTCGATATAGCGTTTGCCTTTAATATCGTAACGCAAGGCACGTTCGATGATAAACGCATCTTGCAAATAATCGATATACACTTTTATGGTATCTTGACTTATTGTGCTCTTCTTAACCGAGTGAAACGTGTCTGCCAGTTTTCTTGGGTTGGTCAGCCCACCAACAGCTGAAGCTAAAGTTCGTATTAATTCTTCAAGATCGCTATCAAGCTTGATATCATAACGTTCCTTGATATCCTTGAGATAAGTATGTTTGAAAAGACTTTTCAGATAAGCTACACGCTCCTTGTCAGAAGTCATCGTCACTACTTGTGGTAATCCGCCAAAGGTCATATATTTTACCCAAAGTTGTTCGATTGGTTCTTCTTGAAAAGCGCCTCGAAGTTCCTGAAAGGATAAGGGATGTACTCTTACTTCGAATCCACGACCACGAAACTCTGTAATCACATCTTTAGAGAGAAACCGAGCATTTGAACCTGTCACATATATATCTGCATTTTCTACCTGAAGATATGAATTTAAAACGTCTTCAAACTCGCTTACCAGTTGCACTTCGTCAAGCAGTATATAGTGCATCTTGTCGTCTTGCAATCTACTATCAATATATTCAAGCAACTTGTCAGGATCTCTCAATGCCTTATTCCTGCGGTCTTCCAGATTTATTTTGATGATATGCTGTTCATCTACGCCCTCTGCTTTTAACGCATCCGAAAATAGGTTAAAGAGCAGGTACGATTTACCGCATCTTCTCATACCAGTGACGACCTTGATCATTTTGTTATGCCTCAAGTCCAACAGTCTATTAAGCAATAATTCACGCTTTATCTCCATATGGTTCTATATTTTTGCGTCTTTCCGCAATTTTATCGACTGCAAATTTAATTGTTTATCTTGAAATACACAAATATTTCAATAGAAAATATCCATAAACACTAAAAATTGAGGAAGTGAAGAATTACGAATTGAAAAAGGAGCACCCGAACGGATGCTCCTTTTTGTATGGAAGGTAGTCAGCGGCAGAACCGCTGACCACACTTTTTTCTTAGTCCTCCCAGTTCTCTTGCGTCTTGCGGACGTAGGTCTTGTAGCGGATCTGGGCCATCTTCTGAGCCTCGGCGAAGAGCTCCTCGGCCTCGCGGATAGCCTTCAGGGTCTGAGCGTCAGACCGGGTGACTCTGATCTGTTCGCATGAATGAATCGAATAATGCGCATGAATGGATAGAATCATGTATCATGAATGGATTGAATCATGTATCATGAACGGAACGGCAAGAGATAAATGCCCGCTGTGACAGCGTGCTCGTTTGTATATTTCATTATTTAGAAGGGGAGGTGCACATGGTTAAATCGTGACATCTCCCTGTTTCGTCCCCGCACTGCGCCGCAGGGGAAAAACTTGCGAAATGTTTGGATGTTTCGGAAGAAGTTCGTATTTTTGCAGCCAGTACCGTGGTACATAAAAACAACCCGCCAACTTTGATAGTGGCGGGTATTCGGAAACTTGGTTACGTGCTTTGATAGCAGAGGCTTGACCTTCGCCGCCTTCAGCCGTCTCCAGAAGAAATATCAGCCCAAGACCGCCCACAACACCTTCTTCCTCATTCTCTATGAAATGGGTATGGGCGACAAGGACGTGCGCCGCATCATGGGCATCACTCAAGAGGCCATCCGCTCCACAAGGCACAGAATTCAGCAGAATACAAAGAAGTGAGAAATAAAGTTATTGCCATAGCGGCTCATTCTCCCATCCATGAGGGAAGCCCATTGCACTTGTATCAATGGATGGATAAGCGGAGAGCAAAGCATCAATCTTAGCCTTCATATCGTTGTTCGGCGAAATGATGTTGAGGAAATACTTGATGATGCAAAGATTGAAATAGATGCGGAGGGCATCGGTAGGCAGTGTAATCCAACTGCCTGTCCCCACGGCTATCATCATTTTTTTTAGAGTTATTCTGACTGTCGAATGAAACGTGTTTTCCGTTCCTCAATAACACGCTTGTATGTGCGTTTCATCTTGTCATTCAAGAAGGAGTGGTCGATGAGTGCGTATGTCTCTTGTGGAATCTCCATAAACATATCGAGCACGGAGGCAGCACGTTTCTTCGGCAATCCGATTCTTTCCGCGAATCGTTCAAAGTCCAGCCTACAGGGATGCAACGTCCTGTCATACACATCACTTTTCTCAATATCTGTCGAAAGCCCGTCCATCAGTCCCAGGTCGCTGCCACTTTGGATATGGATGCAGGTGTTGATAAGATCGTATGCAGGAGCCAGGAAATACTCTCCGCTTTTGTTTATCAATGAAAAGTTCTTCATGTGGGCATCCTCGTTAGCAAACAGATAATCAAACACTACCATCCGGAAGAACTGCTCCATCTGTGGCATCCATGCAGGCACGAACTGCCGGATGGCATCGGCTATCTGCGCATAGTTGCCATGGTATTTGAAATTGCTGTCGCTGCCTTCCTCCGTCATCTGCAGAACGGTGGCAAAGTCCTCCTGCGAACTCTCTTTCACGCCGTTTATCACGTCAAAGCGCTTCGTGATATACACCGGCTGGCCACTGCTGCTGAAACACAGACCATTGCTGGCGGTGCGTATGCCATAGACCTGAGATGCTATCTGCATGGTCAGATGCTCGTTGGCAGGTATCTGCTTGCGGGTGGAGAGACTCAGGTTGAAAGGTGCTGGCTTCAGGATATAGGTGGCTTGTTCGCCTTTATGAGCCAGACGGATTTTCCCATCATCAATGATAGCAGAGAATTTCTCCTGAGCACCTGAGATTGACATATTGTTCATGTTCTCCATCGCCTGCTGCTGGTCGCGCTCGTTCTCGAAATCGATGTCAATAAACGGCGAAACCGCCACACCGTCAAACAATTCCTTGACGGCTTGGGGCGAATAGGCAGAAAAACCTGGTCGCAATGTCGATGGGCATACTTCTATCGTCTTCATTCTTCTGGTCTTTTAAGTACAAACTTCCCGATGGCATCCATGCCGCAAATCATCTCCAGCATACCGAAAAAATCATTTTCGTCCACTTTCCTTGCTCTGCACAATGCCCTACGGTTGGCACCTTCAGGCAACATATTAGTGAACACGGGGAAGATGCGCTCTGAGTGATACACCTTTTGGCTCTTGGGCAAGTTGACAGACACAGGAGGGGTGCTACCGTCGGCACGAAAAGCATCATCGTAGGTGAACTCATAGCTGCCCCTTGACAACTCAACGAGCTGCCCGGCATAGACTTCACCGTAATACACATTCACTTTTCTCATGCTCTATGCTATTTAACGGTCTGTTTTACCTGCAATACCATTTCCATACCTACCACATCCAGTATCTTCTGTAGTGTCTGTAACGACGGATTGCCCACGCCTCGCTCCAAATCCTTGACTGTAGAGATGCCTACACCAGAGTAATCCGAGAGATCTTGCTGCGAGATTCCCAGCAATGCCCTGCGCTCCTTAATCACTGTTCCTATATCCATCAGCGTATGATTTATCGTACTTTTGGTGCAAAGATACGAAGAAATACTGATTCGGCAAACCAAAAGTATGATTTTTCGTACTTACTTAATTCAATTTAACTATATTCCTTTAATCTCTTTCAACTAATTGTGCCCCAAAATACATTCCCCACAAACTTATTTCGACGAAATATGACAATCCCCACAAGGTAGTCGTAGTCGCAGGGACAGGTACTTGGGTATGACGGCTGCTATACCCCAGGTGCCTGTCCCCACGGCTA
>CAMIVY010000031.1 GCA_946402275.1 uncultured Prevotella sp.
ACCTTGAACTCCTTGATGAACGTAGCCACGTTCTTGTTGGAGATGACGGTACACTCGTACTCCTTGACGCCGAGGATGCTTTCGTCGACATGAATCTTGAGGTCGCCCTTCACCTTACACTGGCAACCGAGTCGCCAGCCAGCCTTGATTTCCTTACGGGTGAAGTGAGGCTTCTCGGAATCGAGTATCTCGCCCCCACCCTCGAGTACCTGCACCTTGCACTGTCCGCACGATGCCTTACCGCCACAAGCGCTGGGCAGGAAGACACCATTCTCGTTCAGGGTAGACATGAGCGAGTTGCCCTGGGCTACGGAGATGGTACGGTCGCCGTTGATTTCAATATTCACGTTGCCTGAGGGGCTGAGGTACTTCTTAGCCACCAGCAGGATAATCACGAGCAAGAGTATTACGATGAGGAATACTCCGATACTATATGCAATAAACTGTCCCATACCTTCTATTAAATATTAAGTCCAGAGAAACACATCATGGCCATGGCCATCAGACCAACGGTGATGAATACAATGCCGAGGCCCTGCAGCGGACGGGGTACGTCCGAGTACTGCATCTTCTCGCGAATGGCACCCAGGGCTACGATAGCCAGCGTCCAGCCGAGACCTGAACCGAAACCGTAGAAGACGGCATCCCACACCGAGGTAATAGCCTGCGAGTTGGAGGGGTCCATCAAAATGCGCTGCTGCATGAACAGCGAGGCACCCATGATGGCGCAGTTGACGGCAATCAGCGGCAGGAAGATACCCAGAGCAGCATAGAGCGACGGAGAATACTTCTCGACCGTCATCTCGACGAGTTGCACCATGCCGGCAATCACGGCAATGAAGAGAATGAACGATAGATAACTGAGGTCAACGCCCTGAACGAGGCAGTCGGGACCCAACACCTTGGTCTGCAACAGATAGTTGACGGGAACGGTAACGGTGAGCACGAAGGTCACAGCCAGTCCGAGTCCCAGTGAGGTCTTCACCGTCTTCGACACGGCAAGGTATGAACACATGCCGAGAAAGAAAGCGAAAATCATATTGTCCACAAAGATGGACCTAAACAGTAATGATATTGCGTGTTCCATAGCTTACTTCTCCTTATAAAAATATGCACGATGAATCCAGATGACACAGCCCACGAGAATCAGCGCCATGGCGGGCATCGTCATCATACCATTATTAACATAGCCAAAGTCGTAGCAGGCATCAGGGATAATCTGGAAGCCCAGCAACGAGCCACGTCCGAAGAACTCGCGGAAGGCACCCACGATAACCAGAATCATGGCGTAGCCCAGTCCGTTGCCCACACCGTCGAGGAACGAAGGCCAAGGCTTGTTCTGCATGGCGAAGGCCTCCAGACGACCCATCAGAATACAGTTGGTGATAATCAGTCCGACATAGACGCTCAGTTCGACGCTGACATCATAGGCAAACGCCTTCAGAATTTGTGAGACAATGGTTACCAGAGCAGCAACAACCACCAGCTGCACCACGATACGGATGCGGTTAGGAATGGTGTTGCGGATAATCGAGATAATCACGTTAGAGAAAGCGGTGATTACCGTCACGGCCAGTCCCATCACGATGGCGGGCTTCAGCTGCGAGGTCACAGCCAAGGCCGAGCAGATGCCCAGCACCTGTCCAAGGATAGGATGGTCAACGTTCAACGGGTTTGTAAAAACCTCTTTATTTTGTTTACTGAATAGTGCCATAATAGTAATTTACGATTTACACATTTACAATTTACTATTTATTTCTCAGCAGGTTGATGTAAGGTTTCAATCCGTCGCGAAGCATATCGCTGACACCATTAGAGGTCAGCGTGGCTCCCGTGACACAATCGACTTCAGAGACAGGGTTCTCAACCTTCTTGACAACAGCAATGGCTATGTTGCCCTGCTCGTCCTGAATCTTCTTGCCCTGGAACTTCTCCTGCCAAGCCTGTGAGTCCTTGATTTCTGCACCCAGACCAGCCGTCTCCGACTCGTGGTTGAAGTAGGCACCATTGATGGTGTTCAGATCGTCATTGACAGAGACAAAAGCCGAGATGCCACCCCAAAGGCCCATGCCCTTCAAGGGGAACACATACTTCTGCTGACCATCAACCTCGCAGACATAGTATTTCAAGCCGTTCTCTTCCTTCTCGTCCTTCACCACCTCGGCATACTTGGCTTCAGCTTCGGCACCGTCCAAGCCGCGGATGTTCAGCGAGTAGAGAATCTGCTTCTTCACGTCGAGGGCCACATTAGCGTCCTGCATGGGCTTCAATGCCTGATAGACGAAAGCCAACAGGAAGGCCACGATGACCACCAATATCGTACTATATATTATAATGTACGCGTTAGAGTTTGTATTCAGTTTCATTTTGTACCTCCTCTCTTTAAGCGTTTCGAAATGTTACGCTCCACGATGAAGTGGTCAATCATAGGAGCAATCATGTTACCAAAGAAGATGGCCAGCATCATACCCTCGGGGTAACCGGCATTCTTGACACGGATAATCACAGCCATGGCACCGATGATGAAGCCATAGATGAACTGTCCGGTAGTGGTGCGGCACGAGGTGACGGGATCGGTAGCCATGAAGACGGCACCGAAGGCAAAGCCACCCAGCACGAAGTGATGCCACCAAACCATGTTGGTTGCACCCATCTGCTCGAACAGGATAGCCATCAAGCCACCACCTACGAAGACACTCAGCATGGTGCGCCATGAGGCAATGCCCGTCCACAGCAGGATAAAGGCGCCAATGGCAATAGCAATGACCGAGGTCTCACCAATAGAGCCAGGAATGAAACCGAATATCATGTCGCAGATACAGGTGTCAGGAGTAATGCCCTGTGCCACCTGACCCAGCGGTGTAGCAGCGGTAAATCCGTCTGGCAGCGTGTTGCCCAGTCCGAAGATGCTGTCCTGAGCCACCCATACCTGATCGCCCGTCATCTTGGACGGATAGGCGAAGAACAGGAACATACGGGCAGCGATGGCGGGATTGAAGAGGTTCATACCCGTTCCACCGAATATCTCCTTGCAGAAGATAACCGAGAAGGCGCAGGCCAAAGCCAGCATCCACAGCGGGCAGCCAATGGGAACAATCAGGGGAATGAGGATACCTGATACGAGGTAGCCCTCCTGAATCTCCTCGCCTTTCCATTGAGCCCAGATGAACTCAATGCCCAGACCTACGATGTAGCTGACCAGAATCTTGGGCAGCACAGCCAGGAATCCGTAGCAGAAGATTTCAAAGAACGAGGCCATAGCCAACGTACCGGCTGCCAGGAAGTTCTGGTAACCCACATTGTACATACCAAACAGCATGGCAGGCATCAGTGCAATGACCACCATACTCATAATGCGCTTCGAGTCTATCGCGTCGTGAATGTTGACACCCGTGCGAGCCGTCGTATTGGGCACGTAGAGGAAAGTCTCGAAGCCGTCGAACACCGAGCGGAAAGCGTGCAACTTGCCACCCTCTTCAAAGTTCGGCTTAATCTTATTGAGATAGTTTCTTAATGCTTTCATACTATGCGTTTTCTTTACGTAAAATGTTCAGACCTTCACGAACGATGCGCTGCAATTCCAACTTCGACGAGTCCACGAACTCTGCCAATGCAAAGTCCTCGGGAGCCACCTCGTAGATGCCCAGAGCCTCCTGACGGTCAATGTCACCGGCAATGATAGCCTTGATGAGGTATTCGCCGTAGATGTCCATCGGCAACACTTTGTCATACTCGCCACTCATAATCATGTGGCGCTCACCACCCTTGATGCGGGCATCGAGGGCATACTGCTTCTTCTTGCTACAGAACCAAGGATTCTGCAACCAAGAGAAATAGCTGCGATTTACAGAGAACTGGTTGAGACGGGGAAGAATCCAACCCAACACCTCATCGGCATCGTCACCCTCTGGAATTACTGTAATCTCAGAAGTATGGGCTCCCAAGAAGCCATCCTTTGTAGTGGGGCGTCCCGTCAGCACGTTACCATTGATGATGCGGACATGATGGTCTGCATCGTAGCTGTTTGAAAGCAGGGTGGACAATTCCTCACCCACCAGCATATCGGCATAGGCCGGAGAGTTAATCTCGCTGCCGCAAAGGGCAACACGTCTGCGCAAATCCACCTTGCCGGTATTGAACAGACGGCCAATGAATAGTACTACCGTCGGGTCGCCAATGGTCCAAACCACCTCACCCTTGTTGACAGGGGCAATATGATTGACCTGAACACCCACATTACCGGCAGGACAGGGACCGTCAAAGATGGTCAGCTCTGCAAAGTTGTCAATGCCCAGACGGCGAATCTCCGTCTGAAAGTCGGGCTGAATACCCAGACCCACATGCGTCTTGGCAATCTTCGACAAGGCTATGATACCCGTCACAAAGTCCTGTTCCTGACCCTTCGCCTCGAATTGGAAGTCGCCAGCAAGAGGCTTGTCGCGCAAAGCAGACACGAAAATTGCCTTAGGCTGCACTGAAGGATTAGTTGACACAGCGTAAGGCAACTGATTGATATAGCCAAAGATGCCAGCCTTGAGCAGCGCATCAATAACCTGCTGACCCGTCATCTGGGCTACATCCTTCTTGCCAAAATCAACCTGCACTTGCTGAGCATCGGCTTCCACCTTGACGCAGAGCACTTTTCTCCGTTCGCCACGCACCACCTCGCGGACTGTTCCGCTAACGGGGGAGGCAAACTTCACTTCGGGATATACCTTGTTAATGAACAAAGCATCCCCGGCCTTGACTTTATCGCCTTCCTTGACAACAACCTTGGGAGTAACGCCCTCGAAATCGTCGGGAACCAATGCATACAGCCCCTTCGATTGGAGATTAATCAACTGCTCTCTGGCTTTGCCTTGGAGGTTAATGTCCAAGCCTTTGTGTAACTTGATTACATTTGCCATTATAAAACTGATGAATTTGAATAGTTTCTCTGTAAGAATGCTGCAAAATTACTAAAAAATAGACATATCATGCGCAAAAATCCTACGAATTATTCATCATTCCCAACTTTTTAATGTAATTTTGTGCCAAAATTGAAGCGAAACCAAAAAAATTGCTATCTCTAATTGCCAGTTTTGAAGATTATCAGACGCATATTGACCACTATCGTATGGACCATATTGGGGCTGTACATCTTTTTGCTGATAGCAGTCAACCTGCCTATTGTTCAGGAATATATTGGTGACAAGACCGAACAACTATTGTCTAAGAAGCTAGGCACTAGCGTAACCATAGGTCGGATAGGCATTGGAGCATTGTTCAATGAACTGACCCTGGACGAGGTACAGATAGAAGACCAAAAGGGCAAAGAAATGCTGTGGTTCGGCCGATTGTCAGCCAAAGTAGAGTTGCTGCCGCTATTGAATGGAAAGATCGTCATCACGAAAGCTCAAGTGTTCAGTAGTCATGCCAGACTCTATCAAAAAACGGAGAAAGACCCGCTGAACATACAATTCATGATTGACTCGCTGGCATCGAAAGACACCACCAGCACCACCCAACTCGATTTACGCATCAACTCGTTGATTGTGCGTCACACCAGCGTGAGCTACGACTGTCTGAACGCACCCAGAACCCCCATGCAGTTTAATCCGAAACACCTTTGGCTGAAAAACATCACAGCGCATATCACCTTAAAGGCATTGAGGGAAGACACTATCAACCTGAACGTAAAACGCCTGGCTTTCAAGGAACAGTCGGGACTAAAGTTGGACAGGCTTTCTTTCCGACTAAAAGGTGGAAAAACGGGCAGTACCCTACGGAAATTCATTTTAAGAATGCCAGGAACCGATGTCAAACTAGGTCTTCTTCAAGCCTCCTATCACATAAAGAACGACAGTCTGGACTGGTCGTCACTGAAATACTCGGGAAGCATAGAGCCATCGACCATCACCCTGTCCGACGTGGCATGTTTCTTGCCTTCATTAAAGAAATTCAACAGCACGCTGACGGTGAAATCGGCATTTAAAGGCAAAGGAGAACAAGTGACCATAGAGGAACTTGCCGTGAGCTCAACCACTGGCGACATTGGACTGAACATGTCGGCATGGATAAACGGGTTCAAGCAAACACTCCCCAAGTGGCAGGCGAATATAGATCAACTTGACTTGTCGGCAAAGACCATCAACTTCATTTCAGAGAACCTCAAAGGCAAAAAGGCTGAAATACCGCCCATTGCAAACCGTATGGGACGAATAATGCTGAAAGGAACCACGACAGGAGAAGGTCTGCAGAACATCACTACACATAACCTGCTGAATACAGATGCCGGAAACATCATCGTAAACCTGACGATGAACGAACAACGCAAATTGAGCGGCGACATCAATACCGCTGGAATGAACTTAAGACGACTGCTTGACAATCCTAACTTCGGACAGGTAGCCACCCGCATAGCTCTCAGCGGGCAATTGTCTAAAAACGGTGATATCACCATGACAGCCGACGGAATAATAAATGAATTCGAATACAACAGATACCAATATAAAAATATCAAGGTTAACGGTTTATACAGCAAAGACGACATCCATGGAACAGCCAGCATTGACGATCCCAACATCGGAGTGGAAGTAGAGGGTATCGTACAGAAACAGGGCCGACAGCATAATGTGGAGATTACAGCTCTGGTGGATCATCTGGCACCGAAACATATCAACCTGACCGACAAATGGGACGAAGCCACCTTCACGGGTAAAATCAATGTGAATTTCACTGCCAGCAACGTAAACGACGCTGTGGGAAGCATCGACCTGAGCGACTTTGCCATGATTTCTCCCACAGGGAACTATGCACTCGGAAACCTCCATGTCGAGTCAGGATACACCGAAGAAATTCATCACATGACGTTGGACAGCGACTTCGGCAATGTAGAAATAACGGGAGATTTCGATTATGAAACACTCCCCCAGAGCTTCACCAACTTCCTGGCATCCAAGTTGCCTACCCTGCCAGGAATTCCGAAGGTCAATCCGAATACGAACAACAACTTCGTCATCTCTGCTAACATACACAAGTCGGACTGGTTAGAAAAATTGCTGCAAGTGCCCGTGAAGCTTCCTCAACCACTACGTTTGCAAGGCATGGTGAACGATCCGCAACAGAGCATAGAGCTGGAATGTCAGATTCCCCAGATTTACTATAAGGAGAACCAATATACCAATGTTCTCATTAACCTGTCATCGCCAGGCGATTCTCTGAAATATGACATCAGTGTGACCAAACTGATGGACGACGGGGAATACTTCGACCTCAAAGCGGTAGGCAATGCCATCAACAACAACCTGTTTACGGCCTTCACATGGGACAATCACGAGCCATCTCCCATGAAAGGACAGTTGAATGCCACCATCAGCTTTGACACCTCTTTAGACAACAAGCAGATGGTATATGTCAGCGTGGAACCTTCGGAGATGAACATCCACAATCAGCATTGGACCATCGAGCCTGCATTCATCAGCTATTCAAAGAACAACATTGGCATCAGCAATTTCTCCATCCGCAAAGACAAACAATTCCTGACGCTGAACGGCACGGTATCAGAAAGCCCTGCCGATGCGCTGAACATACAAATGCAAGAAATCGACATCAAATACATTCTGAATCTGATCAACTTCCATTCTGTGGAATTTGACGGACTAGCCACTGGTGGAGGCAACGTCCGGGGTGTCTTTGGTGAACTGGAAGCCGATGGAAAACTGAAGGTAAGAAATTTCAAGTTCGAGCGAGGCAGAATGGGGACATTAGATGCAAACGTCAGCTGGAACAAGATAGAAAAGCAGATTGATATTCAAGCCATTGCAGACGACGGAAAAGACGCCCAGACTTATGTTGACGGCTATGTGTCGCCCGACAGGAACTATATTGATTTAGCCATCCGCGCTGAGGGTACACACTTGGACTTTGCCCAGTCGTTCACCAAAAGTTTCCTGAGCAGCGTGACAGGTCATGCCCAAGGAGCCGTCAGGCTGGCTGGTCCTCTGGATGCCGTCAACCTGACCGGAGAACTGGCATTGAATGGAAAGGTACATGTCAGTACGCTGGGAACAGACTACGAGTTGCGCAACGACACCGTTCGCATGGTTCCCAATGAGATAGAATTCCCTCATTGCACCATCTACGACATCAACAATCATGAGGCCATACTGACCGGTGCCATCCATCACAAGGAACTGACCGACATGACTTACGACATCTTTGTCGAAGCCAAAGAGCTGTTGGCATTTGATTTCAAGGACTTCTCGCGTCCTGTTGATAACGGACAGCCCAAGGACGAGCATCAGGACGAGACCTTCTATGGAACTGTTTACGCCACAGGTAACGTCGGTATTCACGGGCGGGAAGGAAGCGTGGTGATTGAAGCCGATGTCACCCCACTCCGCAATTCAGTTTTCGTCTATAACGCAGCTTCCCCCGAGACAGTCGGTAATCAGGAGTTCATTCGATGGAATATTCCGAAGGACGCACTAGACTCTGATGACAATCTATCCAGCCTTGATACCGACTACCGTTCCGACATGACCTTGCGACTAAAGATGAACATGTCACCAGAGGCAGCCATCAGACTGCTTATGGACCCTTCCACCAACGACTACATCACATTAAGAGGTGACGGCGAGCTACACGCTACCTATTTCAACAAAGGTGGTTTCCAGATGTTTGGCACCTACCGCGTGACGGAGGGCACCTATGGACTGACTATCCAGAACGTCATCAAGAAGAACTTTATCTTCAAAGACGGCGGAACCATCGTCTTTGGTGGCGACCCATACGACGCTCAACTGAATCTGCAGGCACAATACACGGTGAACGGCGTCAGCCTGTCCGACCTGAATGTGGGCCGCAGCTTCTCGAACACCGTGCGCGTAAACTGCCTCATGAATATTTCCGGACAACCGAAGGCACCCGTCATCGACTTCGACCTAGACATTCCCAACGTCAATTCTGACGAGAAACAGATGGTTCGCTCCATCATTAACGGACAGGAGGAGATGAACCAGCAAGTCATCTATCTGCTGGCGGTAGGACGTTTCTACCCGCAAGGAGCCAACAATGCAGGAGCGGAAGATGAAAACGGCCGCAGCAAGACATCATTGGCCATGCAGAGTCTATTGTCTGGAACCATCAGCGGACAGATCAACAGCGTCCTAGGACAAGTCATCAAGAGCAATAACTGGAGCTTCGGAGCCAATATCTCCACAGGCGATGAAGGATGGAACAACGCAGAATACGAAGGATTGATAAGCGGCCGCCTGTTTAACAACCGGCTACTCATCAACGGACAGTTCGGCTACCGCGACAACTCCAAAACGGCCAATCCGTCGTTTATTGGCGATTTCGACATTCGATACCTGCTCTTCCCCAACGGCAATTTGGCACTTAAGATTTACAATCAGACCAACGACCGCTATTTCACCAAATCGTCGCTGAATACGCAAGGTCTGGGCATTATCTTAAAAAAAGACTTTGACGGCATTCACGACCTTTTTGGAATCAAAAAGAAGGGAAAAGTGAAAAGGGCGCTCGACCCATAGGTCGCTTTGCACCTTTAGGTCAAAGAAAAGTGAAAAATTTGCTACCGCCCTCACTATTAATATAGTTAATTTATTATAAAAGAACACATGCGGCAGCAAATTTCTCACTTTTCACTTTTCAATTTTAACTTAATTTAGTACCTTTGCAGCCCAATATCTCCGAACGGAGAAATAGGAGCCGGAACAGGCGCTGACTCCTATCAACAATTAACCCTTTAAAGATGGTCTGATAAACGTCTGTTCAGGCCCCGCCCCGACAAACAAACGAGGGGCACAAAAATTTTAATTATTATGTCAGAATTAACTAAGAAGGTCCAGCCATTACAGGACTTCAACTGGGATGAGTTTGAGAATGGCACAGTGGCAAACGTCAGCAAGGAAGAGCTTGACAAGGCGTATGATGAGACGCTGAACAAAGTAAGCGAGCATCAGGTTGTTGACGGAACCGTCATCAGCGTGGACAAGAAAGAGGTTGTAGTAAACATCGGCTACAAGAGCGACGGTATCATCCCCGCTTCCGAGTTCCGTTACAACCCCGACCTGAAGGCAGGCGACACCGTTGAGGTGTATGTAGAGAACGCTGAGGACAAGAAGGGTCAGCTCGTGTTGTCGCACAAGAAGGCCCGCATGTCAAAGAGCTGGGAGCGTGTGAACGCTGCACTCGAGGCTCAGGAGGTTATCACCGGTTACATCAAGTGCCGCACCAAGGGTGGTATGATTGTGGATGTATTTGGTATCGAGGCTTTCCTGCCCGGTTCTCAAATCGATGTTCATCCCATACGCGACTACGACCAGTTCGTAGGCAAGACGATGGAGTTCAAGGTTGTTAAGATCAACCAGGAGTTCCGCAACGTTGTTGTATCTCACAAGGCACTCATCGAGCAGGAGCTCGAGGCTCAGAAGAAGGAGATTATCGGCAAGCTGGAGAAGGGTCAGATTCTCGAAGGTATCGTTAAGAACATCACTTCTTACGGTGTATTCGTTGACCTGGGCGGTGTTGACGGACTCATCCACATCACCGACCTGTCTTGGGGCCGCGTAGATGATCCCCACAAGGTAGTAGAGCTCGACCAGAAGATCAATGTCGTAATCCTCGACTTCGACGACGAGAAGAAGCGCATTGCCCTCGGTCTGAAGCAGCTCACTCCTCATCCTTGGGATGCTCTGGATGCCGACCTGAAGGTTGGTGACCACGTGAAGGGTAAGGTAGTCGTTATCGCTGACTACGGTGCATTCGTTGAGATTCAGCCCGGTGTTGAAGGACTCATCCACGTTTCAGAGATGTCATGGAGCCAGCACCTGCGTTCTGCCCAGGAGTTCCTGAAGGTAGGCGACGAGGTTGAGGCAGTCATCCTGACCCTGGACCGCGACGAGCGCAAGATGTCTCTCGGTATCAAGCAGCTCAAGGAAGATCCCTGGGAGGCTATCGAGGTTAAGTATCCTGTTGGCAGCAAGCACACCGCCAAGGTTCGCAACTTCACCAACTTCGGTGTATTTGTTGAGCTCGAAGAGGGTGTTGACGGTCTGATTCACATCAGCGACCTCTCTTGGACTAAGAAGGTTAAGCATCCTTCAGAGTTCACTCAGGTAGGTGCACAGATTGACGTTATCGTTCTGGATATCGACAAGGAGAACCGTCGTCTCTCTCTCGGTCACAAGCAGCTCGAGGAGAATCCTTGGGATGTATTCGAGGAGAAGTACACCGTTGGTTCTATCCACGAGGGTAAGATTACCGAACTGCTCGAGAAGGGTGCCGTTGTATCACTCGACAAGGATGTTGAGGGCTTCGCTACTCCAAAGCACCTCGTGAAGGAAGACGGTTCACAGGCCGTTCAGGGTGAGACACTTCCCTTCAAGGTTATCGAGTTCAACAAGGATTCTAAGCGCATCATCCTCTCTCACAGCCGCACCTTCGAGGATCCTCAGCGTGAGGAGAAGAAAGCTGCTGCCAAGAAGACCCGCGCTGCGAAGAGCGATGCTCCAAAGATTGAGAACGTTGCTGCCAGCACCACACTGGGCGACATCGACGTACTCGCTGAGCTGAAGGCAAAGATGGAGAAGGGCGAGTAATCTCCCCCACTCCTTTAACAATAAAAGGCTGCTCTCGTCATTGAGAACAGCCTTTTTTGTTTATCAGGAATATTTCGCCCATTTCTTGTAGATTTGTTCTTTCGATGCTGACAGCAGAACTATTCTACTTTACTCCTTACCTCCTTACTCCTCAACTCCTTACTCAACTTGCGAAAGTTGAGTAAATGTATAAGTATCTGCCATCAAAAGTAGAAAAGATTTCAGTTCTGCGCATTTTCCGGGAGAAAATCCGTGGTTTTCTTTGGCAAATTGCGGGTGAATATGTATCTTCGCAGGTAAAAAAAAAGATTTACCAATTATTTATACTAAACTAGCATGAAGAAAAAACAATATGAGAAGCCATCCATCGAGGTGGTCGAGCTGAAACAAACGAGAATGCTCATGGCGAGCGGTGAAGTGGAGAACTACCAAATTGAACCTGAACGTGAGTGGTAATAACGCACTAAAAACTAGATTAAGATGAAAAAGACAATGAGATATCTGAGCATGGCAGCCCTCGTATTCGTGGGTGCCATCGTGGCTGGCTGTTCAAACGACGACAACGACATCACCGGGTTCCAACAGCCCGAGCTTCCCAAAGACAACGTAGTGACGCTGACCACAACCATCAGCAGGGATGACGAGAATCCTACGCGCGCCCTTACCGAGAATGGCGTGAAGACATTCCAGGCAGGCGAAGAGATTGCCGTGGTGTATGACAAGACGGACAACACGAATGCCAGGGTTGTGGCAACGCTTACGGCCAGCGACATCTCGAACAATGGAAAATCGGCCCGAATTACGGTGACGATGACCAATCCCAAGACTGGCGGCGCCGTGAAGTATGTCTATCCCGCCTCAATGGCCTTGGGAGAATATGGGGAACAGGGTTTCGAAAATACCGACGCAATATTTTACGAACAGATTGGTACACTCAGCGGGATTGAAACCTACGTCGATTATGCCAGGTTTGAAGGCACCTTCAATGGCACAGAACTGCCTTCGGGCACATTGAAGAACCAACTGGCCATCTGCAAGTTCACCATCAAGGACGGCAATGGCACCGACATCACCAGCCAAGTCACCAAGCTGACCATCAAGAACGGTCAAAACGTATATTATATCAACACCACACAGCAGGAGAAAATCTGGGTGGCCCTGAAGCCTATTACCTCGGGCAAAATCGACATCTATGCCGCCAAAGGGTGGGCACTCCACAGAAAGACCGTCACCAGCAATACCACCCTTGCCGCCAATACGCTGACGCCCATCACCGTGACCGCCCCACTGGTGCCGGGCGCCCTTTCCGGACTCTTCACTATCAATGAAAGCCACGACCTGGCATATTTCTCGCAGGGTAATCTGCAGACCTCGTATAATAGCACCGACAAATGGAATAACTGGAAATTCGCTGATTACCAGCACGAATTCGTTAACAAAGAGACCATCAAAATAACTTATCCCGATGAGGGTGAAAAAATCGACCTCTTCGGCAGGAGTTCCTGGACTCATCCCGCTGGTTCAAACAATTACGGTATCGATGAGAGCAACGATGAGAGCGACTACTACGGTGATTTCCTCGACTGGAGCGAAGTCGATATCAAAAATGGCGGCGGCAGAAATAAATGGCACACGCCGAGCTTCGATGAAATGCATACCATTCTCTACGATCGTTATTGTAGAGTTCCCTTAGCAGGGAAACTCTGTCCCCGCTACATGAAAGCATATTTCCCACCTGACAATAACGGGATCCAAATAGCAGGCGTTGTCCTCTTACCTGACCATTTTGTCCCTCCCGCTCTTACAAAAACTTTCATCAGCGAGTCTGATATTAATGAGCCAAATACAGTCGGAGTAATGCTCGACTGGCAAGAGTGGGGCAAAATGGAGGCGGCCGGTGCCGTGTTCCTGCCTTGTGCAGGCTTACGCGAAAGGGAGCATGTGTATCTTAAACCCTTTGAATATCCTGCAGGTCGCTATTGGACATCCGCGAATGGAAACGGTACTTATGGTGGGCAATGTTTGGAAATGGGCAAGAGAGAAAATGGAGACTACTTTTTTGGTATAAATACTTATTCCAGGTCTTATGGCTATTCCGTCCGCCTGATCGGTCCCGGTTCTGCCAACCAGTGACACAACAAACATGAAGAAAAAAAAGTATGAGAAGCCATCCGTCGAGGTGGTTGAGTTGAAACAACAGCCGACGCTGCTGGCTGGTAGCCAGGGCCAGGCCGGCGTAAAGAACTACAACTGGAATGAGTATGAAGAAGAGTAACGAACCCACTAAAACGAAGAAAGCAATTATGAAGACAACGAAATATTTTCTGAGTATGGCTGCCCTCGCGTTGGTGGGCGCAACATTCACAGGCTGCTCCAGCGACGACAACATCACCGACCAGCCGCAGCAGCCCGAGACTAAGAACAACGTAGTAACCCAGACCACCACTGTGGGCTTCGACGATGCTACCGGCACCACCCGCGCACTGGACATCAACTACACGGCCAAGACACTTACGAAGACCTTTGCCGTTGGCGACCAGATAGCACTGAATTACAGAAATACGAGCAGCCAGCCTGCCAAAGCTGTGAGCAAGCCCCTCACCGCCAGCGACATCAGCGCCGACGGCAAGTCGGCCACTTTCACCTTCGAGCTGACCGACCCCAGAAAGTCGGGAACTGTAACCTACATTTATCCCGCAGCCATGGCCAGTGAGAACGGTTATAATTGGGACAATCTCAATACGCAGGACGGCACCCTTGCCTCCATCGCCAGCAACCTGGACGGTGCCCGGGGGGTCGGAATATGGAGCGGCGACGCTTTGCCTAGTGTTACTATGACGAACGGTGTTGCCATCATCGCCTACACCCTGAAGGATGAAACTGGCGCGAACGACATCACCAGCACCATCACGGGCATGACCATCAGCGATGGCTCCCACACTTATAATATCACAGGCAAGGATGCCGACGGCCACATCTACGCAGCCATCTGGCCGACGGATAATGCGAACATCGAGTACACCGCAACCGACGGCACGAAGAACTACACCAAGTCCGTGACTGGCAAGACCTACGAAACTGGGCAGTTCTATCAGGTAGGACTGAGGATGACGGAGGTGGTCGACCCCAATCAGCTTTCTGGTATATTCAGCGTAAGCTCTACGAAGAAGGTGAAATTCTCCAAGGGTAACCTGCGCTACGCATCGGGCACTTGGAGTTTCTTCGACAACCAGTATGACTATTACACAAGCTACAGCGAAGACGCATGGGATAAGTTCGGTTGGAGTACTTCCGCCACCACCTACGGTATGAATACTTCCACATCTAGTTCGACATATTCCGGCGACTTCGTGGATTGGGGCGCAACGATAGGCACAGGCTGGCGCACGCTGACCAGCGCCGAGTGGCAGTGGATGCTCGGTCCATCGAGCAGTCCTGATCCTGGTACGAACTGCCGTACATCATCAACCGTGAACGGTACCGCCAATGCTCGCTTTGCCAAGGCTACCGTGAAAGGTAAACCAGGCATCATTATCTTCCCTGACACTTACACCCATCCTGATGGTGTCACCTTTCCTTCGAGCATCAATACGGCTAATGCAGCTTTTACAGTCAACAGCTATGGTGCCACTGCATGGAGTAAGATGATAACTGCCAGCTGTGTTTTCCTGCCCGCAGCGGGCCGCCGGAGTCAGGCGTCGGTCGACAATGCCGGCTCCTACGGCTACTACTGGTCGTCGTCGCCCGGCACTTCGAGTGTGGACTACGCCTACGGCGTGCTCTTCAATTCGGGCTATCTGGGTCCCGCGGGCGGCAGCAATCGCAGCTACGGGTTCTCGGTGCGCCTCGTTCGCGAGGTGACTGAATAGAAATTACCTATTCCCGGGGGTCTTGTGGTGACCGCAAGGTCTTCCCAAGACCCCCGCCAAACACACGGGAACAGGCACTCTGTGCGATTAATACAGAGCCTCCTCCTGCGGAAATGCAGCGGGGAGGCTTTTTTGTCGCACAGATTCCACAGATCTCACGGATTTTTGTGCCATAGGTTTGGCGGTGTTAGATATTATTCGTATCTTTGCACCCGTAAAACGATACGATTATGACAGCAATTACCATCAACATCCCCAACCACGAGGTCAACTTCTTCAAGAAGATTGTGACAAAGATGGGCTGGACGTACAGCGTGAACGACGTGGTGCGCCCAGCAGCCACGCCAAAGGAAAAGACGCTGGCCAAGGTGGATCACGCTTTAGCTCAGCTACGCCAAATGAAGGAGGGGCAACTGCAGGGCATTAACGCGGAGGAACTGCTCAATGAACTGTAAGATAGAGGCCACGCCAGACTTTGCCCGCGAGCTGAAACATCTCGCTAAGCGCTATCCCTCGATGAAGGACGACTATCGTGACTTCCTCGATGCGCTGCGCAAGTCGCCGCTTCAAGGTGAACCTCTTGGCAAGCACCTGCGCAAAGTACGCTTCCCCATCGCTTCGAAAGTAAAGGGCAAAAGCGGCGGTGCAAGGGTCATCACTCACACCGTGCTCGTAGAAACCGACGGTGTCGACATCACGCTCGTCACCATCTACGACAAGTCCGACCAGGCTAGCATTTCCAACCGCGAGTTGAAGCTATTGATAAAGAGGAACGGACTCGAATAGAGTGCACACGGGCATAGCCCCCCCTGTGCGATTAATACAGAGCCTCCTCCTGCAGAAATGCAGCGGGGAGGCTTTTTTTGCGCGAGGATTAAAGTTTTGTGTAAAAAAATTATAAAATCGGAAGGTGTTTGGACGTGTTTGTCGATTTTTTTATAACTTTGCGTTCAGAGATTTTAAACATGGCAGAAAGGAGAGGTGATGAAGAACATGTCGGACCATCAAAACAGCGAGCGGCCTCCGCCGGAAATCGGAGGGAATGACGGTTTGACAGTCTGACAAAGTCTTCCCGCGACCCTTGGCAGCGGTTTGACAGTCTGACAAAGTCTTCCCACGACCCTCGGCAACGGTTTGACAGTCTGACAAAGTCTTCCCGAGACCCTCGGCAGCGGTTTGACAGTCTGACAAAGTCTTCCCGCGACCCTCGGCAGCGGTTTGACAGTCTGACAAAGTCTTTTTTTTATTCTAATATATGTATAACCAAAAATCTAAGAGTATGATTTACATTCAAATTCCTGAGATTTCCCGTTCGATTTCTCGTCAGAAGAACATCCGCCACCTGTCGTGGATGAAGCGATTCCAGGAGCGCCTGTTGCAAATCGCCAACGCACCGGCACGACTGGCCAGCGTGATTAACACATTCCAGAGTGCCGTGGGCAGCGAGGACCAGGCGTACCTTGTCATCACCAAGAGCGACCTGACCGCCCCTATCGAGGAGGCCGACAAGGCGCGCGACAACACCTACTCGGGCATGACCTCTATGCTCGACTTCATGAAGCGTCTGGGCACCGCCGACCAGCAGCAGGCCGCCGAGCGAGTGATTGAGCGCGTGAACTACCACAACGTGAAAATCAGCGACCGCTATGAGGACGAGAACGAGAAGATGGCGCAGCTGGTGCAGGACCTCAAGGGCGGCACGCTGGCAGCCGACATCGCCACGCTGAACCTCACCGCCACCGTTGCACTGCTGGAGCAGCAGAACCAGCAGGTCATCAGCCTCATGATGCAGCGACAGGGCGACCGCTCGACACAGGAAAGCAACGTGATGGGCAAGGCGCGCGCCGTGACCGATGCAGCCTACGAGGACGCCGTAATGGTGCTCAACGCATTTGCCGTCACGGAATTCAACGGACAGTCGTCGCCCTACGACGAGATTATCCGCATCATCAATTCCGACATCGACTACTATTGGAAGTACGTATTCGCCACCACAGCGACGTCGGGAACCACCAACAACGGCGGCGGAACGACGAACAACCCCGGCACAACCGATAACCCCGGAACGGGCGACAATACCGGCGGTGGTGAAAATACCGGTGGCGGAGAAAATACCGGCGGTGGCGATAATACCGGTGGTGACAACGGTGGCGGAACCCCCGGCGGCGACGAAGGGTAAGACCGTCGGACAAATGAGAAATGAGAAATGAGAAATGAGAAA
The DNA here is from genome assembly GCA_946402275.1 of uncultured Prevotella sp. GTDB lineage: Bacteria > Bacteroidota > Bacteroidia > Bacteroidales > Bacteroidaceae > Prevotella. Next base: position 17,697 of record CAMIVY010000031.1, read on the forward strand.
TGAAGAAGCGGAGTGACCTTTTCGGTCGCTCCGCTTGATTTTTTTATTTCATCAAATTTCCGGCAAGATAAACCGCAGAGACTCGTAAATCTGGGTGATGAGGACGTAGAAGAGCAGCAGGGGTGCGCCGCGGCGAATGCCGTGGAGGACGGCATCATAGACGGCGGCGATGGACTCGAGGCGACCGGACACGAGGCCGTAGAATGCTGAGACGAGGACTACGCTGAAGGCTGCGACGGGCACGAGGCTGGATGAGAAGGGCGAGGGCCAGAGGCCTCCGACGGCGCTGAGCAAGACGGCATGGGGTATGGCGGTGAGCAACAGCATGACGCCGACGATGACGGCCAGCAGCAACGATGCCATGACTTTGGCGCGGCGCTCACGATAGTTGACGGGGCGCAACAGCAGTCCGCTGCGCACGAGACAGCCCCACGCCATGGCACACAGCAGGAGCCATACGAGCAGGGGGGTGGCGAGCGTCTGTGAGAAATTGCCCATGAGCCAGCGCAGTCCCTCGCCGGAGAGCAGCGAGCGGATGCCACTCATGGGGAAGGCTGCGGAGAGGAGCCACGACACGAGCATGAGCAGCAGCTGAATGACGACCAGCGTCAGGGCGATATGGGGAAGAAATTTTTTCAAATGAGAAATGAGAAATGAGAAATGAGAAATGTAAATGAGAAATGAGAAATTATTCACTATTCACTGTTCACTATTCACTGTTCACTATTCACTATTCACTGTTCACTATTCACTGTTCACTATTCACTAGGACGAAGTCCGCTTTCACTAGGGCGAAGCCCGCTATTCCATGTCCGGTTCGAGGTTGTCGATATCGAGGATGCGCAGTTCGAGGGCTCGCACCACCAGGCGGGTGGCATTGACGCTCTCGCCCCCCGGGAAGAGTTTCTTCACCAGTTCGTTCTGGCGCTTCTCCAGGCTCTTCACGCCGAAAGGCATGCCGCGCAGGCCGGTAATCTGCTCCTTGGTATAGCCCAGTGCGAGATGGCGCAGGAAGCGTTCGTCGTACTCGTCAATCTCGTAGTTGATAAGTGCCTCCTGACGGGCCAGCTGCGAGGACACGGCGTGCTTGAAACGCTCGACTATCTTTTCCAGGATGGGCTCGTTGAACACCAGCTGCTTGCCCTCCATGACCGCCATCACGTCGCGGCGGGTCAGCAGTTCGCCCGTCTTGAGGATAATGCCGTCGGCACCCGCATCGAGCACATCGACCCAGAGTTTCTCGTTCAGTATCTCGCCGGTGAAAATGAGAATCTTCACCTGCGGGTAAGCCTCCTTGGTCTGGCGGCATATCTCGACACCGACGGTGGTGGAGCCGCCCAGCCCGAGGTCCAGCAACACCAGGTCGGGCTGCTGCTGCTTGATGAGTCGCCAGAAGCTGGCCTCATTAGCCGCCGTCCCGATGACCTCAGCCTCGGGAATCTCGTTACGTACAATACCTTCCGTGCCTTTCAGTTCGAGGGGCACGTCCTCGACGATAATCATCTTAAATTTTTCCATTGTATCTGGGTAATATGACTGTTAACTGGTTTTCTTCGGCAGTGATGCCGCAAGCCCTGCGGTTGGTGGCCTCGCCGTGGTCGCGGACTATCTGGCGGCAAAGGTAAGAGGTGAGCGAATCCCTGGTCTTATAGGGTACGTGGAAGACGACGTAGTTGTCGTCCTTCACCTCACTGGCTATCTCGCCCTTCACTTCTAACAATTCAAAGAGGTAGCGCAGCAGGTTCTCGTCGCCCAACACCTGCTGACCATAGAAGCGGACGGGGCGCACATGCAGCTTGATACGCTCAACCTGCTCGGTGGCCTGGCGGATGAGGATGCCATAAAGGTCGCGATAGTAGGCCGCCACCTCGCGGAGCGCAGCGATGTCGCCGGTGTCCATCAGCTGCTGGATGCGGCTGGGATAATACATCGTCTCGTGTTTCAGCGTTGACAGGCAGTTGTCGAGCACGGCATTGGCAACATGGAGATTGGAATTCTCCAGTTCGGCACGGCGCAACTCGTCCTCGGCCATCTCGATATTGTTCTGCTGGATGCGCTCGCGATGGTAACGCTCGTAGAGCCGGTGGCGGTAGTAGAGCATGTAATAGGCGGGAACAATCAGCACGAACAAGACGAGGAGCAGGATGACGGCAATGCGCTTGTTGGTCTGCGACTCCTGCATGGTGCGGCAGTAGTCGGCCAGCGTGTTGTCGGCAGAAAGTTCCTTGAAGAGCTGCGTATAGACCTTGTTGTTATAGGCATAGAGCTGCCACTGATGCAGGGCCAAAGCAGCCACGGCGCTCTCGTTGCGGATGTCGAGCACTATCTGATAATTGGTGGACACGGAATCGTGATACCACTGGATTTCAGCAGGCAGCGACGACTGGTCGCCAAGGCGCGCCATCAGCAGACGACCGTCGGGACGCTGCTGCTTATAGTGGGCGTTGAGGTAATGGCGGCAGGAGTCGGCAAACTGCAGCGTGCGGGCATAGGTGCCGTTGATGTTGGAGAAATAGGCGGAGTCGGCAAAGATATGGGCGCGGGAGAGATTATTCTGAAGTCTGGAGTTTGAAGTCTGAAGCTTCTGACTCGTATCTTGGGCCTCGGCCATGAACCCTGAACCCTGAACCATGAACCCTGCGCTCGGCTCTGCCGCTTGGCTCGTCCAAGAACCATGAACCATCATCAGCAGCAGCACGATGCGCTGAATGCCCTTCGGCAAGCGGAAATAGAAGCGCGAACCCCTACCCTGCTCGCTCTCGGCCTGCAGGAGGCAAACGCTGAATATCTGGCTGATCTTGCGGTATTTCTCAATGATGCCCTTGCAGTTCATCAGCCCGAAGCCGTGGGAGGTGGACGACTTGTCGGTTATCACCTTATGGTCGAACACATGGTCGAGCGCCTCCTGGCTCATGCCGCAACCGGTATCGCTGACGGAGATTTCGACATAGTCGGAGGCTTCGCGGGCGGAGATATCCACCTGTCCGTCGCGAGGCGTGAACTTTCGCGCATTATCCGCCAGGGTGTTCAGCATAAAGAGCGTCAACACGCGGTCAGCCTTGACGATGGCGGCGGTTGGCTCCACCTGGAGCGTCAGCCCCTTCATGGCAAAGCTGGTCTTGCTGCGGGCCACCATGTCGAAGAGCTGCTGCAAGGGGAAGCTCTCGATGTGCAGGGTCAGTTCGCCCTGCCGCAACTGAATCCACTGGGTCAGCAGGTCGTTCTGCGCATTGATGTTATCGGTCAGTTCGCGGATATATTCTAGACAATCTAGATACTCTAGATGGTCTAGATTGTCTAGATGCTCTAGCCGATTTACTTCATGCAGAATACGGTCGATGAGCGGAAGAATGCTCATGGCGAGCGAAACCTTGGCGCGCTGTTCCAGCTGGCGGCGCTCGTTCCGCTCCACCCGCAGCCGGGCCTCAGCCACTTGTTCGTTCTTCTCCTCCAGCAAGTCATCAAGCTCGTGGTCCTCCTGCTGTTTCCGGTTGAGATGGTTGAAGAGCCACAGGAAGAAGAGCAACAGGACGATGGCGCCAAAGACTGCCCATATCATGAGCGTCAATTGGTTCACGGCATGATCCAGCAAACCGGCGCGCGCCTCAAGTTCACGGTCCTGGCGGGTCTGCTCCTGCAGGTCGATATAGATGTTGCGGTTGTAGTCGCTATTGGGTTTGTCGTTGACAGCCGAATAAGCCACGCTGAGCTGTTCGCGGATACTGGCAACCAGGTCGGGAGCCTGAATGATACGGCGGTCGATGAGGGCACTGTCCAGATACAGCAAGGCACGCTCGTCGTCCTCCATCGCATGATAACACGAAGCCAGGGTACGATAGGCACCGGCAATCTGATAGACATCGCCATAGGCTTTGAACAACAGCAAAGCCTCCTCGGCCTGCCGGATATCGGAGGTATGGTCGGCAAGCCCCTCCTTGGCCTGCGCTTCAAAATAGACATAGCCACTACGCTCGGCTATGCTCAGGCAACGGTTCAGGCATTCCACCTCCTCTTGGTAGATCTGCTCGGGAGTTCCCTCGGTGAGCACACCGCCTGCACCGATATTGTAGAGATAGTTCAGGTATTGGGCGGTATCGTGGCGGACCTCATCGGTGTTTAACTGGCGGAGCGCCTCCACACTCTGACGCTCTAATCCTACATAATAATAATAGGTAGAAGTGACGATGGCCATTTCCGACTCGGCGTAGGCCAGTCGGCGGCGTTGATGCTCGGAGAGCTGCGAGCGTTCCTCATTGATGCGCTTGAGGGCATTGACGGCCTTTTCGCGGCATTCATAAAACTGACGATTCTCGGAACGGCGCTGGCAAAGACGCATCTGCTGGACATAACACACCAGCAAGTCAACCTGATTGTCGGTAAGGGCTATGGCTTCCGCCAACAGACTGTCTGCCTCGGCATAGTTCATGGAGACCAGCGAGACGAAAGCCAGGTGAGTCAGAGCCTCAGCACGACCGTCCTTGTAGTCCGAAGCAAGCTTCAAGGCTTGGCGGGCATAATGCGCAGTGGAATCGATATTGCGGTAATGATAGGCATAGGAAAGGGCATTCAGCCTATCGACCGTACTCTTTTGCTCATACTGACATGAACAAAAGAAAATGAGAAATGAAAGGAATGACAGGAACGAAAAAAATGAGTAATCGACGAAGTCGCTTTGACCTCGGTCAAAGAAATGGAAATGAGAAATGTTTAAATGAAGCTGCGCACACCTTTTATGCGGACATTTCTTCATTTTCAATTTACATTTCTCATTTCTCATTTCTCATTACTCATTTACCATCAGGCGCGAGCCTTAGCACAGTAACCGAGTGCCTCCTTGCACTTGTCGGTGACATACTGCCAGTCGCCTGCCTTCACCTTGTCGCTGGGGAAGAGCTTGGAGCCCATGCCTACGCAGAAGACGCCGGCCTTGAACCACTTGGTGAGGTTCTCCTCCTCGGGAGCTACGCCGCCGGTAACCATGATCTTCGACCAGGGCATCGGAGCCATGAGACCCTTGATGAGGTTCGGACCAACCACGTCGCCAGGGAACACCTTGGTGAAGTCGCAACCAACCTCCTGTGCCTTACCAATCTCAGAGGGGGTCAGACAACCTGGGCAATAGGTTACGCAACGACGGTTGCAAACAATAGCGATGTCGGGGTTGAACAGCGGACCAACCACGAAGTTGGCACCCAGCTGGATGTACAGCGATGCGGTGGGAGCGTCAACGACAGAACCGATACCGAGAGCCAGCTCGGGGCACTCCTTGTTAACCCACTTTGACAGCTCACCGAACACCTCGTGAGCGAAGTCACCGCGGTTGGTAAACTCGAAAGCACGTACACCACCCTCGTAGCAGGCCTTGATGACGTTCTTGCAAACTTCAACGTCCTTGTTATAGAAAACAGGAACCATAGGTGCCTCGGCAATCTTTGCCATCACCTGAAACTTATCAAATTTTGCCATAATTATGCTTTATATTCACGTTTGAAAAAGTATGTACCACACTCCACGGCAACGAGTTCCCAGCCTTCAAAGCCAAGTTCGTTGAGTTTCTTCTCTACACCAACCAGACGAGTGACTACCTTATATTCAAACTGTTTCATTATCAATTATGAATTATGCGCTCGACCTTTAGTCGCTTCGTACCTTCAGGTCGAAGAATTGTGAATTATCTCTGAACGCGACCGTTGGCATTACCACCAGCCAGGCTCTCTACCTCGTCAACACCTACCAGGTTGAAGTCACCATTGATAGTGTGCTTCAGAGCAGAAGCAGCCACAGCAAACTCAAGAGCCTCGCCCTGGGTCGGCTTGGTCAGCAGACCGTGAATCAGACCACCAGAGAAAGAGTCACCACCACCTACGCGGTCGATGATAGGATTGATCTCATAACGCTTTGACTGATAGAACTCCTTACCGTCGTAGATCAGGGCCTTCCAACCGTTGAACGTAGCGCTATAGCTCTCACGCAGCGTAGAGACGACATACTTGAAGCCGAACTCCTGCATCATCTGCTTGAAGATTCCCTCGTAACCTGCAGCGTCGGTCTGACCACCCTCTACGTCAGCATCGGGCTTGAAACCGAGACACAGCTCAGCGTCTTCCTCGTTGCCAATACATACGTCAACATACTTCATCAGAGGACGCATGATAGAGATGGCCTTCTCAGAAGTCCACAGCTTCTTACGGAAGTTCAGGTCAACAGAAACAGTCACGCCATGACGCTTAGCAGCCTCACAAGCCAACTTGGTCAGCTCGGCAGCCTTGTCGCTAATAGCAGGAGTAATACCACTCCAGTGGAACCAGGCAGCACCCTCCATAATAGCATCGAAGTCGAAATCCTTGGGATCGGCCTCAGCGATAGAACTGTGAGCACGGTCGTAGATAACCTTTGAAGGACGCATAGAAGCACCAGTCTCGGCATAGTACAGACCAACGCGGTCTCCACCACGGGCAATGAACTGGGTGTTTACACCATAGCGACGGAGTGCATTCACTGCAATCTGACCAATCTCATGCTTGGGCAGCTTTGATACGAAGTAAGCCTCGTGGCCATAGTTTGCCACGCTGACAGCTACGTTAGCCTCACCACCACCAGGGATGATACGGAATGACTCACTCTGAATGAAACGGTCGTTGCCCATGGGCGACAGGCGGAGCATAATCTCGCCTAAAGTAACAATTTTAGCCATTTGTTTTAGTATTACGTTAATTTAAAAAGTTTGAATTAGTGGGCACAAAGTTAACAATTAATTTGGAATGCACAAAATAAAAATGGATTTTCTTTGCATTTTCCCGACTAATTCGTACCTTTGCAGAGAATATGGACACAGGAAAGATTAGAATCAAGGATATTGCCGAGCGTACCGGTGTGAGTGTAGGCACCGTGGACCGTGTGCTTCATGGTCGTCCCGCCGTATCACCCAAGTCGTTGGAAAAGGTCCAGAAAGCACTCGACGAGATGGACTACCGGCCCAATATGTATGCCTCCGCATTGGCTCATAACAAATCATATACGTTCTATAGCCTTATTCCCAAGCATGAAGGCGAAGCCTACTGGGAGGAAGTGGAAGAAGGCAGTTCGTTTGCCTGCGACCGTTATCGCGACTTCAGCATATCTAATGAGATATTATACTATAACCGCTTTTCGCCTGAAACGTTTGGAAAACTGATGAACGAGGTATTGAAGAAGAATCCTGATGGAGTCATCATCGTGCCTTCAAGCCTGGAAGTCACCACCAAGTATGCAGACATCATGCACAAGCGCAATATCCCGTTTATCCTACTCGACTCCTACATGCCCGACCTCAAGCCATTGTCCTTCTTCGGACAAGACTCTTTTGCCTCTGGCTATTTTGCTGCACGCATGCTGATGATGATTGCTCCCAAGGAAAAGGAAATCATGTTGATGAAGCAGATGAGAAACGGCAATGTGGCCTCAAAGCAACAGGAGAATCGCGAAACGGGATTTCGCCATTACATGCACGACCACTTCCCCAAGGTGACCATTCATGAGGTAAACCTGTCACTCGACGAGAAGCGCGACCATTACGATGTGATACTGAGCAAGTTCTTTGATGCCCATCCGAATATTCACCACTGCATCACTTTCAACTCCAAAGCACACCTGGTTGGTGAGTACTTGTTACGCTCTAATCGCAGAAACATACAGATTATGGGTTACGACATGGTACCCAAGAATGCCGACTGCGTGCGCCAAGGCAGCATCTCGTTCCTCATTGCCCAGCATGCGTATATGCAGGGCTATGCGTGTGTAGAAACTCTATTCCGCGCCATCGTTCTGAAGAAAGAGGTTGAGCCCGTCAATTATATGCCCATCGAGTTGCTCACCAAGGAGAACATCGATTATTATCGCAGAACTAACATAGGATAAATATTAATAGTCAAACTAAATACAAATCTTTATGGAACAAGCTACATTTCTAAAAATCAATCCTGCCGACTCTGTCGTTGTTTGTCTGGCCCCCAAGAAGAAAGGTGACATCATCGAGGTAGATGGCAAACAGATCATTGTCAATCAAGACACTCCTGCTGGTCACAAAGTACTTATCAAAGACGTGCAGGAAGGTGAAAACATTATTAAATACGGCTATCCCATCGGTCATGCCCGTCAGGTTATGAAGGCTGGCGACTGGGTGAACGAGAACAACCTGAAGACCAACCTCAGCGGAACGCTCGAATACACCTATAAGCCCGTCGATGCCAAGAGCGACATCAATCACATCAAGGACGAGAAGCGCACCTTCAAGGGCTACGTTCGTAAGAATGGTGATGTGGGTGTACGTAATGAGATATGGATTGTGCCTACCGTTGGTTGTGTGAACGGCATTGCCGAGCGTTTGGCTACACAGCTCCGGAAGGAGACTGGCGAAGAGGGCATTGATGCCGTTTGGACATGGCACCATAACTATGGTTGTTCTCAGCTCTCTGAAGACCACGAGAACACCCGTAAGGTGTTGCGTGATATCTGTCTGCACCCCAATGCCGGTGGCGTTTTGGTTCTGAGCCTGGGTTGTGAGAATAATCAGCCCGAGGACTTTATGGCTATGTTAGGCGACTACGACAAGGATCGCATCAAGCTGTTGGTAACCCAGCGAGTAGAAGGCGATGAGATGGAGGCAGGCATGCAGATTTTGCGCGACCTCTACGCTAAGGCTAAGCAAGACAAGCGCGAAGATGTCAGTGTTTCCAAGCTACGCGTAGGTCTGAAGTGTGGCGGCTCTGACGGTTTCTCAGGCATCACGGCGAATCCGTTGGTAGGTGAATTCAGCGACTGGCTAGTGGCTCAGGGTGGCACCAGCGTGCTGACCGAGGTTCCAGAGATGTTTGGTGCCGAGACCATTCTGATGAATCGTTGCGAGACGCCGCAGCTGTTTGACCAGACCGTTTCTATGATTAATAATTTCAAGAACTACTTCCTGTCACATGGCGAACCCGTGGGTGAGAACCCAAGTCCAGGCAACAAGGCTGGTGGTATCTCAACCCTTGAGGACAAGGCACTGGGTTGTACACAGAAGTGTGGAAAAGCTCCTGTTTCAGGTGTTATGGAGTATGGAGACCGTCTGCAGAACAATGGCTTAAACCTGTTGTCGGCTCCTGGCAACGACCTTGTAGCCTCAACGGCACTGGCCTCTTGCGGTTGCCATATCGTCCTGTTCACCACAGGTCGTGGAACGCCCTTCGGCACCTTCGTTCCTACCATGAAGGTGGCAACGAATCCTGTTCTTGCCAAGAACAAGCCTCACTGGGTAGATTTCTCGGCTGGTCAGTTGGTTGAAGGACGCACCATGCAGGAGATCGTTCCAGAGTTTATCGATAAGGTATTAGCAGTAGCTAGTGGCGAGAAGGCTCGCAACGAGGAGAACGGCTATCGCGAAATATCTATCTTTAAGAACGGCGTAACGCTGTAGGGAATTCATAAGTTTTCGACCTGAAGGTACCGCTCGGCATCCCGAAGGGTGACGCTTGCCTAAGCAAGAAAGCGACCAAGGTCGAGCTGATAATTATAATTAAGAATTGAAGAAAGGACTCATCGCATTATCACCCTTAGTGGTGTTTATCGTACTTTATGTGGTCACGAGCATCATTGCTCGTGACTTTTATAAAGTTCCCATCACCGTAGCGTTCATGGTAGCATCGGGCTATGCTATCATCATTTCCGGAGGCAAACCCCTTCGGAAGCGTATTGACATCTATAGCAGGGGAGCAGCTACTGATCAGATGATGCTGATGATCTGGATATTTATCTTGGCTGGCGCCTTTGCCCATTCTGCAAAGGTAATGGGCGCTATAGATGCCACTGTCAATCTATCGCTTACCCTCCTGCCTGGCAACATGCTGTTGGCAGGTCTGTTTCTGGCAGCCTGTTTCATATCCCTTTCCGTAGGTACCAGCGTGGGCACCATCGTAGCGCTAACCCCAATTGCTGCTGGTGTAGCTGAACAGACGGAGATGAGCATTGCCATGATGACAGCCGTTGTGGTGGGAGGCTCACTCTTTGGCGACAACCTTTCTTTTATTTCAGACACCACCATTGTTGCCACGTCAACACAAGGTTGTAAGCAGAGCGACAAGTTCCGTGTCAATTCGTTCATCGTTATCCCTGCTGCTTTCGTTGTCTTGGTGGCATATATCTTCCTGGGCGCCGGCATTCAGACGCCGACACATATTCCGGATGTTTCATACATCAAGGTTATACCCTATCTGGCAGTTCTCATTACTGCCTGTGCCGGCATGAACGTAACAGCAGTACTGACGTTGGGCATCATCCTAACCGGCATCATCGGAATAGTTATCGGTTCGTATGATTTGTTCGGATGGTTCAACGCAATGGGTGAAGGCATAAAGGGCATGGGTGAGTTGATTATCATCACCATGATGGCTGGAGGATTGTTGGAAGTCATCAAGGACAATGGAGGTATCGACTTCATTATCAATCGCCTGACTTGCCATGTCTCTACGAAACGAGGAGCGGAGTTGGCTGTTGCAGGACTGGTCTCCTTTGTCAACTTCTGTACTGCCAACAATACTGTTGCCATTCTCACCGTGGGTGGGATAGCCAAACAGATAGGTGACCGATTTGGCGTAGATAACAGGAAATGTGCCTCTATCCTTGACACCTTCTCCTGTACCATACAAGGTATCATTCCCTACGGAGCGCAACTGCTGATGGCTGCGGGGTTGGCACAACTGAATCCTGTGAGCATCCTACCCTATCTTTATTATCCGCTGATTATTGGCATAGCAGCACTCTTATCCATCATTTTCAGATATCCAAAACGCTACTCATGAAAAATGTCATCATCAGAAATATGGAACGGCTGATAGCCTGTAGTTCCGATAGCGAAAGAGAACGTATAGAGCCCATGACCGCATGGAAATGGAGAAAGCTTTATCAGATAGCTAACCATTATGGCATTCTACCCTGGATTTCTGCAGGGGTACATGCTTACAAGGGCGATTTCTTCATGCAGATTCCAGAGGATGTACTGACCCCTCTCATGAACGAATGCGGTGACAAAAGTGAGGAAAATCTCCAGAAATTCCAATTACAGATAGAGCGCTCAAAAGGATTGCTCCACCACCTGACGACAAAGTCATTACGCGCCTACGCCAAAGACCTTATCCAAACCGTCAAGAATGTCCAAGAGTAAACGGTCAATGGACGAACCTGATTTCCCGTAGAGAATGGTTCCCCATAAACCTGCTCTTATCTACAAAGCCGTTAATACCGGTCAATTTCCCCTTTCCCGTATATTGCCACATGGTAATATCGCGCTCGTCAGCCAATACGGGTTCTTCAGGTGTGTACATCGCTATCATCAGCTTGTAGCCATCCAGTTTTCCTAAGAGATGACGATTATAGAAATTGCGGAAAGTATAGAGCAAGGGCTTTTGGTTATAAGCTTCTTCCACCAAATCCAGGAAGGCAAACAGCGAGTCACAGAATTCCTCTGTCGGAAGTCCGTTAGTGGTCTCTATGTCTATCATCGGAATCAAGTCCTGCTCTTCCGGAATACACTGCGACACAAAGTTCTCCAGTTGTTTTCGCTGCTCCGTTCTGGGTCTGTAGAAATGATAGCTACCCACTTTCAGTCCGTGAATATGAGCCATCACTATGTTCTGTTCGAACTTCTGATCCACACGGTCACCACCCTCCGTAGCCTTCAGATAGACATAAGACATATTGGTGTTATCGCCAATGGTTTCCCAGAACACGTTTCCCTGGTAGTGACTCATGTCTATGCCGTGGATGTGCGAGCAGGTATCTTCACAAAACACGCTAGAAGTATCAGTCACCTCCTGAGGCCAGTGCTTTACAGCTACTGCCTTCTTAATATTTTTGCGACCCTTCTTCACAAGGTGTGTCTTGTGGCGCTTGCGATGTTTGGTACGCTTGGCATAAGCCCCTCCTACAGCCATCAAAAACAGGCCGAAAATCAGAAATATAGTGAGTTTCTTCATTATTCTTATAAATTTGACATGCAAAGATACTCAATTTCTATCAATTATTCGTATCTTTGCAACACAAATAAAGATAAAAATGAATAAAATTCTATACTTCCTACTTGCTGCTGTCTTGCTGACGGGTTGTCAGAAGGACTCTTCTGACGACGGAATAGACATTGAGGCTGTCCGTCATACTGTTCTGGTGTATATGTCTGCAGAGAACAACCTGTCCTATTATGCACAGGGCGACATCAATGAAATGATTACAGGACGGAAGAAAGTGGGAAACGACTGTGACCTTATTCTATATGTCGATCGTGCCATCACTGGCGAAAAACCGTTCATTGCCAGGATATACAACAGGACCGACCACCCCGTCGATACCCTATATCAATACCCCTCCGACTTCTATTCCTCCGACCCTACCCTATTCCAGGAGGTCATAGAGCGCATGGTCAGCTACAGTCCTTATGCCGAAGACTATGGCATCGTGTTCTGGGGGCATGCCAATGGGTGGATCATGGAGAACGACGGAAAGAATGTTATCCGTCGCGCCTATGGCAGCGACGATGGGCACAATGAAGGTTCTAGGAAAACGGTGGAGCCTACCCGATGGATCAATATACCCGATATGGCGAAGGCACTTCAGCAAACAGGCATCCATTGGCGATACCTTTTCTTCGATTGCTGTAATATGCAGAATGTAGAGGTAGCCTACGAGTTGCGCCATGTTACCGACTATATCATTGCCGCTCCATCAGAAAGTACGGGTGTGGGTGCTCCTTACGACAACATCGTCAAAGACTTCTTCATTGCTGACGATCAAAGAATGTACTCCAGCATTTGTCACGACTATTACGAACAGAAAACCGACGCCAAAGGTAACATCGACCCGAAGGGCGACTGTCAGATGCCCATCTGTGCTATCAAAACAAGTCAGATGCAGGTTCTGGCCGATGCTACTAGGCAGATATTGCCTGATATAACAGAATGGCTGAAGACCAGCCACCCTACCCAAAATGTCATCTACTACTATACCTACAATAAAGACAGAGGGGATATGGAGAAGATCATGTATGACATGAAACACATGATACGCAAGGCACTAGCTTCGCAGCCGGAGAAATATGATGCTTGGGAAACCGCATTCCGTGAAGCCATATGCTATGGAGAATACAGCTTGAAGTGGCACACAAATTTAGTCAACTTCAGCGATTTTGCCGGTGCCACTATTGATGACCAAGGTTGCATCAGCATGTTCTTTCCACTTGAGAAATACGCCCAAGCCAGTCACCCCTACAACGAAGACATCAAGAAGACGCAATGGTATCAGGCCATCGGTTGGTAAATAACAACTATCATTTTACTCGCTTAATCACAACCTTGAAATACCTTCGAGGGTGTTCACGCTCGAAAATGACAGCTCGCTGTCATTTTACTCGCTTAATCACAACCTTGACTTTCGAGATGCGACGTTCTTCCATTTCCAGTATTTCAAAGGAGAAATTCTGGTAATCTATCTTTTCGTGCAGCTTCGGAAAGTCGCCCTTTATTTCCAACAATAGCCCGGCTATCGTGTCTGCATCACCTTCCACCTCTGCAAACGTTTCATCGTCTAGCTTCAGTACCTTATAGAAATCACTCAACAGGGTCTTACCTTCAAAGACAAAGGTGTTCGAGTTGATGCGCACGTAATTCTTCTCGTCCTCATCATACTCGTCGTTTATCTCACCTACGATTTCCTCCAAGATATCCTCCAGCGTAACAATTCCACTGGTTCCGCCAAACTCGTCCACCACAATGGCTATATGCACCTTATTTTCTTGGAATTCACGCAACAAGTCGTCTATTTTCTTGGTTTCAGGAACAAAATAGGGAGGACGTATCAGCGACTGCCAATTGAAATAGGCACCCTTTGACAGATGGGGCAACAGGTCCTTGATATACAGGATGCCGCGGATATTATCCTGACTGTCCTGATAGACAGGAATTCGCGAGTAGTTATTGTCCACAACGCACTTCAGCACCTCTTCGTACGAAGCCTTGAAGTCCAGGTCTATGACATCCTGGCGACTGGTCATGATCTCTTTCACTGTTTCATCGCCAAAGCGCACAATACCTTCCAGTATTTTCTTTTCCTCTTTGATCTCCTCGGTGTCCGTCAGCTCCAAGGCCTGTTCCAAATCGTCAACACTCAGCGTCTGATTCTCCTTCACCACCACCTTCTCGGTCAGCTTTCCCGAGCTTACCACAATACTGGCAATGGGATAAAACAGCTTACGGAAGAAAAAGATGCCCATCACTGTCGCCCTACAGAACCCCAAGGGGTTTATCCTGGCATATACTTTAGGCATGATCTCACCAAAGAGCAGCAACAGGAACGTCAGCAAGATGGTCATGAACACGAATTCCAACCACCACGCATCGCCAAAATGGATGGCATGATGGAAGAAATAGGATAAGAGCATAATGATGGCCACATTCACCAGATTATTGGTTATCAGGATGGTGGCGAGTGTTCTCTCTGAATCTTCACGTAATTGGGCTATCTTCGCATCTGTGGTGGATTTCTCTTCGTCCATCTCGTTCAAATCATGGGGAGTCAGCGAGAAGAAAGCAATCTCAGAACCGGAAGCATACCCTGAAACAAACAATAGGAGACAGGCCACAACACCGGCAGTAATAGCCCCTATCGATGGAGACAACCATGTTATCTCGTTGAATGTCTGTAGAAATTCTTCCATGTTTTATACAGGATCAGCTTCCGCCTTAGGGGTCAGCATCTCCATATTGTCTGCCCATATCTCCGTAACGTAGCGTCGCTGCCCCTGCTTGTCATCATAGGTAGTGTAGCGGACACGTCCTTCAATATAAAGCTTGTCACCCTTATGAACATATTTCTCTACAATCTCAGCCAGCTTGCGCCACAGCAGTACCGTATGCCAATCGGTGCGATCAGGAACCTGGGTGCCATTCTGAAGTGTGTAACCGCGTTCCGTAGTGGCTAATCGCAAACGGGCAACAGCCACTCCCTGGTCAACATAGCGAACTTCTGGGTCAGCACCCACGTTACCGATAAGCATCACTTTATTCATAGGTTGAGGAAAGTCGTTAAAAAATCGTTGTATTATCTTATTTGCACATTCCAAGATACTGGAACTTGAAATTCTTTCCCTTAGCAGAAGGGAACTGACTGCGACTGTCAACGCGCTGGCTCAGGTGATCCACTATCCTATTGTAGCAATCCTGTCCTGAGACAGCCTTACAACGAGCCACAAAGTGAGTGTCGCGATATTGGAACTTTCCCGTTCCTGGCACTTGCAGCACGCGTTTGAAGTCAATCGCTCCCTCGTACCATCCTTCACGTTCCTCCGTCAGTCTTGTCAACGTGCTAGGCATGGGTTTCCCCATTGGATCTGCTCCATGGACAGCCTTTTTCTCCTTGAAATCCTGCATGGTAGCCGCCTCCGTCTTGATAATGATAAAATAAACGCGAGGACGAGTCTTGTAACGCTTGGGGTAGAACACATCGCTAGCGGCATAATCCCTAATATCCTGTTCCAGGACAGGATTCATACCTATTTCATCAATTCCAGCTAAGAATGCGATGGCATCATCCACATTATTAACAAGAATCTCTCTATCGAAATACCTTAAATATAAATTCATTTTAGAATGGTTGTTTTTCCAAAAAACTTGAAGAAGAGCGGAAAACGGGACTCGGACCCGCGACCCCAACCTTGGCAAGGTTGTGCT